>CAUJIU010000021.1 GCA_963205075.1 Pseudomonadota bacterium | reverse complement strand
CGGCCTCGGCGCGCTACAAGATCTACATCAACGACGAGGAGCACATGCTCTCGACCAGCGCCTTCAAAGCGCTGCTGAAGACGCTGGAAGAGCCGCCGGCGCATGTGAAGATCATCTTCGCCACCACCGAGATCCGCAAGGTGCCGGTCACGGTACTGTCGCGCTGCCAGCGCTTCGACCTGCGCCGGATCGAGCCCGAGGTGATGATCGCGCTCCTGCGCAGGCTCGCGCTTTCCGAGGGCGCCGAAATCAGCGACGACGCGCTGGCGCTGATCACCCGCGCCGCCGAGGGTTCCGCCCGCGACGCCACCTCGCTGCTGGATCAGGCGATCAGCCACGGCGCCGGCGAGACCACCGCCGATCAGGTCCGCGCCATGCTGGGACTGGCCGATCGCGGCCGGGTCATGGACCTCTTTGATCTCATCCTGCGCGGCGAGGCGGCAGCGGCGCTGACCGAACTGTCAGGCCAGTATTCCGATGGCGCCGATCCGCTGGCGGTGCTGCGCGATCTGGCCGACATCACCCACTGGATCAGCGTCATCAAGATCACCCCCGAGGCGGCCGACGATCCGACCATCAGCCCCGATGAACGCGCGCGCGGCCAGAAGATGGCCGCCGGCCTGCCGATGCGGGTGCTGACCCGGATGTGGCAGATGCTGCTGCGCGCGCTCGAAGAGGTCAGCCAGGCGCCAAACTCGATGATGGCGGCCGAGATGGCGGTGATCCGCCTGACCCATGTGGCCGACCTCCCCTCGCCCGAGGAACTGGTGCGCAAGCTGCAGGATGCCACCCCTCCCCAGGGCGGCGGACCGCGCGGCGGGGCGCGCGCCGCGCCCGCCACCACCCAGACCCAGGCCGCCGCGCCGCAGGCTTCCCGGACGACCAGCGGCCCGGGCCCCGTGGCGCAACTTGCCCCGCGGCCCGACCCCGACGCGCTGGCGCGCTTTGCCCGCTTCGAGGATGTGGTCGCGCTGATCCGCGCCCATCGCGACGTCAAGCTGCTGGTCGACGTGGAAACCGGCCTGCGCCTGGCCCGCTACCAGCCCGGCCGCATCGAATTCGTGCCCTCCGATTCCGCGCCCGCCGATCTGGCCCAGAGGCTGGGCGCGCGCCTGCAGGCCTGGACCGGCAACCGCTGGGCGGTCTCGCTGGTCAACGAGGGTGGCGCGCCCACCATCGCGGACCTGCGCGACGCGCAGGAAACCGCGCTGCGGCAGGAGGCCGAAACCCATCCGATGATCCAGGCGGTGCTGCGCGCCTTTCCCCGGGCCCGCATCACCGCCATCCGCACCCCCGCGGCCGAGGCCCAGGCAGCCAGCGCCGAATTGCTGGCCGAGGTCGATGACGAATGGGATCCGTTCGAGGACCAGTAAATCCTTGAGACCGCGCCCGGCCCGGCTTATCTGGCAGGCAACCAATGCAGGAGATCAGACATGCTCAAGGGACTAGGCCAACTTGGCGACATGGCCAAGATGATGAAGACCGCGCAAGAGATGCAGGCCAAGATGGCCCAGCTGCAGGACGACCTGACGCGCATCACGGTCGAGGGCGCCTCGGGCGCGGGTCTGGTGACCGCCACCGCCACCGCCAAGGGCGAGTTGAAATCGCTGTCCATCGACCCGTCGATCTTCTCCTCCGACGACAAGGAAATGGTCGAGGACCTGATCCTTGCCGCCGTCAAGGATGCCCAGGCCAAGGCCGCCGAACGGTCGCAGCAGGAAATGTCGCGCCTGACCGAAGGGCTCGGCCTGCCTGCCGGCATGAAGCTGCCCTTCTGATGCGGACCTGCGCCCTTCATTTTGGCGCAAATACCTCCACCGGAGGCTGCCGCCCCCGCAGGGGAGCGGCAAGATGACCGACCATACCCAGGATATCGAGACCCTGATCGCCCTGATGGCGCGGCTGCCCGGCCTCGGCCCGCGCTCGGCCCGGCGCGCGGTCCTGCACCTGATCAAGAAGCGCGGGCTGGTGCTGTTGCCTTTGGCCGAGGTCATGCACCGGGTCGGCACCACGGTGCGCGAATGCATCAGTTGCGGCAATATCGGCACCGCCGATATCTGCGACATCTGCGCTGACGAGGCGCGCGCCAACGGCCAGATCTGCGTGGTCGAGGACGTGGCCGATCTCTGGGCGATGGAGCGGTCGCGGGTGTTCAAGGGCCGCTACCATGTGCTGGGCGGCACGCTTTCGGCGCTCGATGCCGTGGGCCCGGACGAGCTGCGCATTCCCAAGCTGGTGGACCGGATCGCGGACGAGGCCGTCACCGAGGTGATCCTGGCGCTTGGCGCCACGGTCGATGGCCAGACCACAGCCCATTACATCGCCGACCAGTTGCCGGGGGTCACCGTGACCTCGCTGGCGCAGGGCGTGCCGGTGGGGGGCGAGCTGGATTACCTCGATGACGGCACCATCTCCGCCGCGCTCAAGGCCCGCCACGCGCTCTGACGGCTGTGCCAAAAGCAAACCCCCGGCGGCCTGTCGGGCGCACCGGGGGTCGGGTCCGGTCAGACGGCCGCCAGATCAGCGGTCGTCGTCATCCTCGTCTTCGTCCAGATCGGGCAGGTTGAACAGGTTGTCGGCGTTGACCGCCTTGTCCTCCTCATCCTCATCCGGCGCCGTGTTTTCCGACAGCGTGAAGGTCTCGAGGCCGGCGATCGAGCTGGGGATCTTGGGCTCGGGCGCCATGCCGAGGCTCTGCGAGGTCGAGACCAGCTTGCGCCGCTCGTCGTCGCTCATCACGCCGCCTTCCTTGGCCTTGCGCGCGTTGGCCTTCTGCACCGCCGTGTCCAGTTCGGACTGCTTGCACAGGCCCAGCGCCACCGGGTCGATCGGGTCGATATTGGAGATGTTCCAGTGGCTGCGGTCCCGGATTGCCTGGATGGTCGGCTTGGTGGTGCCCACCAGCTTGGCGATCTGGCCGTCGGTCAGCTCGGGGTGGAACTTGACCAGCCACAGGATCGAGGCCGGACGGTCCTGTCGCTTGGACAAGGGGGTGTAACGCGGGCCGCGCCGCTTTTCCTCGCCGACCGCGGCCGGGTTGAACTTCAGCCTGAGCTTGTGCAGCGGGTCCTTCTGGGCCGCCGCGATCTCGTCCTCGGTCAGCTGGTTGTTGGCGATCGGGTCGAAACCCTTGACGCCGGTCGCCACATCGCCATCGGCGATGCCCTGGATCTCGAGCTCGTGCATGCCGACGAAATCGGCAATCTGCCTGAAACTGATCGTCGTGTTGTCCACCAGCCAGACTGCGGTGGCCTTGGCCATCAGCGGTTTGTCAGACATGGGTCGGTCTCCTTGCAAACAAATCTTCCCCCGGCCCCGGTCCGGGGCGGACCCCGGAGGGTCCAGTTCTCGTTGTCGGGGAACTCGGGCGGTATATAGTCGCCACCCGACCAATAGGAAAGATCAAAATGCCGCGCCTGATTTTCGGCCTGCTCTGCGCCCTGACCGTCGCCGCCGCCCCGCTTCGCGCCGGTGGCACCAGCGGAGAGTTCGACTATTACGTGCTGTCGCTCAGCTGGGCGCCCAACTGGTGCAGCACCGAAGGACGCGGCAGCGCCGCCCCGCAATGCGATCCGGCGCGGGATTTCGGCTGGGTGGCCCACGGCCTCTGGCCGCAATACGAAAGCGGCTGGCCCGACTACTGCCGCAACAGCTTTGCGCCGCCAAGCCGCAGCCAGACGGAGGCCATGGCTGACATCATGGGCAGCAGCGGCTCGGCCTGGCACCAGTGGGACAAGCACGGATCCTGCTCGGGCCTCGGTCCTGCCCGGTTCTTTTCCGAGCTGCGCGCGGCGTTCGCGCGGGTCCGGATCCCGGTGGAATTTGCCCGCCTCGACCGGACCGTGCGCCTGCCGGCAGCGCTGATCGAGGAGGCCTTCCTGCGGGACAATCCCGGCCTGACCGCCGCGGGCATCACCATCACCTGCGCCTCGGGGCACATTCAGGAGGCCCGGATCTGCCTGACCCGCGACCTCGATTTTCGCGCCTGCGGCAGCGATGTCCGCCGCGATTGCACGCTGCAAGACGCGCTGTTCGAGCCGGTGCGATAGGGCGCGCGACTCGGGTCCGGCTCGGGCCAAACGGGTGTCAATTCAACTTTGGGACACAACCAGACAGCGGTGAAAAGGCGATTTCGACCGGCGTTTTTCTGCGCGAAATGTGGCGGTTTGATACCACATCCTGAGGATTCCGGCAATTAGTGCGATATATGTTGACGTGAGCGGAAATTCGCCTACTCAATTGCGTCGCGGGCGTGGCATATTGCCTCGTCGCCAAATCAAACAGGGAACTAAGAAATGTTGGATAACGCGAAAAAGTGGATCTCGGCACTGACCGACATCGGGATCGGCCTTCTGGCGCTGGCAATCGTAGCGTCGCTGCTGGTGGGTCCGGCAAACATGTCCTTCCTGGGCGATGTCGTGGGCAACATCACCAGCCTGGTCACGACCCTCGGTGGCGCAGGCCTCGCTGGCCTCATCTCGCTCGGCGTGGTGCTCTGGCTGATCCAGAAGAAGTAAGCTAAGAATACTCCTCTCCCAGCTGCCGGGGCCGCATAATGGACTTCACTCTACGGGTGCTCGCCTCGATCAAGGCACTGTTTCTTCGGATAACCGAAGTGCTCGCCCTGTTCGTCGCGCTCATCGTGCTGGTCCATCTGCTGTTGGGAGAGGAGGCCGGCCCCCTGGTCACGGGGGTCGTCGTCAACCTGACGCATATCATCGCCGCGGTGACCCCGCAGACGCTGA
>CAUJIU010000020.1 GCA_963205075.1 Pseudomonadota bacterium | reverse complement strand
CTCGACAAGCTGCGCGAAGACGGGGTGCTGCGTGGCACTCAGGCGCGGATCAACTGGCGTGCGCTGGGCTACGCTGTGCATGTCTCGCTGCGCGTCACGCTCGACAAGACCGCCGCCCGCGCCTTTGACGATTTCCTGGCTCTTGCCCGCGAAGTGCCGGAAGTGATCGAGATCCAGACCTTTCTCGGCCGGGTCGACGTGCGCCTTTCGCTCGTCGGGCGCGATCTCGCGCATTATCAGGACATCTACCGCACCCGCATCCTGACCCTGCCGCATATCGCCGACATCGAGGCGCTGATGACGCTTTCGACCGTCAAGCACGATCTGGCGCTGCCGCTGTGACCGAGATCGACGACATCGACCGCAAGTTGCTGCGGGCGCTGGTTCAGGATGCCGGTCAGCCCGCCAGCCTGCTTGGCAAACGGTTGGGCCTGTCGCAACCCGCGACATGGCGGCGGATCAGGCGGCTGCGCGATCTGGGGGTGATCGAGGGTCAGAGCCTGGTTCTTGACGCCGAAAAGCTGGGCTTTGGCGTCACGGTATTTCTGGGCATCAAGCTGGCTACCAAGGGGCGCGTCAGCCTGGATGATTTCGAACGCGCCGTCAGCGCGATCCGCGAAGTGCAGACGGTCGAGCATGTGCTGGGCCTTTACGACTACCGCCTGCGCGTCGTCGCCCGTGACCTGGCCGATTTCGAGCGCGTCTTGCGCCGCCGGATCATGACCCTGCCGGGAGTTGGCGATGTCGAGGCCAATGTGCTCTTGTCCGAAGAATGGCGGCCCGGCCCGATCTGATTGCGTTTTGGCGGGCCAGGGTCTAGCCATCTGGAAACAGCAAGGAGCCAGCCATGACGCGCATGCCAGTCGATCCCGATGGGCTGATGGAGTTCTCGGTCGTTTTCACCGACCGCTCGCTCAACCACATGAGCCAGACCTTTCAACAGGTGATGCGCGACATCGCCGGCATGCTCAGGGAGGTCTATGCCGCCGATCACGTGGCGCTGGTGCCCGGCGGCGGCACCTATGCGATGGAGGCGGTGGCCCGCCAGTTCGGGTCCGGCGCCCGGGTGATGATCGTGCGCAACGGCTGGTTTTCCTACCGCTGGACCCAGATCTTCGAGGCCGGCGGCTTTGCCGGAGCGATGAGCGTGTTCAAGGCCCGCCAGACCGGCAATGACAGCCGCGCCCCTTTCGCCCCGGCGCCGATCGAGGATGTGACCGCCGCCATCCGCGCCGAGAAACCGGACGTGGTCTTTGCCCCGCATGTCGAGACCGCCGCCGGGCTGATCCTGCCCGATGACTACATCGCCGCGCTTGCCGCTGCCGCCCATGAGGTCGGCGCGCTTTTGGTGCTGGACTGCATCGCCTCGGGCTGCGTCTGGGTCGACATGGGCAAGACCGGGGTGGATGTGCTGATCTCGGCGCCGCAAAAGGGCTGGTCGGCCTCGCCATCGGCCGGGCTGGTGATGCTGTCGGAGCGGGCCCGCGCGCGGCTGGACGCCACCACCAGCAATTCCTTTGCCATCGACCTCAGGAAATGGCTGACCATCATGGAGGCCTATCTGAACGGCGGCCATGCCTATCACGCCACCATGCCGACCGATGCGCTGCGCGCCTTCCGCGACACCATGGCCGAGACCCGCGCCTACGGGTTCGAGCGGCTCAAGGCGGCGCAATGGGAGCTGGGCGAGGCGGTGCGGGCCTATCTGGCGCGCAAGGGCGTGCGCTCGGTGGCCGCCCCCGGTTTCGGCGCGCCGGGGGTGGTGGTCAGCTACACCGATGACCCCGAGATCCAGAACGGCAAGAAATTCGCGGCCTTGGGGATGCAGATCGCTGCCGGCGTGCCGCTGCAATGCGACGAGCCGGCCGATTTCCGCACCTTCCGTCTGGGGCTGTTCGGGCTGGACAAGCTCTACGATGTCGATGGCACCGTGGCGCGGCTGACCGGGGTGCTGGACCAGGTTCTCTAGTCGCGCACGCCCAGGCCCAGCCGCATCAGCTGCCGCCGCACCGGCGCCACACCATAGAGCAGCTCGATCCCCTTGGCGCGCAGGTCGCGCAGCGCGGGCGACTGGGTCATCGAGGCGCGGTTGAGCGCGTCGATGCCGGTCACGCGCAACCGGATCTCGGGGTGGCGCCGCCGCGCATAGGCGGCCAGCATCTCCGGGCTGCCCAGGGTGGCGGGCGACTGGCTGGCAAGGTCCAGCAGGCAGGCCATGTCGGCCAGCGACATGTTCAGCCCCTGCGCGCCGATGGGCGGCACCACATGGGCGGCCTCGGCCACCAGGGCCACGCGCTCGGCCGTCAGGGCATCGGCGATCTGGGTGATGATCGGCCAGCACATCCGCCGCGAGGCGAGCCGGAGCGGCCCCATCACCCCGGCCGAACGCTCGGTCGCCTCGGCCTCGAACCCGGCCTCGCCCAGCGCCATGCGGCGCAGGCATTGCGGCCCGCGATCCATCCAGACCACGGCCGAGCAGGGCAGCCCGCCATGGTCGGGCAGCGGCACCAGAGTGAAGGGGCCGCCGGTGCGGTGCACCTCGGTCGAGACATTGTCATGCGGCGCCTGATGGGTGACGGCGAAGGTCACCGCCTTTTGCCCGTAACGCGTGGTCCTGACCCCGATCCCGGCCGCCTGCCGCACCGCCGAACCGCGCCCGTCAGCGCCGATCACCAGCCGGCAGCGCAGCCGCGCGCCATCGCTCAGCGTCACCAGCGCGCCGCTGCTGCGGGCGACCATGCCGGCAAAACCGGTGCCGGGGCGGAAATCGACATTGGCCAGCTCCGCGATGCGGGCCACCATCTCGCGGCGCAACAGCCAGTTGGACAGGTTCCAGCCAAAGGGGGCAGACGAGATATCGGCGGCGTCGAAGTCGCGCGCCACGCGCGGCTCGGCCGCCTCGCCGCCGGCATCGACGATGCGCATGACCTGCAGGGGCGCGGCATGGGGGGCGAGCCGCTCCCACAACCCCGCCTGCTCAAGGAAATGCCGGGCCGGTTGCAGGAAGGCGGTGGTGCGCAGATCG
>CAUJIU010000019.1 GCA_963205075.1 Pseudomonadota bacterium | reverse complement strand
CGCATCAGCGCCTGCAGGATCGCCGCCCCCGACATGATCAGCGTCTGGCGGTCGCGCCCGATGCGCGGGTCGGTCCGCCGTCCCTCGGGGCCCAGCGCCAGATAGCCGCGGATCACCGCGTCGTTCTGGTCGGTGGTCATGCGCAGCCCGTCGACCTTGGTGCGGTCGTAGGGCTTGAGGGCGAGATGGCTGGCCGCCACCGTGGTCACCGTGCCGCTGGTGCCGACGATCTGGAACCCCTCGCGGGCCTGTTCGGAGGCATAGGGCGAGAAATTGGCCAGCTGCTCCTCGAAATACCAGCTCATCAGCGCGAAGCGCGCCGAATCGTCCTCGACATCGGCAAACTGCTCGCGCAGCGTCGCCACCCCCAGCGGGACCGAGATCCAGTCCACCACCTTGGCGGCGGCAAACGGCCCCGGATCCTGACGGAAGCCCAGATGCAGCCGCATGATGGCGCGCGGACGCTCGCGGCGGGGCACGTGGCTGAGGTCGATCCAGACCAGCTCGGTCGAGCCGCCGCCGATATCGACCACCAGCAGCTGTTCGGTCTTGTTGGAAACCAGCGGCGCGCAGGAAATCACCGCCAGCCGCGCCTCTTCCTCGGGCTGGATGATTTCCAGTTTCAGCCCGGTCTCGCGCTCGACCTGGGCGATCAGGCTGCCGGCATTGGTCGCCCGGCGGCAGGCCTCGGTGGCCACCAGCCGCATGTGCTTGACGTTGTGGCGCTCCAGCTTCTGCTTGCAGATGCGCATGGCGCTGACGGTGCGGTTCATCGAGGCGCGGCTGAGCCGGCCCGATGCCTCCAGCCCCAGCCCGAGCTGCACCGATTTCGAAAAGCTGTCCACGACATGGAACTGACTGCCCTTTGGCTGGGCAATCAGCATCCGGCAGCTATTTGTTCCCAGATCCAGCGCCGCATAGAGTGTCGCCGGGTCGGGGGGATCTGGTGCGAGCCTCTCGACCTCTATCGGGAAAGCGCCCGCACCGATGGGACGCCTGGGCGTCATGGTACGCCCTCCAATATCAAGTTGTCCCTAGGCTATGCGCGGGCCGGTTCTGGCGCAAGGCTTGTAAAGGCCGGCTCAGCATCGTCATGAGAACTATGACAGCGGCAGGCGGTGGCGGTCGCACGGCGCGGCTGCTAGGCAATGTCGTCGTTGGATGTGCCCAACTTGTCGAAATCCGACACCGGCGGCCCGCAAATGGGCCTTAGACATGCGTAACGCAAGCAAGGTCGAATCAGATGCCCGACGTCACCATCGTCTACTGGAGAGATATCCCGGCCCAGGTCATCGTGGGCAAGGGGCGCTCTGCCGCCAAGGTGCAGCTGCCCGAGCGGTTCGAGCAGGCGATCGACCGCGCGGCGATGAAGGTCGGGGCCGATGGCACCGACGCCTATCTGGCCGAATGGCGCAAGGGCGAACCCTATGCCGTCGACGGCGAGGCCAGCGCCATTGCCGCCGCCGAAACCGCCCGCATCGATGCCGAGTTCGACGCGGCCCGCCTCAAGACCCTGATCGCCAATGACGGTTGGGCGTGACTGACCCGACCCCGCCCCGCACCCGCCTGAAGGAGGCCCTGATGTCCCTGCTCCCCTTCCTCAAACGCAAGGAGGCCGCGCCGGCCCCGGTTGCCGCCGATGTCGAGGCCTTTCTCAAGGGCTATTCCATCGAGGTGATGCCGCGCACCGCCGAGAAGGTCGAGGATTTCCGCGACCTGTTGCCCAGGGGCACCCGCGTCTATGTGGCCCATATCGAGGGCACGCCCATCGAGGACATGGTGGCGACCGCCCGGCGCATCGCGGGCGAAGGCTACGCGGTGATGCCGCATTTCCCGGCCCGCATCATCAGGGACAAGGCCATGCTGGCCGACTGGATCGCCCGCTACCAGGGCGAGGCCGGCGTCGATCAGGCGCTGCTGCTGGCAGGCGGCGTCAAGGAGCCGCATGGCGCGTTCGAGTCGTCGATGCAGCTGATCGAGACCGGGCTGTTCGGCAAGGCGGGCTTCAAGCGCCTGCACGTGGCGGGCCACCCCGAAGGCAGCCGCGACATCGACCCTGACGGGTCGGACCGCAACGTGATGGAGGCCTTGCGCTGGAAGCAGAAGTTCGCCGACGGCTCTGATGCCAGGATGGCGCTGGCGACCCAGTTCTGCTTCGAGGCGGCGCCGGTCATCAAATGGGCCGATGCGCTGCGCGATGCCGGGATCACCCTGCCCGTCCATATCGGCGTGGCCGGTCCGGCCAAGCTGCAAACGCTGATCAAGTTCGCCATTGCCTGCGGCGTCGGCGCCTCGCTGCGGGTGCTGCAGAAGCGGGCCATGGACGTGACCAAGCTGCTCTTGCCCTATGAGCCGACCGAGTTTGTCGCCGATCTGGCCGCGCACAAGGCCCGCCACCCCGATTTCAACATCGAACAGGTGCATTTCTTCCCGCTGGGCGGCATCAAGACCAATGCCACCTGGGCCATCGAGAACGGCGGCGCCTCGGGCGTTCCGGCCTCGCAAACCTGATCTCAACACCAAGGATTTCCCATGACCCGCACCATCGTCGAATCCCAGACCAAGACTGCCATCATCGGCTTTGACCAGCCGTTCTGCGTGATCGGCGAGCGGATCAACCCCACGGGCCGCAAGAAGCTGGCCGCCGAACTGGAAGCGGGCGATTTCTCGACCGTCGAGTCGGACGCGCTGGCGCAGGTGGCGGCAGGGGCCACGGTGCTCGATATCAATGCCGGCGTGGTCTACAACTCCAACCCCAACCCCAACGAGACCGAGCCGCCGCTGATGACGCGGATGATCGAGCTGGTGCAGGGGCTGGTCGATGTGCCGCTGTGCATCGATTCCTCGGTTCCCGCCGCGCTCGAGGCCGGGCTCAGGGCCGCCAGGGGCCGCCCGCTCCTGAACTCGGTGACGGGCGAGGAAGAGCGGCTGGAATTCGTGCTGCCGCTGGTCAAGAAATACAACGTGCCGGTGGTGGCCATCTCCAACGACGATACCGGCATCTCCGAGGACCCCGATGTGCGCTTTGCCGTTGCCAAGCGCATCGTCGAGCGCGCCGCCGATTTCGGCATTCCGGCCCATGACATCGTGGTCGACCCGCTGGTGATGCCGGTCGGCGCCATGGGCACCGCCGGTTTGCAGGTCTTCGCGCTGGTGCGCCGCCTGCGCGAGGAACTGGGCGTCAACACCACCTGCGGGGCCTCCAACATCAGCTTCGGCCTGCCCAACCGGCACGGCATCAACAACGCCTTCCTGCCGATGGCGATGGGTGCGGGCATGACCAGCGCCATCATGAACCCGATCGCCCTGCCCGTCCCGGCCTCCAGGATCGCCGAGAAGCGCGCCGAGGTCGAGGCCGCGGGCATCATGCTGCCGCCCGGGATGGATGACGAGACCTTCTGCCAGCTGTTCGGGATCGGATCGACCAGGTCGAAGGCGGGCAGCGAGATGACGGCGATCCGCGCCGCCAACTTCCTGACCAACAACGACCCCAACGGCGCCCAGTGGATCCGGCTCAACAAGCCGCAGTCGGACGCGGGCGATGCCCGCGACGCCCGCCGCCGCCGCCGGGGCTGATCTCAGTCCCGCGCCAGGTCCGACAGGATCGGGCAGTCGGGGCGCTCATCGCCGCCGCAGCACTGGACCAGATGCCGCAGGGTCTGCCGCATCTGGGTCAGCTCGGCCAGCTTCTGGTCGATGCGTTGCAGATGGTCGCTGGCAATGCGCTTGACATCGGCGCTGGCGCGGCCCGGATCGGCGTAGAGCCGCAACAGGCTGCGGCAATCCTCGATGCTGAAGCCAAAGGCCCGCGCGCGGCCGACAAAGGCCAGCCGGTGCAGGTCGTTCTCGCCATAGCGGCGATAGCCGTTGTCGCCGCGCGCCGGCGCCACCAGCCCGATCTCCTCGTAATAGCGGATGGTCTTGGCCGGCAGGCCGGAGCGGCGGGCGACTTCTCCGATATTCATGCCGTGGCCTCCGCAAGCGCCGGTCTGGCCAGCTTTCGCGCGACACCCGAGGTCGAGCGGATGGTGCGCAGGCGCAGCGCATTGCTGAGCACGAAGACCGATGACAGCCCCATGGCCCCGGCGGCCAGCGCCGGCGACAGCAACAGCCCGAAGGCGGGATACAGCACGCCCGCCGCCACCGGGATCAGCGCCACGTTGTAGCCAAAGGCCCAGACCAGGTTCTGGCGGATATTGGCCAGCGTCCGGCGCGAGATCTCGAAGGCGTCGCCCACCCCGGCCAGATCGCCCGACATCAGCACCACATCGGCCGATTCGATGGCCACGTCGGTGCCGGTGCCGATGGCGATGCCGACATCGGCATGGGCCAGCGCCGGGGCATCGTTGATGCCGTCGCCGACAAAGGCCAGCCGCCCGCCCCCGGCCCGCAGCCGGTCGAGCGCGGCGACCTTGCCGCCGGGCAGCACCCCGGCAATCACCTCGTCGATGCCAAGCTCGCGGGCGATGACGCGCGCGGTCGCTTCCTTGTCGCCGGTGATCATCACCACATGGCGGCCCTGGGCCTGCAGGTCGCGCACCGCCGCATGGCTCGACGGCTTGATCGGGTCCGAGACCGCGATCACCGCGGCAATCCGGCCGTCAATGGCGGCGAACAGCGCGGTGCGGCCCTTGCCGGCAAGCTCGGCCTCGGTCGCGGCGACATCGGTCATCGGCACGCCCTCGCGCGCCATCAGCCGGTCGGCGCCCACCAGCACCATCTGCCCGTTGACCCGCCCCGAGACCCCGTAGCCGGTGATCGAGGCAAATTCGGTGACCTCAGGCAGGTCCAGCCCCTCGGCCGCGGCAGCGCGGATGATGGCCGCCCCGATCGAATGTTCCGAGCGCAGTTCCAGCGCGGCGACGGCGGCCAGCACCTGCGGCCGCGCAAAGCCCTCGGTCAGCACCATGTCGGTCAGTTCCGGGCGCCCGGCGGTCAGGGTGCCGGTCTTGTCCATGGCGACGATTGAGACATCGCTGAGCGCCTGCAACGCGTCGCCCTTGCGAAACAGCACGCC
>CAUJIU010000018.1 GCA_963205075.1 Pseudomonadota bacterium | reverse complement strand
GCGACCCCAAAGACCTCGCCGCCTATCCGCGCACAGAGGCCGCCGATCTGGCCATGCTCGAGGCGGCGGGGGTGGACCTGGTCTTCATGCCCGAGGCCTCCGAGATCTACCCCGAAGGCGACGAAACCATCGTCGAGACCACGCGGCTGGCCAACATGCTGCACGGGCTGGTGCGGCCGGGGCATTTCCGTGGCGTGGCCACGGTGGTCGCCAAGCTGTTCAACATCGTCCAGCCCGATTGCGCCTATTTCGGCGAGAAGGACTACCAGCAGTTGCAGGTCGTCAAGCGGATGGTGCGCGACCTGCATCTGCCGCTGAAGATCACCGGCGTGGCGACGGTGCGCGAGCCGGACGGGCTGGCGATGTCGTCGCGCAACATGCGGCTCACGCCCGAGGACCGCGCCGCCGCCGTGGTGCTGAACCGGGCGCTGGGCCGGGCCGAAGATCTGGCGCAAGACGGCGCGACGGTCGAGGATCTGGCGGGCGCGATCCGGGCGGTGGTTGCCGCCGAGCCGCGCGCCACATTGGTCGGGCTCGATATCGTGGCCGCCGGGACTCTGGAACCCGTCGCTGGCCCGTTGCGCGGCAAAACCGCTATCATGATCTCGGCCCAGTTCGGGGACGTCCTGTTGATCGATCAGAGGGAGATTGGAAAATGAGCAGCCAGACCGAGCAGATCCGCCGCAATACCGTGCCGCAGATCGCAAAACGGAAAGGTGGCGAGCCGATCGTGTCGCTGACCTCCTATCACGCCCATACGGCGGCCATCGTCGACCGCTACGCCGATTTCATTCTGGTGGGCGATTCACTGGGCATGGTGATGCATGGAATGGAGTCGACCATCGGCGTGCCGCTCGACCTGATGATCATGCATGGCCGCGCGGTGGTGCGCGGCACCAGGCGGGCGCTGATCGTTGTCGACATGCCCTTCGGCTCCTACGAGGAAAGCCCCAACATGGCCTTCCGCAACGCCGCGCGGGTGATGAAGGAAACCGGCTGCGGCGCCATCAAGATCGAAGGCGGCAAGCGCATGGCCGAGACCATCCGCTTTCTGGTCGAGCGAGGCATCCCGGTCATGGCCCATATCGGCCTGACCCCGCAATCGAGCCATGTCATGGGCGGGTTCAAGACCCAGGGCCGCGACGAGGATACCTGGCCGCTGCATATCGACGATGCAAGGGCGGTGGCCGAGGCCGGGGCATTCGCCGTGGTGGTCGAAGGGGTGGTTGAACCGCTGGCGCAGGCGATCACGCGGGCCATCGACATCCCGACCATCGGCATCGGCGCTTCCGCCCAGTGCGACGGGCAGATCCTGGTGCTGGAGGACATGCTGGGCATGAACCCCTGGACCCCGAAATTCGTCAAGGTCTACGGCGACCTGGGCCCGATGATCGAGGACTCGGTGCGCCGCTACGCCGAAGAGGTCAAGGCGCGCAGCTTTCCGTCCGAGGATCAGGTCTACCGCTAGAGCATTCCGGGCACCACCAGATCCGGCGGGCGGTGCCCGTCGGCGAAGGTCTGGACGTTGATGATGACCTTTTCGCCCATCTCGATCCGGCCCTCGACCGTGGCCGAGCCCATATGCGGCAGCAAGACCACGTTCTTCAACTCGCGCAGGCGCGGATTGACGTCATGGCCGCGCTCGAACACGTCGAGCCCCGCCCCGGCTATCTCGCCGCTGCGCAACATCCGCGTCAGCGCGTTCTCGTCGATCACCTCGCCGCGCGAGGTGTTGACGATCACCGATGTCGGTTTCATCAGCTTGAGCCGGCGCGCGTTCATCAGGTGAAAGGTCGCCGGCGTATGCGGGCAGTTGATCGACAGGATGTCGATCCGGCTGACCATCTGGTCGAGGCTTTCCCACCAGGTGGCCTCGTGGGCCTCCTCGATCTCGGGGCGCAGGCGGCGGCGGTTGTGATAATGCACCGACATGCCGAATGCCCGCGCGCGCCGGGCAACCGCCTGGCCGATACGGCCCATGCCCAGAATCCCCAGCCGCCGCCCGGTGATGCGGCCGCCCATCAGCGCGGTCGGCGACCAGCCCCGCCAATCGCCCGACTGCATCTTGGCGATGCCTTCCGGGATCCGCCGCGTCACGCCCAGGATCAGCGCCATCGCCATGTCGGCGGTATCGTCCGTCACCACGCCGGGCGTGTTGGAGACCAGGATCCCCCGTTGCCGCGCCGTCGCCACGTCGATGTGATCGACCCCGGCGCCATAATTGGCGATCAGCTTCAGCCGCTCGCCCGCCTGCGCCAAAAGCCGCGCATCGATCGGGTCCGTCAGCGTCGGGATCAGCACATCGGCCCGCGCCATGGCATCGGCCAGCGCCTCGCGGGTCATCGGCGCGTCATCGTCGCGCAACTCGACGTTGAACAGCTCCTTCATCCGGGTCTCGACCACTTCGGGCAGCCGTCGCGTGACAACAACAATCAGTCGTTTACCCGGCATCTGGCTCTCTCCCTTGCTTTCAAGTCAGCGCATTTGGTGGCAGATTGCCCGTAGCGGGCACGGGGCACAAGAACCCCGGCCCGAAAAGGACAACAGACAGGCAGGATCCAGAGTGCGACCCATCCGAATCCTGGCAAAGGTGCTGACGCTGGCGCTGCTTCTGGCCATTCCGGCCGCCCAACTCGGCGCCCAGAGCACCGACGAGCCCACGCAAGTCCGGCTCGGCCCGGAGACCAACCTGCCGCTGCCGCGCTTCGTCTCGCTCAAGACCGCCGAAACCAACGTGCGGCGCGGCCCCTCGCTGACCCACCGGATCGACTGGGTCTTCGTGCGCCGGGGCCTGCCGATGCAGGTCATCGCCGAATTCGGCCACTGGCGGCGGGTGATCGACCAGCAGGGCGAGGGCGGCTGGGTGCATTACTCGCTCCTGTCGGGCGAGCGCACTGTGCTGGTCATGCAGGACCTTCTGGCGCTGCACAGCCGCCCCGACCCCGACGCGCCCGATGTGGCCCTGCTGGAGGCCGGCGTGATCGCCTATCTCGGCTCCTGTTCGATCGACTGGTGCCAGCTCAATGCCGGCGGCTACCGTGGCTGGGCGGAAAAGACCGGCTTCTGGGGCGTCGACCCGGGCGAGATCCGCGAATGATCCCGTCGCCACAGCATTCCCGCAGCAGGTTGCACCATGTCTGAACGCGATACCGAAAAACGCCTCAACCTCTCCGCCGGGATCCTGTCGGTGACGGTGGCGCTGGTGCTGGTGATCGCCAAGCTCTGGGCCTTCGCCCAGACCGGCTCGCTGTCGGTTGCCGCAACGCTGGCCGATAGCGGCCTCGACCTGATGATGTCGCTGGGCGGACTGGCGGCCATTGCCTATGCCGCCAAGCCCGCCGACGACGATCACGCCTTCGGCCACACTTCGGCGGAGGATCTGGCCGCGCTTGGCCAGTCGCTGTTCATCCTGGCCTCGGCCGGGGCGATCTCGGTCGCCGCGGTATCACGCCTGCTGGCCGACGAGGTGATGCTGCCCGTGCGCGAGGAACAGGGGATGGCGATCATCCTCGGCTCGATCCTGGCCACGCTGGGGCTGGTCTTCTGGCAGCGCCGGGTGATTGCCCGCACCGGCAACCGCGTGGTCCAGGCCGACAACCTGCACTATCTGGGGGATCTCGTGCCCAATGTCGGGGCGCTGGTGGCGCTCTATGCCTCGTCGCGCTTCGGGCTGGCCCAGATCGACTCGATCGTGGCGCTGGGTGCGGCCGGCCTGCTGACGGTCGGCGCCATCCGCATCGGCAAGAGCGCCTGGGACGCACTGATGGACCGCAGCGCCGACGCCCAGACGCTGGCGGGCATTGCCGAAATTGCCGGCAGTTTCCCCGGCGTGCACGGGTTTCACGACCTCAAGACCCGGGTTGCCGGCAGCACCACCTTCGTCAACCTGCATATCGAGCTTGACGGCGCCCAGTCACTTGACGAGGCCCATGCCATCGGCGCGGCGCTGCGACGCGCCATCATCGCCCGCTACCCGCGCGCCGATGTGCTGATCCACAAGGACCCGGTCGGGGTGGCGCGCCATCCCTCCGATCCGCGCCCCTAGCCTGCCGGGACCAGCCCGCGCCCGCGCAGCAAGGCTCCGACCCCCGGCATCCTTCCGCGAAAGCGGGTGTAAAGCTCTGCCGCATCGTCCGAGCCACCCGCCGAGAGGATGTTGGCTTCCAGACTGGCGGCCAGGGCCGGGTCAAAGACATCGCCCGCCTCCTCGAAGGCCTCGAAGGCGTCGGCGTCCATCACCTCGGACCACATGTAGCTGTAATAGCCGCTGGAATAGCCGTCGCCGGCGAAGACATGGGCGAAATGCGGCGTGGCATGGCGCATGCGAATGGCGCGCGGCATGCCGATCTGCTCCAGCACTTCGGCCTGCTTCTGCATCGGGTCGGCGGGCGCGGGGCCGTCATGGAACTCCAGATCGACCAGCGCCGAGGCGACATATTCGACGGTCTGAAAACCCATGTCGTAGTTGGTGGCGGCCAGCAGCCGCCTGAGCAGCGCCTCGGGCATCGGCGCGCCGGTATCGCAATGGGTGGCAAACTCGGCCAGAACCCCGGGCACCGACAGCCAGTGCTCGTAAAGCTGGCTCGGCAGCTCGACGAAATCGCGCGCCACCGAGGTGCCGGAAATCGACTCGTAGGTCACGTCCGACAGCATCTGGTGCAGCGCGTGGCCAAACTCGTGAAACAGCGTGCGCGCATCGTCGAACGACAACAGCGCCGGCTTGCCTGCCGCGGGCTTGGCGAAGTTGCAGACATTGACGACAATCGGCGCGATCTCGCCCGCCAACCGCTGCTGCACCCGCATCGCCGAACACCACGCGCCCGACCGCTTGGAGGCGCGGGCAAAGTAGTCGCCCACGAAAAGCGCCAGGTGGCGGCCCTCGCGCGTGACCTCCCACAGGCGGACATCGGGGTGATAGACCGGCCCCTCGGCCGCCGAAAACTCCAGCCCGAACAGGCGGTTGGCGCAAGAAAACGCCGCCTCGATCATCCGGTCCAGTTGCAGATAGGGCTTGATTTCCGCCTCATCCAGGTCGTGTTCCGCCTTGCGCCGCCTTTCGGCGTAGTAGCGCCAGTCCCAGGCCTCCAGCGGCCCGGCAATGCCGTCGCCGGCCAGCATCCCGGCCAACACCTCCGCGTCGGTCAGGGCGGCAGACCGCGCCGGCTCCCAGACCTCCATCAGCAAGGCGCGCACGGCCTGCGGCGTGCCGGCCATCTCGGTCTCGAGCTTGAACTCGGCGAAGTTGCCATAGCCCAGCAGCTCCGCCCGCTCCTGCCGCAGACGCAGCATCTCGGCGGCGATGCCCCGGTTGTCGGTCGCGCCGCCCATTTCCCCGCGCGCCACCCAGGCCTCGTAGGCGCGCTGGCGCAGGTCGCGGCGGGGCGAGAACTGCAGGAACGGCACGATCAGCGACCGCGACAGCGTGACCACCGGCCCGCCCGCGCCATTCTCCTCGCCCGCCGCCCGGGCCGAGGCCACCACGAAATCCGGCAGCCCGGCCAGATCGGCCTGGTTCAAGGACATCGCCCAGTCGCTTTCATCGGCCAGCAGGTTCTGCGCGAACTGGGTGCCCAGCACCGACAGACGCGATTTCACCTCCGCCAGACGCGCCTCCGCCGCGCCGCTCAGAAGCGCCCCCGAGCGCACGAACTGGCGCCGCGTCAGCATCAGCACCCGCGCCTGCTCGGACGACAGATCCAGATCCGCGCGCCGCTCCCAGAGCGCCTCGATCCGCGCGAACAGCGCCTTGTTGGACGACACTTCCGACCCGAAGGCGGCGAGCTTGGGCGCGAATTCCCGCTGCTATGCCTGCCGCGCAGGGTTGCTGTCCGCCCCCGCGACCGAGAAAAACGCCCCCAGAACCGCGTTCAGCCGCGTATCGGCCTGTTCCAGCGCCTCGATCGTGTTGGCGAAACCCGGCTCCGCACCCGATGCGGCAATCGCCGCAATCGCCGCGCGCGCCTCGCCCAGGGCAGCCTCGACCGCCGGGCCATAATGGTCGTCGCTTATCCGGTCGAAGGGCGGCAGCCCAAATGGCGTGGTCCAGGTCTCTAGCAGCGGATTGGTCATGAAAGTCTCCTTTGCCCGACAGCTAGCCCCGCATCACGGGTTTTGCCACCGGTCCCCTTCATTTTGGCAAAAATACCTGCGCCGCAGGCATCGCGCCCGGCACGGGCGCGATCACCCCTGCCGCGCCCGCAGCCGCTTTTCCAGCCGGCGCAGCAGCAGCGACAGCGAGATCGTCATCACCAGATAGATCAGCGCCACCACGTTGTAGGTCTCGAAATAGCGAAAATTCCCGGCCGCCGTCACCTTGCCGAGCTGGGTCACATCGCTCACGCCCAGCACCGAAACCAGGCTCGAATCCTTCACCATTGCCACGAAATCGTTGCCCAGCGGCGGCAGGATGCGTCGGAATGCCTGCGGAAAGACGATCAGCCGGAACCGGTGCCAGCCATTGAGCCCCAGGGCCTCCGCCGCCTCGATCTGGCCGCGCTCGATGCTTTGCAGCCCGGCCCGGAACACCTCGGCGATAAAGGCCGAATAGCCGATGGTCAGTGCGATCACCGCCCGCCAGATCAGGTCGAAATCCCGCCCCCGGACCGGCTCGAGCCCCAGGGGTTCGCGCAGGTAATTCGCCGCCACCACCAGCGCCGGCGCCAGCACGAAAGCCACATAGAGCAGCAGCACGATGATCGGCACGCCGCGCACGATCTCGATGTAAAAGCGCGCCAGCTGCCGCAACACGATATGGCTCGACAGCGACATCACCGCCAGCCCCAGCCCCATCACCGAGGCCAGCGCAAACCCCACCAGGGTCACGAAGATGGTGATCTCGATCCCTTGCCCCAGCTTGGCCAGCACCTGGGAATAGACATCGTCGGACAACACGTTCCAGAACAGCCATGCCCCCAGCCCGCCGGCCACCACCAGCCACCAGGGAAAATCGCGGTCCTGCGGAGATTGCGGCGTCATGGTGCGAGGGGGCCAGCCC
>CAUJIU010000017.1 GCA_963205075.1 Pseudomonadota bacterium | reverse complement strand
GGGGGGACTGCATGCGGGAATGGTGGCGCGACGCGGTGATCTATCAGATCTATCCGCGCTCCTTTCAGGACACCGACGGCGACGGGATCGGCGATCTGGCGGGCATCACCCGCCGGCTGCCGCATGTGGCCTCGCTCGGCGTCGATGCCATCTGGCTTTCGCCCTTCTTCACCTCGCCCGACCGCGACATGGGCTATGACGTCTCGGACTTCACCGGCGTCAACCCGCTCTTCGGCACCATCGAGGATTTCGATGCCCTGGTGACGCGCGCCCATGATCTGGGGCTCAAGGTCATCATCGACCAGGTGCTCAGCCATACCAGCGACCAGCATCCGTGGTTCAAGGAAAGCCGGGTCACCCGGACCAACCCCAGGTCCGACTGGTATGTCTGGGCTGACCCCAGACCGGACGGAACCCCGCCCAACAACTGGCCCTCGGTGTTTGGCGGCTCTGCCTGGCAGTTCGAGGCGCGGCGGCGGCAGTATTACCTGCACAACTTCCTGACCGAGCAGCCGGACCTGAACTTTCACAACCCCGCCGTGGTCGATGCGCTGCTCGATGCGATGCGCTTCTGGCTGGAGCGCGGCGTTGACGGCTTCCGGCTCGATACCGTCAACTTCTACGTCCATGACAAGGCGCTGCGCGACAATCCGGCCGCCAACTGGACCGAATTTCCCGGCAATCCCTACGAGGCGCAGGACCACATCCATTCCAAGACCCAGCCCGAGAACCTCGCCATCCTGCACCGGATGCGCCAGCTGACGGACCAGTTTGGCGGCCGGATGATGGTCGGCGAGGTGGGCGAGTCCTTGCGGCCGATCGAGGTGATGGCGGAATACACCTCCGGAACAGACCACCTGCACATGGCCTATTCGTTCGAGTTTCTGGGCCCCAATCACAGCGCCGGGCATTTCCGCTCGCGGATCGAGAACTTTCTCGCCAAGGCGCCCGATGGCTGGCCCTGCTGGTCCTTCTCCAACCATGACGTGCCGCGCCATGTCAGCCGCTGGACCAAACCGGGCGGCGACAGCGACGCGGTGGCGCGCCAGTCCATCGCGCTTTTGTGCAGCTTTCCGGGGTCCTTGGGCATCTATCAGGGCGAGGAGCTGGGCCAGACCGAGACCGAGATCGAGTTCCACGAGCTGCGCGATCTGGGCTACATCGACTTCTGGCCCGACAACAAGGGCCGCGACGGTTGCCGCACCCCGATGGTCTGGGAGCGGGGCGCGGTCAATGCGGGCTTCGGCACCGGCACGCCCTGGCTGCCGGTCAAGCCGCCGCAGGCCGCCCGCGCCGTCGACGGGCAGGAAGGCAACGCCAGATCGGTCCTTGCCGCCTATCGCGCCGCGCTGGCCTTCCGCCGCGCCCGGCCCGAACTGCGGCTGGGCCAGACCGGGTTTCACGACCTGCCCGAGCCGCTTCTGGGCATCAGGCGCATGACCGGCGACGCCGCGCTGACCTGCGTCTTCAACCTTTCCGACCAGCCGCAGACCCTGCGAATGGCCGGGACTGCGCGGGCCACCGGCCCACAACTGGCCACGCTGCAACAGGGTCAGCTGACCCTGCCGCCGCATGGCTTTGTCTTTCTGGAGGAGGACGGAGCCCTGGCCCTGTCCGCTGCAAAGGAAACCGCCGCGGCCTGAGGGGCCGGGCAAGAACGGGAACCCAAGGGAGGAAACCCATGAAACTGACCAAGAAACTGAGCCTCGTGGCTCTGCTGATGTCCACCGCCGCGCCGGCATTTGCCCTTGAAGAGGGCAAGCTGGTGATCTGGATGGGCGCCGACAAGGGCAACGAGCAGCTGCAAGGCGTCGTCGATGCCTTCACCGCCGATCTGGGCGTGGAAGTCGTGGTCGAGGTCGTCGACCCGCTGACCGACAAGTTCCAGCAGGCCGCCGCCACCGGCGACGGCCCCGACATCGTGCTCTGGGCGCATGACCGCTTTGGCGAATGGGCCGCCGGCGGCCTGATCCAGCCGGTCGAGCCCAGCGCCGATTTCCAGGCAGGCATCCTGGCAACCGGCTGGGACGCCGTTTCGGCCGGGGGCAACATCTGGGGCTATCCGATCTCGGTCGAGGCGATCGGCCTCGTCTACAACACCGACCTGATTGCGACCCCGCCCGCCACCTTCGAGGAACTGGCGAGCCTCGAGACCCCCGAAGGCGTGGCCCCGATCCTGTGGGACTACAACAACACCTACTTCACCATGCCGATGCTGATGGCCAATGGCGGCTATTCGTTCAAGAAGGTCGACGGTTCCTATGTCGGCACCGATACCGGCGTGAACAACGAAGGCGCGATCATGGGCGCCGAGGTGCTGCGCTCGCTGTTTGACGATGGCGTCCTGCCTCCCGGCGTGGATTACGGCGTCATGGACGGCGCCATGGCCAAGGGCGAGGTCGCCATGGTCATCAACGGGCCGTGGAGCTGGAGCGGTTATCAGGCTGCCGGCATCAACATCGCCGTCGCCCCGCTGCCCAGCGTCAACGGCATGCCCTCGCCGGCCTTCCTGGGTGTCTACTCGGCCGCGATCAACGCCGCCTCGCCGAACAAGGACCTCGCGGTTGAGCTGCTGGAAAACTACATGCTGACCGATGAAGGCCTGGCAGCATGGAACGCCAACTCCAACCTCGGCGCCCTGGCCGACATCTCGGCCGGTGCCGCCCAGGACAACCCGAACGTGGCGGCCACGCTGGCCAATGCCGCCACCGGCATTCCGATGCCGTCCAACCCGGAAATGGGTGCCTTCTGGGCCGCCATGGGCCCGGCGCTGACCAACATCACCTCGGGCGTCCAGTCCCCGGCTGATGCGCTCAACGACGCTGCCAAGCGTATCCTGGGCGAGTAAACGCCCTTGAACGGGGGCGGCGGAGCGATCCGCCGCCCCTGCCCCACGATGTGCGAGACCCCGCGATGACCGCCACGGCAGCCGCCATTCGACAGCCCGAAAGCCCGCAATATCTGCGCCTGGCCATCGTCACGGCGATGACACTCGGGTTGTTGTATGCCGCCTTCAATCTCTACCTGATCGCCCAGCCGCTGTTCGGCGCGCTGTTGCTGGCGCTGGCGGTGGGATTTGCCATCGTGTTCGGGGCCAACCGCTTCTACAACAGCCGCTTCATCTTTCCGGGCGTGGCCACGGTGATGCTGTTTGTGGCCTTTCCGGTGCTCTACACCATCTATCTGGGCTTCACGAACTACTCGTCCTTCAACCTTCTGACCCACGAACGCGCGACCGAGATCCTGCTGGCGCGCGGCTCTGTCGATGCCGCGACCGAGCAGCCCTTCGCGGTGGCGCCCGATGGCGATGGCTACCGCATCTGGCTGCCCGAATCGGGCCTGTTGTCGGAGGTGGTCTATCTAACCGACGATCTGGAGGAGGCGATGCTCGCGCCCGCCGCGGAACCCGAAGGGCTGTTGGCGGCGCGTGACGCCATCAAGCTGCGGGCCGGGTTGCAGACGTTGTCGCTGACCACGCCCGAGGGGGTGGTAATCCAGAATTCCGGCCTGCGCACCTTCGCCAGCCTGACCCCCGAGTTCCGCCGGATCGACGCCAACACGCTTGAGCGCACAGCCGACGGCTCGCGGCTGACCGCCGACTGGTCGACGGGCTTTTTCGTGACCGAAGCGGGAGAAAAGGTGCCGCCCGGATGGCGGGTCAACATCGGCTGGCAGAACTTCGAGCGGGTGTTCCAGTCCAAGGGCATCCGCGCGCCGATGGTCGAGATCTTCATCTGGACCGTGGTGTTTGCCGGGCTTTCGGTGCTGTTCACATTCGCCATCGGGCTGACGCTGGCGGTGATCCTCCAATGGCCGCATCTGCGGTTCAAGCCGCTCTACCGCATCCTCCTGATCCTGCCCTATGCGGTGCCGTCCTTCATCTCGATCCTGGTGTTCCGCGGCCTGTTCAACCAGAATTTCGGCGAGATCAACCTGATCCTGGAGGCGCTGTTCGGGGTGCGCCCCGAATGGTTCACCAACGGCAACCTGGCGCGGACGATGATCCTGATCGTCAACACCTGGCTGGGCTATCCCTACATGATGCTGCTGGCGATGGGCTTCCTGCAGGCCGTGCCCGAAGATCACAAGAAGGCCGCGGCCCTTGAGGGCGCCTCGGCGCTGCGGGTGTTCTTCACCATCACCCTGCCGCAGATCCTGCCGCCCTTCCTGCCGCTGCTGATCGCGTCTTTCGCCTTCAACTTCAACAACATGGTGCTGGTGCTCTTGCTGACGCGCGGCCTGCCCGACATCACCGGCACCGTGCTGCCGGCCGGCGAGACCGATATCCTGGCCTCGTTCACCTACCGCATCGCCTTTGGCTTCTCCTCGTCCGAGTTCGGGCTTGCCGGGGCAATCACGCTGCTGATCTTCCTGGTGGTGGCGATCATCTCCTATGCCAACTTCGTGGCCATGCGCCGGGCCGCCGACCGCAGGAGCGCCAGATGATCGTCGAACGCCCCCGCGACCTCATGGTCAAGAAGACCCTCGCGCATGGATTCATGATCCTGTTCCTGGCGCTGATCATGTTTCCCTTCCTGATGATCATCTCGATCTCGTTCCGGGAGGGCAACTTCACCATCGGCGACCTGATCCCGCGCGACCCGACGCTGGAGCACTGGTATCTGGCCTTCGGGCTCGACTACACCCGCGCCGACGGCACGGTCATCAGCCCGCCCTATCCGGTGCTGTTGTGGATGTGGAACTCGATCAAGCTCGGCCTGCTGGCGGCCGTGGGCGTGTTGTCGATCTCGACCATCTCGGCCTATGCCTTCAGCCGCATCCGCTTTCGCGGCCGGGCGGGGCTGCTGGACGGGCTGTTCATCGTCCAGATGTTTCCGACCACGCTGGCGCTGATCGCGCTCTATGCCATTTTCGACTCGCTGGGCGAGGTCAGCCCCAGCCTCGGCATCGACAGCCATCTGGCGGTGGTGCTGGTCTACTGGTCGGGCGTGGTGCTGCATATCTGGACCCTGAAGGGCTATTTCGACGGCATCGACACCGCGCTCGACAAGGCGGCGGCGATTGACGGCGCCTCGCCCTGGCAGACCTTCCGGATGATCTTCCTGCCGCTGGCAGTGCCGATGATGGCGGTGGTGTTCGTGCTGGTCTTCATCGGCGCCATCAACGATTACCCCATCGCCTCGGTGCTGATCCGCTCGGAAAACCAGATGACGCTGGCGGTCGGGTCGCGGCTCTATCTCAACGAGTTCAAGTATCTCTGGGGCGATTTCGCCGCCGCCGCGATCCTGTCGGGCCTGCCCATCACCCTGGTGTTCCTGATCGCCCAGCGCTACCTTGTCTCTGGCCTTAGTGAAGGGTCGGTCAAAGGCTGATCTGGACTGCTGGCGGCCCTTCCCTTCGCCATTGCCCGCGTCTAGTTTCGCGCCATGACACAGACAGCAAATCTCGGCGTCGATATCGGCGGCACATTCACGGACGTGGTTCTGGAAACCGGGGGGCGGATGGTCTCAGCCAAGGTGCTGACCACCTATGCCGCCCCGGAGGAGGCCATCCTCGACGGGCTGGCGCAGGTCTGCGCCAAGGCGGGCATCGCGCCGTCGGGCCTGACGCGCATCATCCACGGCACCACGCTGGCCACCAATGCCCTGATCGAGCGGCGCGGCGCGCGCACCGCCCTGGTCACGACGGCCGGGTTCCGCGACGTGATCGAGATGCGCACCGAAAGCCGGTTCGAGCAGTATGACCTCAACCTGCGCCTGCCCGAGCCGCTGATCTCGCGCGAGCACCGCCATGTGGTGACCGAGCGGGTGAACGCCGGCGGCGAGGTGCTGATCGCGCTCGACCGGGCCGAGGTCGAGGCGCTGGCGGGCCGCCTCAAGGGCTATGACAGCATCGCCGTGGGCCTCCTGCACAGCTACCTCAACCCGGCGCATGAGCGGCTGATCCGCGATGTGCTGCAAGAGCGGCTGCCGGGGATCTCGGTGTCCCTGTCGTCGGACGTGTCGCCGCAGATGCGCGAATACGAGCGCTTCAACACCACCTGCGCCAATGCCTATGTCAAGCCGATGATGGAAAGCTATCTGGGCCGCCTGCGCGCCCGGCTGGCCGAAGCGGGCGCCGCCTGCCCGATCTTCCTGATGCATTCGGGCGGCGGCATCATGTCGCTGGAAAGCGCGGCGCAATTCCCGGTGCGGCTGGTCGAGAGCGGCCCGGCGGGCGGCGCCATCTATGCCGCCGACGTGGCGCGGCGGCACGGGCTGGACCGGGTCCTGTCCTTCGACATGGGCGGCACCACCGCCAAGATCTGCCTGATCCGCGACGGCGCCCCCAAGACCGCGCGGGTGTTCGAGGTGGCGCGCTCCTACCGCTTCAAGAAGGGGTCGGGGATGCCGATCTCGATCCCGGTCATCGACATGGTCGAGATCGGCGCCGGCGGCGGCTCGATCGCCCATGTCGACGTCATGGGCCAGATCCGGGTGGGGCCGGAAAGCGCCGGATCAGAGCCGGGCCCGGCCTGCTATGGGCGCGGCGGCGCGCGGCCCGCAGTCACCGATGCCGACCTGATCCTCGGGCGGCTCGATCCGGTTTCGTTCGCGGGCGGATCGATCCCGCTGGACCGCGCCGCATCGGTCACCGCGCTGGACACCCATCTGGGCGCGGCCCTGTCTGCCGATACCCTGACCGCGGCCTACGGACTGTCGGAGGTCGTGGACGAGAACATGGCCAACGCCGCGCGCGTGCATGCGGTGGAAAACGGCGAGGATCTGGCCGATTACACCATGATCGCCTTTGGCGGCGCCGCGCCGCTGCATGCCGGGCGCCTGTGCGAAAAGCTCGGGATCGACCGGCTGATCGTGCCGCCGGGTGCCGGTGTCGGCTCTGCCATCGGCTTTCTGCGCGCCCCCTATTCCTTCGAGGCGACACGCTCGGTCTACATGCGGCTTGACCGGTTCGACGCCGCCGCCGCGGCCGACCTGTTCGCGGCGCTGCGCGGCGAGGCCGAAGGCTTCGTGCGCTCCTGCGATGCGGATGCGACGGTGCTGGCCGATTACAAGCTCTACATGCGCTATGTCGGGCAGGGCTGGGAAGTGCCGGTGACGCTGAGTGCCGCACAGGCCGCAGCCCCCGACGCGGCAGTGCTGGAGGCAGCCTTTGGCGCGGTCTACACCGCGCTCTTCGGGCGCACGGTTGCCGGCCTGCCGGTCGAGATCACGGTCTGGGCCGTCAATGCCACCACCCCGATGGCCCGCCCGGTCCTGACGCCGCCACCCAAGTCGGAGGCGCAGGCCCCGGTCGAAAGCCGGCGGCAACTGTTCAACCCCGCCAGCGTCACCGAGGTCACCGCCCCCGTGGTCGCCCGCGCCAGCCTGGGCGACGGCGCCCGGGTGACGGGCCCGGCGGCGATCACCGAGTCCGAGACAACCGTCATCGTGCCTGCGGGCTACACCGCCACCGGCCGCGCCGATGGCTGTATCGACATCCGGAGGCTGCCATGAGCGTCGCGCAACAGATCATGTGGAACCGCCTGATCTCGGTGGTCGAGGAACAGGCGCAGGCGCTGGTGCGCACCGCCTTTTCTACCTCGGTGCGCGAGGCGGGCGACCTTTCGGCGGGCGTCTATGACGTGCAGGGCCGGATGCTGGCGCAGGCGGTCACCGGCACGCCCGGTCATGTCAACGCCATGGCCGACGCCATTGCGCATTTCATGCGCGAGATCGGCGTGCCGACCATGGCCGAGGGCGATGTCTACATCACCAACGATCCGTGGATGGGCACCGGCCACCTGCATGACATCACCGTGGTGACGCCCGCGTTCCATCACGGCAAGCATGTAGGCTTTTTCGGCTGCACCGCGCATGTCGTCGATATCGGCGGGCGCGGCTTCGGGGCGGATGGCAACTCGATCTACGAGGAAGGCCTGCAGATCCCGATCATGCGCTTTGCCGACCGCGGCACGGTCGACCAGACGCTGATGCGCCTGATCCGCGTCAACACCCGCGAGCCCGACCAGCTGATCGGCGACATCTACGCGCTGGCCGCCTGCAACGAGATCGGCCAGCGGCGGCTGAGCGAGATGCTGGACGAATACGGCGCCGCCGAACTGACCGGCATCAGCGACTTCATCCTGACCGCCTCGCACAAGGCCACGCTGGAGCGCATCGCCGCCCTGCCCCGCCGCCAGGCCGAGGGGCACATGCAGATCGACGGTTTCGCCTCGCCGGTCGATCTGCGCTGCAAGGTCTCGGTGGCCGAAGACCATATCACCTGCGATTTCGCCGGCACGTCGGGCATCGATCCCAAGGGCATCAACGTGCCGCTGGTCTATACCAAGGCCTATGCCTGCTATGCGCTCAAATGCGCCATCGCGCCCGAGATCCCCAACAATGCGGCCAGCCTCGCGCCCTTCCGCATCTCCGCGCCCGAAGGCTCGATCGTCAATGCGGTGCGCCCTGCCCCGGTGGCGCTGCGCCACGTGATCGGGCACCTGATCCCCGACACGGTCTTTGCCGCGCTCGACCAGATCCTGCCCGAAACCGTCCCTGCCGAAGGCGCGGGTGCGCTCTGCAACTTCCAGCTGTCGCTGCGGCCGACCCGCGCGGGTGGCCGTCGGGCCGAGGTGCTGACCTTCAACTCCGGCGGCGCCGGCGCGCGCCCCACGCTCGACGGGCTCAATGCCACCGCCTTCCCGTCCGGCGTGATGACCATGCCGGTCGAGGCCACCGAACATGCCGGCCCGGTCATCATCTGGCGCAAGGAGCTGCGCCCCGATTCGGGCGGCGCGGGCACCTGGCGCGGCGGACTGGGCCAATACATGGAAGTCGGCGCCCGCGCGGGCCACGAATTTGACTTCTCCGCCATGTTCGACCGGGTCGACCACCCGGCGCGCGGCCGCGCCTCAGGCCTGGACGGCGCGCCCACCACGGTGGCGCTCAGCGATGGCACCCGGCTCGGCGGCAAGGG
Organism: Pseudomonadota bacterium; assembly: GCA_963205075.1. GTDB lineage: Bacteria > Pseudomonadota > Alphaproteobacteria > Rhodobacterales > Rhodobacteraceae > KLAP22. The sequence continues at coordinate 27,610 of CAUJIU010000017.1, read as the reverse complement.
CAAGACCCGCGTGGCCGAGGGCCTGCGCGTGCAACTGGCCTTCCCCGGCGGCGGCGGCTACGGCCCGGCCTCGGGACGCGACCGCGCGGCGGTGCTGCGCGACCTGCGGCTGGGCTACATCACGGCCAAGGCGGCGCGCGCGCAATACGGGCTGACCGAGGCCGAGATCGCCGGGGCGCTGGATTGAACGCCGCGCCCACCCATTCCAGCTATGATGTGGTGATCATCGGCGGGGCGATGATGGGCTCGTCCTGCGCCTGGTGGCTGTCGCGCAACCCCGATTTCACCGGGCGGATCCTGGTGATCGAGCGCGACCCAAGCTACGAATTCGCCGCCACCTCGCACACCAATTCCTGCATCCGCCAGCAATTCGGCTCGGAGATCAACATCAGGATCAGCCGCTTCGGCGCCGAATTCATCCACAACTTCCGCGCCCTGATGGATGACCCGGACGCGCCGGAAATCCACCTGCATCCCTTCGGTTATCTCTACCTCGCGGATACGCCCGAGTTTGCGCAGGTCCTGCGCGACAACGCCGTGCTGCAAAACCGCCTCGGCGCCGCCACCCGCATCCTCAGCCGCGACGAGATCGCCGCCCAATGGCCCTTCTACGACCTCGACGGCATCCTGTGCGGCAGCCACAATCCGGTGGATGAGGGCTATTTCGACGGCGGCACCATCTTCGACTGGTTCCGCCGCAAGGCGCGCCACAATGGGGCCGAATACATCCATGCCGAGGTTACCGGGATCACCCGCGCCGGCGGCAAGGTCGCCTCCGTGACGCTGGCCAGCGGCCAGACAATTGCCTGCGGCACGCTGATCAACGCCTCGGGCACGCGCGCTCCGCTCACCGCCGCCATGGCCGGACTGACCCTGCCCATCGAGGCGCGGCGGCGCTACACCTTCATCTTCCAGACCGCCGAGCCGCTGGGCAGCGATCTGCCGCTGACCATCGACCCGTCCGGAGTGCACATGCGCACCGATGGCAAGTATTTCATGGCCGGCTGCCCGCCCGACATCGACCCCGCGGTGGCGCTTGACGATTTCGCCATGGATCACAACATCTGGGAGGCCAAGGTCTGGCCCGCCATCGCCACCCGCGTTCCCGCCTTCGAGCGCGTCAAGGTGATCAACTCCTGGGTCGGGCATTACGATTACAACACGCTCGACCAGAACGCCATTGTCGGGCCGCACCCGGACCTGCCCAACTTCCTGTTCTGCAACGGCTTTTCCGGCCACGGCCTGCAACAATCCCCCGCCGTCGGCCGCGCGCTGTCCGAGCTGGTGACCTACGGCGCCTATCGCAGCCTTGACCTCGCGCCGCTGGGATACGAGCGTGTCGCGGCCGGCAGGCCGCTGATCGAACGCGCCGTGATCTGAAGGAGACCGACCAATGCTCAACAAACTCGTCCTGACCGGCGCCCGCGGCAACCTGGGCAACGAACTGCGCGCGCCCTTGGCGAAAATGGCGAAGGCCCTGGTCTCGACCGATATCCTGCCCGCGCCCGACAAGCTCCTGCCCAACGAAAGCTACGTGCAGGCCGATGTCGGCCAGATGGACCAGATCGCGCCGCTGCTGGAAGGCGCCGACATGGTGGTGCATTTCGGCGCCATCGTCGACGAAAAGCCCTTCGAGGACCTGCTCGGCCCCAATTTCATCGGCGCCTACAACATCTGGGAAGCCGCCCACCGCCACGGGTTGCGCCGGGTCGTCTACGCCTCCTCGATCCACGCCGTCGGCATGGCCGAAACCAATGGCGGCGCCGATACCGATACCCCGCACCGCCCCGATACCTTCTACGGGCTGGCCAAGTGCTTCTCGGAAGATCTCGGCCGGATGTACTGGGAAAAGCGCGGTCTGGAGGCCGTCTGCCTGCGCATCCTCAGCTGCACCCCCGAGCCGCAGAACGCCCGGGCGCTCGGCACCTGGCTCAGCTACCGCGACATGGTGCAGCTGGTGCAGCGCGCGGTCGACACGCCCACGACCGGCTTCACCGTCGCCTATGGGGTCAGCGCCAATTCGCGCGCCCCGGTGTCAAACCACAAGGTCGGCTTCCTGGGCTACCGCCCGCAGGACAATGCCGAGGACTGGGCCGAGGCGCTGCTGGCCAAGGCCGTCACCCCTGATCCGCAGGACCTGGCCCAGACCCGCCTCGGCGGGCCCTTCGCCAAGGTCGGTCTCGGCCAGAGCGGCATCGCCGCGCTCACCGCGATGACCAGGGGCAAGTCTGGCTGATCCCTTCATTTTGGCCCAAATACCTCGGGGGGAGGCCGCAGGCCGGGGGGCAGAGCCCCCTAACGCGCTGCGCCTGCCGCCTTGCGGATCGCCGCGATATTGGCGCCATAGGCGGCGGGGGCCGCGGCGCTGCCGCCCCTGAACACCGCCGATCCCGCCACCAGCACATCGGCGCCGGCCGCCGCCACCAGCGGCGCGGTCGTGGTATCGACGCCACCGTCGATCTCGATATGGATCGGCCGGTCGCCGATCATCGCCCGCAACTCGGCAATCTTGGCGATCTGCGAGTGGATGAATTTCTGCCCGCCGAAACCGGGGTTGACCGTCATGACGCAGACCAGGTCGACAAGGTCCAGAAGCTCGCCCACCGCCGCGGCCGGCGTGCCCGGATTGATCGCCACCCCCGGCCGCACGCCGGCGGCACGGATGGCCTGCAACGTGCGGTGGATATGCGGCCCGGCCTCGACATGGGCGGTCATGATATCGGCCCCCGCCCGGGCGAAGGCCTCGATATAGGGATCGACCGGCGCGATCATCAGATGCACGTCCATGGTGCCCTTGATATGCGGCCGGATCGCCGCGCAGGTGGCGGGGCCGAAGGTGATGTTGGGCACGAAATGCCCGTCCATCACGTCGACATGCACCCAGTCCGCGCCCTGCGCCTCGATGGCGCGGCATTCACCGGCGAAATCGGCGAAATCGCCGGCCAGAATCGACGGGGCGATCTTGATGGAGCGGTCAATGGGCATGGCAGGTCTTCCTCTGGCGGTTCGCGCCCGGTTTAGCGCCATTTCCGCCGCCTGTCACATCGGCTTTTGCCGCAGTGCGGCATTTTCGCCCGCGACCCCGGCGGCAAGCCGTGCTAGGAAAGGGGCATGAACGCCGTCACCCTGCATATCTCCGGGATTCTCCCCAAGGGAGATTCGCTGCATATCGCCCGCGCGGTGCTCGAGCGCCGCCGGGCGCGCGCCCTGCATGGCCATGACTTTCACGAGCTGATCTGGGTGCAGAACGGCGCGGTGCGCCACCACCTGCCCGACCGGCGCGAGGACCTGACCGAGGGTGACCTGCTGTTCATCCGCCCCGGCGACCGCCACCATCTTCAGGGGCTGGGCGAGGATGCGATGGTCGTCACCGTCCAGTTCGACCCGGCGCTGATCGCCGCCATCGGGACCCGCCATCCGCAACTGGCCGGCCACCTGTTCTGGTCCGATGGCCCCGATCCGGTGCGCCTGCACCGCGACATGCGCCAGCTGGCTGACCTGAACCACGCCGCCCTGCGGATCGAACGCGGCCCGCGCGGCGCACTGGCCGCCGAGGGCTTCCTGCTGCCGCTCTGCGCCGAACTGGCCGCCGAGCGCGAGGTGCTGCCCCCCGGCGCGCCCGACTGGCTGGCGCTCGCCTGCGCCGCGGTCAGGGATCCGGCGGTGTTCCGCGACGGCGCGGCGGGCTTTGCCCGCGTCGCCGGCCGCGCCCATCCCCATGTCAGCCGCACCACCCGGCGCTATCTCGACAAGAGCCCGTCCGACGTGGTCAACGCCCAGCGCATGGCCTTTGCCGCCCGCCGCCTGACCGGCAGCCCGGACCCGCTGGCCGAAATCGCCGCCGATTGCGGCATCGTCAATCTCAGCCACTTCCACAAGCTGTTCCGCAACCATCACGGCATGACCCCGCAGCAATACCGCAAGCGCCACCAGCGCGACGTGATCCAGCCCTGATCGCCGCCCCCTCCGGCCCTGCCGCCGAGCCTTGGCAAAGATAATTTGACCAAAGAGTCAAAACTTGCCAATACAGCACCAACATGCCACGCTTTGGCGGACCGCCGGAGGGCCCCGAGTGCAGACCGAACCCCACCAGACCAGCCAGGCGGGCACCGCCGCCAGCCAGCTGCCGCAGCTACACGAGCCGCGCAACACCGCCATGGCCCTCGACCTCGACTGGGTGCATGCCGTCCAGGCCAATACCTCGGCCATCGAGCGCCGCGCCGCCACCCTGCCCGGCCGCCGCAGCGTCAAGAAGGAATGGCAGGCCGCATGGCTCTGCCGGGCGATCAGCGTCATCGACCTGACCACGCTTGCGGGCGACGATACCGCCGGCCGGGTGCAGCGGCTCTGCGCCAAGGCGCGCCAGCCGGTCGCGCCCGCGCTGCTCGACCGGATCGGCATGACCGGCCTGACGGTCGGGGCGGTCTGCGTCTATCACGACATGGTCGAGACCGCGGTGCGCGCGCTCGAAGGCACCCATATCCCGGTCGCCGCGGTTTCGACCGGCTTTCCCGCCGGCCTGTCGCCCTGGCACCTGCGCCTGCAGGAGATCCGCGAAAGCGTCGCCGCCGGCGCCCGCGAGATCGACATCGTCATCTCGCGCCGCCACGCCCTGACCGGCAACTGGCAGGCGCTCTACGACGAGATGCGCGAGATGCGCGAAGCCTGCGGCGAGGCCCATGTCAAGGCCATCCTGGCCACCGGCGAGCTGGGCACCCTGCGCAACGTGGCGCGCGCCAGCCTGGTCTGCATGATGGCAGGCGCCGATTTCATCAAGACCTCGACCGGCAAGGAAGGCGTCAACGCCACCCTGCCCGTTACCCTGACCATGATCCGCGCCATCCGCGACTATCAGGACCGCACCGGCTACAAGGTCGGCTACAAGCCGGCGGGCGGCATCTCCAAGGCCAAGGACGCGCTGGTCTATCTGGCGATGATGAAGGACGAACTGGGCGACCGCTGGCTGCGCCCCGACCTGTTCCGCTTCGGCGCCTCGTCGCTGCTGGGCGATATCGAACGGCAACTCGAACATTTCGCCACCGGCGCCTATTCGGCCCAGTGGCGCCACGCGATGGGGTAACACATGACCGTCAAGGAAATCTTCGAGTCGATGGAATACGGCCCCGCTCCCGAAAGCGCCACCGAGGCGCTGGACTGGATCAAGGGCCATGGCGGCCGTTTCGGGCAGTTCATCGCCGGGCGCTTCACCAGACCGGGCGCCACCTTCACCACCTCCAACCCCGCCAACGGGCAGGCGCTGGCCGAAGTGTCGCAAGCCACCCAGGCCGATGTCGATGCCGCCGTCGCCGCCGCCCGCAAGGCCCAGCCGAAATGGGAAAGGCTCGGCGGCCACGGCCGCGCCCGCGTGCTCTACGCCATCGCCCGCCTGATGCAGAAGCAGTCGCGCCTGTTCGCGGTGCTGGAGACGCTCGACAACGGCAAGCCGATCCGCGAAAGCCGCGACATCGATGTGCCGCTGGCCCAGCGGCATTTCTACTTCCATGCCGGCATGGCGCAGCTGATGGAAGCGGAACTGCCCGACCGCGCCGCGCTGGGTGTCTGCGGCCAGATCGTGCCCTGGAACTTCCCGCTGCTGATGCTGGCCTGGAAGATCGCCCCGGCCCTGGCCATGGGCAACACGGTGGTGCTGAAACCGGCGGAATACACCCCGCTCAGTGCCCTGCTCTTTGCCGATATCTGCCGTCAGGCCGGGGTTCCGGCAGGCGTCGTCAACATCGTCACCGGCGACGGCGCGGTGGGCGAGATGATCGTCAACGCCCCGGTCGACAAGATCGCCTTCACCGGCTCGACCGGCGTCGGCCGCCGCATCCGCGAGGCCACCGCCGGCAGCGGCAAGGCGCTGACGCTCGAACTGGGAGGCAAGTCGCCCTACATCGTCTTTGACGACGCCGATCTCGACTCCGCCGTCGAGGGCCTCGGCGATGCCATCTGGTTCAACCAGGGCCAGGTCTGCTGCGCCGGCTCGCGGCTCTTGGTGCAGGAGGGCGTGGCCGAGCGCTTTTACGCCAAACTGCGCGCCCGCATGGACGGGCTGCGCATCGGCGACCCGCTCGACAAATGCATCGATATCGGCGCCATCGTCGATCCGGTGCAATTGCAGTCGATCACCCGCATGGTCGATGCCAATACCGATGGCACCACCTACCGCGCCGCCATCCCCATGCCCGCACAGGGCTGCTTCTACCCGCCGACGCTGATCACCGGCCTGTCGACCGCATCGACCCTGATGCAGGAAGAAATCTTCGGCCCGGTGCTGGTCTCGACCACCTTCCGCACCCCGTCCGAGGCGGTGGAACTGGCCAACAACACCCGGTACGGGCTGGCCGCGACGCTCTGGACCGAGAACATCAACCTCGCGCTCGACGTGGCCCCCAGGCTGGTCGCGGGCGTGGTCTGGGTCAACGCCACCAACCTCTTTGATGCCGCCGCCCCCTTCGGCGGGGTGCGCGAAAGCGGCTTTGGCCGCGAAGGCGGCTGGGAGGGCCTGACCGCCTATACCCGCCCCAGGGGCACGCGCCCGGCGCTCAAGCCCATCGTCGCCCGGACCGGCGACGCCGCGCCCGAGGGCGGGCTCGACCGCACCTCCAAGCTCTATATCGGCGGCAAGCAGGCCCGCCCTGACGGCGGCTATTCCCGCGCCGTCCGGGGCCCGCGCGGCGCGCTTCTGGGCCATGCCAGCCTCGCCAACCGCAAGGACGTGCGCAACGCCGTCGAGGCCGCCAACGCGGCCAGGGGCTGGGGCAGGACCACCGGCCATTTGCGCGCCCAGATCCTTTTCTACATCGCCGAAAATCTCTCGGCCCGCGCGCAGGAATTCGCCGCCCGCATCGACTCGATGGTCGGCGGCAGGTCCGGCGCGGCCGAGGTCGACTGCGCCATCCGCCGCCTGTTCACCTATGCGGCCTGGGCCGACAAGTATGACGGCCAGGCCCATGGCGTGCCGATCCGCGGCGTGGCTCTGGCCATGCGCGAACCCACCGGCACCATCGCCGCACTCTGCCCCGACAGCCACCCGCTGCTCGGCCTCGTCTCGGTGATGGCCCCGGCGGTCGCCATGGGCAACCGCACGCTGCTGGTCGCCAGCGAGCCCTACCCGCTGGCCGCCACCGACTTCTACCAGGTGCTCGACACGTCCGACCTGCCCGGCGGCGTCGTCAATATCCTGACCGGCAGCCATGCCGAACTGGCCCCGACACTCGCCGCCCATCTCGATATCGACGCGGTCTGGAGCTTTTCCTCGACCGACCTGTCCGCGGTCATCGAGAAAAAGGCCGCCGGCAACCTCAAGCGCACCTGGGTCAACCACGCCCGCGACCGCGACTGGACCGGTCCGGCCGGCGAGGGGCGCGAGTTTCTCGACGCCGCCACCGAGGTCAAGTCGATCTGGATACCTTACGGGGAATGATTCCCTTCATTTTGGCACAAATACCTCGGGGGGAGCCGCAGGCGGGGGGCAGCGCCCCCCTCTGACCTGGCCTATTTCTTGCGCCAGGTGCCCAGCCAGCGGCTGAGGCGCGACTTGCGCTCGGCCACGCCCGCCTCCACCTCGTCCCAGCGATCGCCGGCCTTGTCCAGCGCCGGATCGACCGTGCGCTCGCGGAACTGCCGCCAGACCGCCCGCGCGAAGGCCCAGCCGAACACCAGGAACCCGAAGAAGAAGATGTTGAACCAGGGGATGATCCGCACATCGGGCCCCTCCACGGGGCGAATGGCGACCGCATTGGGATAGACGCTGAAAAACCGGTTGCGCCAGCCATAATGGGTCACCACCACCCAATGTTCGACGCCGGCGCCCGCGACATTGGCCGCCGCGGTCGCCTGCAGGTCGGAACTGTCGAACTTGAAATAGGGCGGCCAGATCCAGCCGGTATCCTCGTTACGATAGACCATCACCCCGGTCGAGTCGCGCGGGATGAAGCCAAACAGCATGGTGCGCCGCCGCTCGGTATTGATCAGCCGCAGGTCGCGGGTCGGCTGTTCGGCATTGCCACTATCCGCCTGCGCGTAGAACAGCCGGTTGAAGCGGGTGAAATCGGTGCGGATGACCTCGGTCGAGGTGATCCGCGCGATATCGTGCTGGGGCAGGACATAATGCAGGAACCCCCCGACGATCAGTATCGCCAGAACCCGGATGATCAGCAGTACCTTGCGCATGGCGAACCTCAATTGGCGTTGTTCAGATACAGGATGACCGCTACCGCAACGGTCGGAATGATGTAGATCAGCACGATCAGCCGCTTGCGAAAGCCGCTTTCGTATTTCGCCATACCGGTCTCGATATAGGCGGTGCGGGCCGGCAAATCACCCCCGTCGGGGTTTTCCGCGTCCCAGCGCTTTTCCAGCCGCTCGCGCCGGACCGAGCGGGAATAGACCGACACCGACAGGTAGATCACGCTCAGAAACAAGAACCCGAACACGAACAGCTTGATCAGTCCCATCACTTCCTCCTGATTGCGCCCCAGGGGCCGACCCGGGCGACCAGGTCGTCAACCTTGCGGGTCTCTTGCCCCGGCGGCTCGGCCAGCGGCTCCTCGCGGCCAAAGAGCGCGGCGCGGGTGCCGGCCTTGTCTATCTGGTATTCGCGCTCCAGAAAATCGGCGACATAGGCCCGCTTGCGCTCGTCCCAGCCGGAATAGGCGGCATAGAAGGCCTCCTTGTGGCAGATGAACAGCTGCCGGATATCAAGCGGCGCCAGCTCGGCCAGCAGCCGGTTGACCAGATCGGCATCGGCATGGTCGCGGGCGCGCAGGGTATAGAAATAGGCCGGATGGCCAGAGGTGATCGTCGGCCACTCACCACCATTCTCGGCCCAGCGCAGCAGCGCCGCCAGCCCCTGCCACTCGGCCGGCAGCTCGGCCGCATGGCGCCGGCCCAACTGGCGCAGGTCGCGCCGGGTCGCGCCGGTCAGGTCCTCGCCCAGCTTGCTCACCACCTCGGCGACGATGAAATCCATCTTCTGGTTCAGGATCGCCGCCGCGTCGATGCCGCGCGCCTCGATCAGGTTCTCGGCCAGCGCGTTGTCCTGCAGGAACCGCGCGATCAGGTCACGGTCGGTGAAATCCAGCACCTGCGCCACCGGCATCTTGCCCAGCGTCTGCTTGCCCGCCACCGAAATGGCGGTCGATTGCCTGACGCTGCGAAACAGGTAGACCCCGCCGAAATGCGCGGTCCAGAAATTGTCCTGGGTAAAGGTCATGCGCTTGAGGCTGACCGGGTTGCGCGTCACGTCACCGGTGCGCTTGGCCAGCGAGATCATCTCGGCGATCAGCACATCGTCAAACCAGGCGTCGGGCTCGGACTTGAACCGCTCGATCAGGCCCGCAAGCTGCCCGGCCGTGGCCACCGTGCCTTCGGTGGTATCGGCCTCGACCGTGACATTGCGGATGTCGCAGAGCTTGTCCGGCGTCGCCACCGTATAGACCGAATCCGCCAGCTCGCCCGCCACCGCGTCGCGCGCGGTCAGCGCGAACAATTCGGCCTCGTTGGCCTCGATGAACTGCCGCAGGATCCCGCGCGAGGTCGAGAACTGGGCGTTCAGCAGCGGCGCGGTCTTCTGCTCGGATGACAACAGGATGAACTGCCGGTTCACCCCGTCATGGTTGAGATAGAGGTCATCGCCCAGCTCGTCGCCGATCTCGGGGCTGAAGCCCGAAATGTCGATGTGGAACTCCTCCAGCCTGGTGGTCTTGCCCGTCAGATGCCGCAGCGCGCGATTGTAGCGCTCGACCAGAACCGGGCTGTCCACCCGGATCAGGTTGCCGAACATCAGCCCCTTTTCGATCAGACGTTTCACCATGTCTCCCTGACCCAGTGTTTGGGCAGTCCCGCCACCGACAGGATCATGATCGGCCCCCAGATCAGCGCCGAGATCAGCGACAGCCCTCCCAGATGTACCAGCCCCGCCGCCAGACCCAATTCGAACAGCGCCGCCACCGGCACGCCCTGCCAGACATAGAGGCAGAGAAAGAACACCACCCCCAGCAAGGCCATGATCAGCGTGGCCACCAGTGCCAGCGCCAGCAGCGGCCGCACCCCCTCGGGCCAGACCAAGGCCAGCAACTTGGGCACCAGCCAGCCCAGAAACGCCAGCGCCGCCGCGGGCAGGATCAGCCCGTCGGAAAAGCCTGCCGCGATGCCGCTCATCCCTTGCGCTCCGCATAGCGGCGGCGGGCCTCGTCCAGGCGCCCCATCTCGCGCACCGCGTTCTCGATCGCTGCCTCGTCGGACTTGTCGGCATAGCGGAACTCGCTGTCGGCGTAGCGGTTGATCTCCTGGATCACCATCTCGGTGGTGATCGGGCGGCGCAGCTCCTCGATCATCGCCTTCTTGGTGTCATAGTCGCGCAACAGGAATGCCTCGGGCTCGGCCATCCACTCGTCGGGCAGCTCGAAATCCATCGCCCGGACCTTGACCGCATCGGTGATGTTCTTGATCGCCCGCCCGGTAAAGCGCGCATCGGCCTCCTGGATGGCCTTGAGATAGGTGCCGAGCTTGGCGATGGTGTCGAGCTTGCCGATCTGCCGGTCCACCGCCTCGTAGACCCGCACCAATCCCTCCTCATGCGGGCGCGAATGGCTTTCAAAGCTGGCGGCGACCGCGCGCTTGATCTCTTGCGCGGCATAAAGCTGGTGATCGCCCAGCGGAATGGCATGCGACTTGCCCAGCAACAGCGCCAGAATGTCGATATAGTCCTCGCGGCTGATCGGACCGTCGACCAGAAACCGCGCCCCGGCCCGCTGGCGCAGGGCATCGTCGACATTCTCGGGATAGTTCGAGAACATGCCGAAGGTGCAGTTGCCGCGCACCACCGTGTTGGCCCCGGCAAAGGCATCCATCAGCACCGAGGTGATCTCGAGCGCCCCGGCCGATGACTGCCGGTCGCCGCGCCTGCCGGCGATCTGGTCGATATCGTCCACCGTGCCAAAGCCGATGACGCCGGGATCGATCACCTGGTTGATGAAGGCGCGCGCATTCTGGCCCGATTTGCCCTGATAGCTGTCGATGTTGTCGACGCTCAGGTTCTGGTAACGGAAATCATAGCCCGCCACCTGGCAATAGCCGTGGATCAGCCCGGCCATCATCTGGATCAGCGTGGTCTTGCCGGTGCCGGGCATGCCATCGCCCATGAAGGTGAAGATGAACCCGCCCAGCTCGGCAAAGGGGTTCAGCCGCCGCTCGAAATCATAGGCCATCAGCATCTTTGCCAGCCGCATCGCCTGATATTTGGCGATGTGGTTGCCCACCACCTCGTTGGGCGCCTTGAAGGTCATGGTCAGCTGGCCGCCGCGCGGCTTGCGCGCCGGCGAAAACCCCCGGATCTCGAACCCGTCGGCCTCGACCCGCCAGTTGACCCCGGTAAAGGCCGACAGGCGCGGCGCCGTCGCGGCCCGCGCCGCGACCTTGCGCATCAGCGCCACGGCATGGGCCATCAGGGTCGAGATCAGCCGCGTCTCGCTGCCCGCGCCGCTGCCGGCCTGCGCGGCAATTTCCTGATCCAGTTCCCAGACCGCGCCGTGCAGGGCCAGCGGCGCATTCTCGGTCAGAACCTCGTCGACATCGCCGATCTCGACCGCCTCCGCGCCCGCCAGTTCCGCCAGCGCGAAAGTCAGGGCAGAGCCAAAGACATAAAGCGCCACCATCGCCTCGGCACTGAGCAGCTCGCCAAACTCCGCCGCCCGTCCGGCCGCCAGCGAGCCCTCCAGATTGGCGCGCTTGAGGTCGCTGAGCCCGGTGCGCTCCGCATATTGGTCTGCCATCGCCATCGACACCGCCAGCGCCCGCCGCAGCGCCTGCAGCACGCTGGCCTGCAACGGCGAGATCAGCCCTTCCCCGGCATCCAGCCCCTGAATCCGCTCGGCGATCCGCACTCTGCCCGCCGGCGTCACGCGGCGCGTCACCAGCCCCGGCGTGGTCGAGCGAAAGGCCCGGCGCGTGCCGATCCCGGCCGAGACCTCCGCTTCGGCCGCCCGCGCCACGCCGATCCGCGGCGCATGGTCGAACCCCTCCAGCAAGGCCAGGGCCGCCGGATAGTGCTTGCGGATCTCCTCCTCCCGCAGCTCCATCTGATCGCTCGTCTGGCTCATGCCCGCTCCTTCATTTTGGTCCAAATACCTCCGCCGGAGGCATCCGGGTTTCGCCAGAAACCCGGATCACTTGTAACTCAATACCTGCCCGCTGTTGCCGACGACAAACTTGCGCACCTGCGCGAAACCCGGCGGCGCCTGCTCGGCCAGCGCCTGAAAGGGCCGCGCCGGCATGATCAGCGCCCGTTCGACCCGCGAGGAGCCGCTGTCGGCCGGCGCACCCGCGAACGGGTCGAGCACGAACACCTCGCGCTCGACCGTCCCGAACCAGCCGGACTTGACCCTGTCGGCCCGCTGGCTGGTCAGGGTCTCGTCGGTCCAGACCATCGCCCAGTCCTCGCCCGGCGGCGCATTCGCCGCTTCCAGCACCTCGCGCAACGGTCCCTGCTGTGCGGTGAAGGCGTGGCTGTACATCGGCCCGATATGGATGCGCCGCAATTGCTTGGGATGCAGGTCGTCGAAATCCTCGTCAAAGCCCTTGGCGATGGTCAAGAGCTTGAGCGCATCGACCGATTGCGCCATCAGATGCGCCTGCACTTCGGGCCAGCGCTTTTCGTCCTTGGGCAGCCCGGTGCGCCCGGTATCCTCAAGCTCCATCAGGTAGATCGTCGGCAGGTTGACCTGGCTGTCATAGACCGCCCAATGCAGCAGAAACCGCCGCCGCGCGCCCTCGGTCCCCAGCCATTCGACGGTGGGATCGTTGCGGGCCCAGAACAGGCCGGCGCGCGCCAGCTCCTGGTAGTAAAGCCGCTGGCTGAGTGCGTATTGCAGCTTGGTCGGTATCTCCTGCTCGCCGACGATCACCCGGATCATCTGGTCCTTGAGCTGCTCCTCGGAGGGCAGCTGCGCCAGGTGGCTCTGGGCCTGCAGGGCGTCGTTGGCCATGGCCAGCAACTCCTGGTAGACCGGAAAGCCGCTTTCGATCCGGTCGAAGACCAGCTTGCCGGCATGGGCGAAGCGGCCCGAGAAATGGTATTTGTGCGCCAGCGCCCGGAAGGTCAGGTTCAGCCCCACCAGATAGCGCCCGATCACCGCGATCTCGTGGCGGGCAAACTTGCCTTCGGTTTCCAGCACCGCCGCCACCTTGCCGAGATAGCCGGTGATCTTCTCGAACTTGCCGAAATAGCGCCGGGTCACGCGGGTGTCTTCCAGCGTGGCGTGATCCTGGCCAAGATCGGTGGGTGTCATCGGCTGCCCGTGGTCATGGTGGCAGACACTCTATCCGCGCTCACTGGTCCGACGCGCCATAGAGGTTCTTGTCATGCTTCTCGACGATCTTCTGGAACCGCCGCATGAAGCGTTCGTCCGCCTTGGCCTTTTGTTCCAGGATTTCGCGGGCAAACACCATGTGTCCCTCATGCGCCTCCAGCATCTCGGCCATCTTGCTGTTGGTGGCCGCCCCGATGGCCGCCATCGCCGTCTGCGCCTCCTGGTCGGTCTGGACCCCGATCTCGTTGATGCGGTGGGCCACGTCCTGCTGCTGCGCGGTCTTGAGCGACTTCGAGAGCGCGTCATAAAGCACCACCCGCTGCCGGGTATCGGTCTGCAGCTTGTTGATCAGCACCATCTGGGTCGCGGCCTGGTTCTGCAGGCTGTCCACCCAGGTCTTGCCCTTCTCGATATAGCGCTCGAGCGTCTGCGACTTGGCGAGGCTGACCTGTTCCTGCTGCACCAGTTCGTTGTAACGGGTGTTGAGCGCGGCCAGTTCGCTTTCCAGCCGGGTGCGCGCGGCGGCGTCCTGCTCGACACTGATCTTGCCTTCCAGCGCGATGATTCTGGGGTCCATGGTCAGGATTTCGGCCCGCACCGCCTCCAGCGCCGCCACCGTCGCCTCGCGGTCGTCCAGCGTGCCGGTCAGGTTGGTCTCGACCTTGGACTTCTGGTCGTTGAGCAGGTCCAGCTGCCCCTCCAGCAGCTTCACGATCACGTCGGACTTGGCGATCAGGTCCTGCAGCTTGTCATCCACCGAGGCCGTGCGCATCCGCTCCTGCCGCATCGACTCGGACTTGGCGCGCGAAAACATGCCGATGAAGCTCTCCATCCCGGTCTTGTTGCGCATCTCGTCGAAATCCTTCGAGAAGGCGGCGGTCACGTCATCGAGCCCCATGATCAGCTCGGCGATGTTGGCATTCATCAGCTCGGTATGGGCATGGACATCGTCAAGCGTGGCGTTTTCGATATCGACGCTGATATCGGTGCCGGCCGCCATCTTCTGGCGGGCGATCTCGATCCGGCTGGTCAGTTCGGCGATCTTGCCCTGAACTTCGGAGACCTGGGCCTGCGACTCGCGGATCTGGGTGTCGAAATTGGCCATATGCGGATGTCCTTGTGTGCATTGCTGGATACAATCTAGGAAATGTTACGCAGGTTACAAAGGCCCGTCATCCGCTTTCCGCGCGATGATGGCCCCAAACGGGAGAGCGCGCCGATGGCCGACACTTTTCTGAGCATCGCGCCGCATGGCGCCGAAGCCGAGACCGGCCGCCCGGCACCGGACCGGCTGATCGCGGGCGATCCGGTCTTTTCCACCTGGAACCTCGAGGAGCGCGACGGGCTCTATTGCGGCATCTGGCGCGCGACGCCGGGCAAGTGGCGCATCGTCTATGACGAATGGGAATATTGCCGCATCCGCGAGGGCCATTCGGTCATCACCGGCGAGGATGGCATCGCCCGGCATGTCAAGGCCGGAGACAGCTTCGTGCTGCGCCCCGGCTTTGTCGGAACCTGGGAAGTGATCGAGACCACCACCAAGGACTATGTCATCCGGCTCTAGCCGCTGGTCGCCTCATCGTCGATTTCCGGCGGGTGATCGGCAGCGACGGCCTCGTCGCCATAGACATCCTCGGGATCGAGCACCTTGGCGGGCAGTTCGATGCCGCGATTGGCCAGTTCCTCGCCTTCGAGGCGCACCGAGTCCTCGTAGCTGCGGATCGTGACCTTGGCCCCCATCTCGACCCGCTCGTAAAGGTCGATGATGTCCTGGTTGAACAGGCGGATGCAGCCGGCCGAGCCGGAATTGCCGATCGAACCAAGATCGTTGGTGCCGTGGATGCGGTAACGGGTGTCGTTGCCGCCGCGATAGAGATAGAGCGCGCGCGCGCCCAGCGGGCTGCGCAGGCCGCCGGGAATGCCGCCGGCAAAGGGCCCGTATACCTCGGGCTCGCTGCGCAGCATGTTGGCCGAGGGCGTCCAGCCGGGCCATTCTTCCTTGCGGCGGATGGTGGTGGCGCCGCGCAGGCCCTTGCCCTCGCGGCCGACGGCGATGGGGTAGCGCACCGCGTAACCGCCTTCGAGCACGAAGAACAGGAACTTGGCATGGGGGTCGATCTCGATGTCACCGACATCGGCATCGCCATTGTACAGGACGATCTCGCGGCGGTTGACCCCTTCGAGAAATTCCGAAGGAATGCCCGGCAGGCTGTAGCCGTCATCCTCGATCGGGCCATAGCCCGTGACCCAGCTGATTTCGGGGACCGGCGGCGCCTCGTCGCCCGCTGTCGAACAGGCGGCAACAGTCGCGGCAACGCAGAGCGCGAAAAACAGGCGAAGGACGCGAACGGCGTCCAGGCGAGAAACAATCATTGGCAGCAATCCCCGAGTCGTTAAGGGGCTTGATAGCACGCTGGAACGACTTGGCAAATTGGCTTTGCCCCGCAAGGAGCCTTGCGGGCCGCCGGCGATGGGGTCCATGCTGCCCCAAACGGAGTATCCGCCATGCGGCTGGCCGGAAAATCGGCACTGATAACCGGAGGGGCTTCGGGCTTCGGTCTGGGCATCGCGCGCCGATTCGCCGCCGAAGGCGCGCAGGTGCTGATCGCCGATCTGGATGCAGAGGCGGCCGAGACAGCGGCGCGCAACCTTGATTGCCACTGGGCCGAGGCCGATGTGGCGTCCAACGCCTCGGTCGGCAATCTGGCCTATCTGGTGGCCGACCGGCTCGGCGATCTGGACATTCTGGTCAACAATGCCGGAACCACCCACGCGCCCGCGCCGCTCGACGAGGTCAGCGAGGCCGAATTCGACCGGGTGTTTGCCGTCAACGCCAGGTCGGTGTTCCTGACCGCGCGCCATTTCATTCCGGCGATGAAATCGCGCCGCGCCGGTGCTATCCTCAACATCGCCTCGACCGCCGGCATCTCGCCGCGTCCGGGGCTGAACTGGTACAACGCCAGCAAGGGATGGATGATCACCGCGACCAGGACCATGGCCATCGAGCTTGCCCCCTTCGGCATCCGGGTCAATGCGATCAACCCGGTGGCCGGCAACACGCCGCTCCTGCCCGCCTTCATGGGCGGCGACACGCCGGAACTGCGCGCCCGCTTTCTGGCCAGCATCCCGCTGGGCCGCTTTTCCGAGCCCGAAGACATCGCCAATGCCGCGCTCTACCTGTGCTCGGACGAGGCTTCGCTGGTCACCGGCGTGGCGCTGGAAGTGGACGGGGGCCGTTGCCTGTGAGGTGGTGGGCGCGCCTTCTGGGGCTTGAGCCCGAACCGGCAATGGCCCCTGACCTGCCGCCGCCGGTGCCCGAGGGCATGGTGCGGATCCATGTCTTTGCCGGGCGGTTCGACTCGGTCGAATCGCTCGAGGCCTATTGCTTCCGGAGTTCCGACGCCAACCACCCAGAGCCGCTCAACAACGACCTGCCCGGCGCCTTTGTCGATACCGATTTCGTCGATGCCGGTTTTGGCCCCAAACGCCGCGACCTGATCCGCCGCCTGATGCCGGAGGACATGGCCGCAGAAGTGCTGGCGCGCGGCGCAGGCACCAATGCCTTCGTCATCGTCCACGAAGATGCCTTCAACGGCCTGCCCTACGCGCTGGGGGATACGCCGCGCCTTGCCTATCTGGGCGCATGGGAGGTGCCCGCCACATGAAGCCCGGAGCCACCAACCTGATCACCGACGTGCCCGGCCTGCGGGTCGGCAATGCTGCGGATGCGCGCCTGTGCTCAGGTGTCACCGTGCTGACGGCGGACAGGGCCTTCACGGCCGGCGTCCATGTCATGGGCGGGGCGCCCGGCACGCGCGAGACCGACCTGCTGGCGCCCGACCGGCTGGTCAGCGAGGTCGACGCGCTGGTCTTGTCCGGCGGCTCGGCGCTGGGGCTGGCGGCGGCAAGCGGCGTGGCCGACGCCCTGCGCCAACAAGGGCGCGGCTATGCCGTCGGCAACCAGCGGGTGCCGATCGTGCCGGCGGCCATCCTGTTCGACCTGCTCAATGGCGGCGACAAGGGCTGGACCGAAAACCCCTACCCCGCTCTCGGCCGCGCCGCCCTGGCCGCGGCTGCCCGCGATTTCGCGCTCGGCAGCGCGGGCGCAGGCTTCGGGGCCACCACCGCCACCTGGCGCGGCGGTCTGGGCTCGGCCTCGGTGATGCTGCCGGGCGGGGTCACGGTCGGGGCGCTGGTGGCGGTCAATGCGCTGGGCTCGGCCACCGTGGGCAAGGGCAGACAGTTCTGGGCCGCGCCCTTCGAGATCGGCGACGAGTTCGGCGGGCTCGGCGCGGCGCGCGCCTACCCGTCTGATCTTCCCGCCACCAAGCTCGGCCCGCAGGCCAATACCACCATCGCCATCGTCGCCACCGATGCCGCCCTGACCAAGCCGCAATGCACGCGGCTGGCCACCGCCGCCCATGACGGCATCGCCCGCGCGCTGGTCCCGGCCCATACGCCCTTGGACGGCGATCTGGTCTTTGCCGTTGCCACCGGCGCCCGCCCGCTGACCGATCCGGGACCCGACACGCTCTTTCTCGGCCATGCCGCCGCCACCTGTCTGGCGCGCGCCATTGCCCGGGCGGTGTTCCTCGCCAGCCAATGGGACCGGCACCCGCCGGCCTGGAGCCAGGGCGGCTAGCGGCCCAGCAACGCCTCGGTCAGCGTGCTGTCAGGATGCTCCAACCCTTCGATCACGTCGAAATGGTGCCGCCCCGGCTCGATCAGCAGCGGCGCCTGCCAGCGCTCGGCCAGCCAGCGCGCCTGATCGAGAAAGACCGGCCGTTCATCGCCGCCGACCCAGACCCGCACATCGGCCCCGCAAGGCGCGAGCCGCGCCGGGCTTTCTGCCGCCACTTCGGCTGCATCGATGCGCAGGTCGGCGTTCATCGCCGTATGGGTCAGCGGTTCAAGATCCGACACCGGCGAGATCGGCACCACCCGTTCCAGCCGGCCCTGCCAGTCCGGCGCCATGTCGGCGCAGGCCATGCGCGCCACCAGATGCCCGCCCGCCGAATGCCCGGCCAGTCGCAGCGGCCCGGCGACCCGCCCGGCGGCGGCGGCAATCGCCTGCCGGATCTGGCGGGTGATCCCGGCAATCCGGATGTCGGGGCAAAGATCGTAGGACGGCATGGCCACCGCCCAGCCGCGCCGCAGGGCCCCCCCCGCCAGATGCGAGAACCACGCCCGGTCGAACTGCAGCCAGTAGCCGCCATGGACAAACACCGCCAGCCCGCGCGCCGCGCCCTCCGGGTGAAACAGGTCGAACCGCTCGCGCGGTCCCGGCCCATGGGCCAGCCCCAACTCGGCGCGCGGGGAGGCCGCCCGGAACGCCGCCGCCCGCTCCGCCCAGCGGTCAGGATACCCGGCGCCGCCGGGAATGTGGATCATGTTGGAATAGGCGTCGTCATAGTCCATCGGCCAGTTTCCTTGCGCTCGGCTGCAACCTCACTACCCCTCGCGGTGAAGTCCACGCAATATCTTCCAAGGATTGACGCCCGAGCCGCGTCAGAGCCAAGTGATGCGCATGACAACCAGTGACGAAGATCTGGCCCGGGCGGCGGCGGCAGGCGATGCCGCGGCCTTCTCGACCCTGCTCGAACGTCACTATGACCGCCTGTTCGCCTTGTGCTTTCGCCTGACCGGGGTCCGCGCCGAGGCCGAGGACCTGACGCAGGACATCTGCCTGGCCCTGCCCGCCAAGCTGGCCGGGTTTCGCGGCAACGCCCGGCTGACCACCTGGCTCTACCGCGTCGCCGTCAACGCCGCCCATGACCGCCGCCGCCGCCACGCCACCCACCGGCGCGCCAGCGAGGGCTGGGGCGACTGGGAACTGGCCCGCCAGAGCGAGATCGCCGAGGGCCGCGAGGCGATGGACTGGCTGACCCGCGCCATGCGCCGCCTGCCGGCCGACCTGCGCGACACGCTGGCGCTGGTATTCGATGACCTGACCCATGCCGAGGCGGCGCAGGTGCTCGGCATCTCGGAAGGCACGGTCAGCTGGCGCATCAGCGAAGCCAGGAAGCACCTGCGCGCCCTGCACACAGAGGAGCCATCGACATGACCGCGGACCGCTCCGATCTTGACCGCCTCAGGGCCGCGCTCGACGCGGCCAGCCGCGGGCGCGAGCCCGAGCGGCGGGGGGAGACCCTGCGCGTGGCCGCAGAAAATTTCCGCGCGCTCCAAGAAAGCCGCGATCCGGTGCGTCCTACTCCTGCAACCCGCCCGCTGGGCATTTGGCAAGGAGCAAGGACAATGCTGAAGACACTGACCACCAGAGGCGGCCTGACCGCCACCACCGCACTCGTGGCCTGCGGCCTCCTGTTCGTCACCCCCATGGGGCAGGACCTCTGGCGCCGCGGCCCGGCCGAGATCACCGAGCGCAGCGCCGGCAACACCGCGATGCCACAGGACGAAGCGGCCGGGCGCCAGACCAATGACGCCCCGACCATCGCCGCGGTACCACCCGAGGTCGATGGCGGTGCCATGTCGGAACCCAAGCTCGCCGCCGAATCGATGGCGCTGGCGCCCAGCCCCGTTCCTGGCAACATCGGCATCGCGGCGGGCTCGATGGCCGACTCCGTGGCCCTGCCCGCGCCCGATACCGAGACCTTCGCCAATGCCGACGAAAACCCGCTGCGCATCACCGCCGAAAACCCGGTCTCGACCTTTTCCATCGATGTCGACACCGCCTCATGGGCGGTCGTGCGCAACTCGCTGATGCAGGGCTACCTGCCCCCGCGCGAGGCGGTGCGGGTCGAGGAGATGATCAACTATTTCCCCTACGACTACCCCGCCCCCGAGGCGGGCGGCGCGCCCTTCCGCCCCACCGTCAGCGTGGTCCAGACCCCGTGGAACCCCGATACGCGGCTGGTGCATATCGCCCTGCAAGGGCAGATGCCCGAGATCGCCGCGCGTCCCGACCTCAACCTGGTGTTCCTGATCGACACCTCCGGCTCGATGGAAGACCCCGCCAAGCTGCCGCTTCTCAAGCAGTCGTTCCGCCTGATGCTCGACCAGCTGCGCCCCGAGGACCAGGTCTCGATCGTCACCTATGCCGGCTCGGCGGGCGAGGTGCTGCCGCCCACACCCGCCAGCGACCGCTCGGCCATCCTCAAGGCGCTCGCCAATCTCTCGGCGGGCGGCAGCACCAACGGTCAGGGCGGCCTGCAACAGGCCTATGACACCGCCGCGCGCATGTCCGAAAGCGGCGAGGTCACGCGCGTCATCCTCGCCACAGATGGCGATTTCAACGTCGGCCTCTCCGACCCGCAGGCGCTCACGGACTACATCGCCGAACAGCGCGACAGCGGCACCTATCTTTCGGTGCTGGGCTTCGGGCGCGGCAATCTCGATGACGCGACCATGCAGGCGCTGGCCCAGAACGGCAACGGCACCGCTGCCTATATCGACACCCTGTCGGAGGCGCAGAAGGTGCTGGTCGACCAGCTGACCGGGGCGCTCTTTCCCATCGCCGATGACGTCAAGGTGCAGATCGAGTTCAACCCGGCCGTGGTCGCCGAATACCGGCTGATCGGTTACGAAACCCGCGCCCTCAACCGCGAGGATTTCAACAACGACCGTGTCGATGCCGGTGAACTCGGCGCGGGCCTGTCGGTGACCGCCATCTACGAGATCACGCCGGTAGGCTCACCCGCCCGCCTGTCGGACCCGCTGCGCTACGCCGCGCCCGAACCGGTGGCGGAAGATACCGAGCTGGGCTTTCTCAAGCTGCGCTGGAAGGCGCCGGGCGCCGACACCAGCCAATTGATGGAAACGCCGATCCCGGCAAGCCAGACCGATGGCCAGACCGATGGCCAGCCCGGCGACGACGCGCTGTTTGCCATTGCCATCGCGGGCTTCGGCCAGTTGTTGCGCGGCTCGGACTGGACCGGCGACTGGGGCTATGCGCAGGCCATCGACCTTGCCGCCGCCCATCGCGGGACGGACCCGTTCGGCTACCGCACCGAGGCGGTGCAACTGATGCGGCTGGCCCAGTCGCTCAGCAGCAACTGACCGCCCTTCATTTTGGCACAAATACCTCCCCGCGGAGCGGTCCCGGCCCGTCAGGGCCGGGAAACCAGCCGCCCCACCAGCCGGCGCGTCACCGGTGCGGCCAGCAGGATCACCGGAAACGCCACGATCCAGCTGGCCAGCCAGGCCGACATCCACAGGCCGAAAACCCACTCGGCCAGGCCCAGCACCCGCCAGGTCGAGACCCCCGATACCACAAGCGTCATGAACCCGGACAGGATCAACCCGGACAGAATGGCGGCAAAACGGGATTGGGGCATGGCGGTCTCCGGCTGAATACATTTGCTTTATGTCATGTATTAGCCAGATCGCCGGGCTTCAAGCCCCCCGCCCGGTCTCCGCGGCATAGAAATCACGCAGGGTGCGGCCCTTTTCGGCACGAAACTGCCCGCCGAGTTCCATGGCCTCGATGCGGTCGAGCCGGAACATGCGGAAATCCTCGCGCAACTCGCACCAGCCCACCACCGTCCAGACCTTGCCCCAGAACCACAGCCCCAGCGGGCGGATCACCCGTTCGGTCGTTGCATCCGCCTCGTTCCGGTAGGTCAGGATCAGGCGGGTGCGGGTGTTGGCCGCCGCCTCGATATCGTCGATCCGCGCCCGGACCTCGTCCGACAGCCCCGGCGCGCCAAAGGCGTGGACCTGCACTGCCTCGGCCCGCCGCCGCGCCTCCTCGGGCAGCACCGCGCCGATCTTGACCTGCGCCTCCTCGGCACCTGCGGCCATCGCTGCGCCACCCCAGGCGCGGATCAGCCGGGCGCCCGCCACCAGCGCCACCACCTCGGGCGTGGTGAACATCAGCGGCGGCAGATCGAAGCCCTGCCGCATCACGTAACCGATCCCGGCCTCGCCCTCGACCGGCACGCCCGACCCGATCAGGTCGGCGATGTCGCGATAGATGGTGCGTTGTGACACTTCCAGCCGTTCGGCCAGTTGCGTCGCGGTGATAAGCCGACCGCCGCGCAGATGCTGCACGATCCGGAACAGGCGGTCGGCCCGGCGCATCAGGCGGCCTCGAACAGGCTGATCGAGTTGCCGTCCGGGTCGCGCGCATGGACATACCGGCCCGCCGGGATCGACACCGGCGCACCGTCCACCGTGCCACCTGCATCCTGCAACCGCGCCACGCCGGACTCCAGATCGCCCGGCAGTTCCAGATGCACGGTCGGGCCGCCCGCCCTGGCCGGGGTGCCTTCGTAGAGATTGGCGCCCGCAACTTCCATCTGGTTGCCCAGAAGTGCCATTGCCTTTGGACCCGACCGGTCCACGGTCATCTGGTAGTCGAAGACCGCGTTGTAGAAGCGCACTGCGCGGTCCAGATCGCTGACCGGGATTTCCACCCAGACGGTTATGGCTCTTTGGGTCATTGCATCCTCCTGTGTTGGGTGACCTGAGCCCTTGTCGCACAGCCCTGCTGACAGCGTTGTGTCAGCATCCCGCAGACCCGGCCGCCCATGCACATGTGGTTTCAGCCCGCCAGTTCGGCCGCCGGGATGATGGCAAAGAATACGCCGCCCG
This sequence comes from Pseudomonadota bacterium, assembly GCA_963205075.1. Lineage (GTDB taxonomy): Bacteria > Pseudomonadota > Alphaproteobacteria > Rhodobacterales > Rhodobacteraceae > KLAP22. The sequence continues at coordinate 4,745 of CAUJIU010000017.1, read as the reverse complement.
AGCGGATGCCGAACCAGTCGGTGCCGTCGACATCTTCGGTCCCGCCCAGTTCGACCAGCCGGTAAAAGCTCTTGCGGTCGATCAGCGCCTCGAGGTTGCGGCGGATCAGCACGTAAGGCGAAGGCTCGCCGGTTTCGGCGTCGCGCGTCACGCGGATCGGGTGTTCGGGGCCGGCCACCACGCGGTCGCCGACATTGGTGACAAATTCCAGCCCGCCCTCGACCGGGTTGAAATCGACCGCGACGAAGGGCGCGTCATCGACCGTGATGCCGACCTTCTCGACCGGGGTGACCAGAAAGTAATCGTCTCCATCGCGCCGGATGATGGTCGAGAACAGCTTGACCAGCTCATGCCGCCCGATCGGCGTGCCCAGATAGAACCAGGTCCCGTCCCGCGCGATCCGCATGTCCAGATCGCCGCAAAAGGGCGGATTCCACAGATGGACCGGCGGCGGTCCCTTCTTGCCCGCGGCGCGGGCGGCCTCGGCCAGCTGGCCGGTATCGGGTCTCACGATCATGTGTCAGGTGCCGTTTTTGTCATTGGGGGCGGCCGGGTTATCTGATTGACTGCAGCCTATAGTGAAGCGGAGGCGATGTCATGGCAACGGACGCCCGTTTGGTGGCCGAAATCGAAACTCTGGCCGAGAGGCTGGGGCAGGCGCGGGCCAGCATTGCCCGGCGCTTCATCGGGCAGGAGCGGGTGGTCGAGCTGACGCTCTCGGCGCTGGTATCCGGCGGCCACGCGCTGCTGGTGGGCCTGCCGGGGCTGGGCAAGACCCGGCTGGTCGATACGCTCGGCACCGTGATGGGGCTGCAATCGGGCCGCGTGCAGTTCACGCCCGACCTGATGCCCGCCGACATCCTCGGCTCCGAAGTGCTGGAGACCGCCGCCGATGGCAGCCGGGCCTTCCGCTTCATCGAGGGGCCGATCTTCTGCCAGCTGCTGATGGCCGACGAGATCAACCGCGCCAGCCCGCGCACCCAGTCGGCGCTGCTGCAGGCCATGCAGGAGCGCGAGGTGACCATCGCCGGCCAGCACCGCCCGCTTGGCGCGCCCTTCCACGTTCTGGCGACCCAGAACCCGATCGAGCAGGAGGGCACCTATCCGCTGCCCGAGGCGCAGCTTGACCGCTTTCTGGTGCAGATCGACGTGCCCTACCCCGACCGAGCGACCGAGCGCGAGATCCTGCTGGCCACCACCGGCGCCACCGAGGTCGAGGCCGAGCCGGTCTTTGCCGCCGGCGACCTGCTGGCCGCGCAGGCGCTGCTGCGGCGGATGCCGGTGGGCGACAAGATCGTCGAGATGATCCTCGATCTGGTGCGCGCCTGCCGCCCCGATGCCGAGGCGGCCGACCATGTGCGCGCCGCCGTCAGCTGGGGCCCCGGCCCGCGCGCCGCGCAGGCCCTGATGCTGACCGTGCGGGCCGAGGCGCTGCTTGACGGCCGCCTTGCCCCCTCGCCCGAGGATGTGCGGCGGCTGGCGGTGCCGGTGCTGTCGCACCGGATGGCGCTGGGCTTTGCCGCCCGCGCCGAGGGCCAGAGCCTGCCGGGGCTGATCGGCCGCATCGCCGATGCCGTCACAAGGGTCGAGGCCGCCGCGTGAGCGAAACCGGGCTCCTGCGGACACGCGCCGAGGCGCTTGCCGCGCCCCTGCCCGCGCTGCTGGCGCGGGCCGAGCAGCTGGCCGCAAGCGTCATTCTGGGCGAGCATGGCCGCCGCCGCGCCGGGCAGGGCGACGCCTTCTGGCAGTACCGCCCGGCGATGACCCATGACGAGGCGCGCCGGATCGACTGGCGGCGCTCGGCGCGGTCGGATGCGACCTTCGTGCAGGAAAAGGAATGGCAGATCGCGCAGAGCGTGACGCTCTGGGTCGATACCGCCGCCGCGATGCGCTTTGCCTCGGAGCGGTCGCTGCCGCCCAAGTCCGACCGGGCCGGGCTTCTGGCGCTGGCGCTGGCGATCGTGCTGTTGCGCGGCGACGAGCGGGTCGGGCTGGTGGCGCCCGACCTGCCGCCCCGGCGCGGCTCGGGGCAGGCGGCGCAGTTGGCCCGGCGGCTCGAGCAGGCGATGGCCGGGCCGGGCCCGGATTACGGCGCGGTCAGCACCGATGGCATGGCCGCGCGCGGGCGGGCGGTGCTGTTCTCGGACTTTCTGGGTGATGTCGGCGGGCTGGAGGCTGCGGTGCTGCGCGCCACCGACCGGGGCATCACCGGCGCGCTGGTGCAGGTGCTCGACCCGTCCGAGCAGGACTTTCCCTTTGACGGTCGCACGATCTTTGAAAGCGTCGGCGGCAGTCTGCGCCATGAAACGCTCAAGGCCGGCGACCTGCGGGCGCGCTACCGGCTGCGGCTGGCCGAGCGGCAGGAACGGCTGCGCGACCTGTGCCGCCGCACCGGCTGGCATGTGACCACGCACCGCACCTCGGACCCCGCCTTGCCGGTGCTGACCTGGCTCTACGGCATGCTGGATCGGCCGCGCTGATGTGGATGCTGGGGCCCCTGGGATTCACCGCGCCCGGACTGCTGATCGGGCTCTCGGCGCTGCCGATCCTGTGGCTGATCCTGCGCGCCATCCCGCCGGCGCCGATCCGGCGGCGGTTTCCGGGGGTGGTGCTGCTCCTGGGTCTGCGCGACGAGGAAAGCCAGAGCGACCGCACGCCCTGGTGGCTGCTCCTGTTGCGGCTGCTGGCGGCGGCGGCGGTGATCGTGGGCTTTGCCGGGCCGGTGCTGAACCCCGATGCCCCGCGCGGCGGCTCGGGGCCGCTGCTGCTGCTGGCAGATGGCAGCTGGGCCGATGCGGCCGACTGGGCCGCGCGGCAGGCCAAGCTCGCCGCGCTGGTGGACGAGGCCGGTCAGGCGGGGCGCCCGGTGGCGCTGGCGCTGCTGACCGACCTGCCCGCCGAGGGCCCGTCATTTCAGGCCGCGCGCGACGTGGCCGAAAGGGTCGCGGGGCTGGAGCCGCGCGCCTGGGAGCCCGACCGCGCGGGCCTGGGCGGCTGGCTTGGCCAGAGCGACGGGAGCTTCGAGACCATCTGGCTGTCCGACGGGCTGGAGCGCGAGGGGCGCAGCGCGGTTCTGGCGGAGTTGCAGAAGCACGGAACGGTGACGGTGGTGCAGGCCGGACAGACGGTCTGGGGTCTGCCCCCGGTTGCACCGGGCACATCGGGCGCGCTGGTCAGCGCCCGGCGCAGCCCGGCGCCGGGCGAGGCCAGCATCGAGGTGGCCGCCATCGGCCCCGACCCGTCGGGCGCGGAGCGGCAACTGGGTGCGGTGGCGCTGGATTTCGCCGCAGGCGAAGGCGCGGCTTCAACCGATCTGCCGATGCAATCCGAGTTGCGCAACCGGATCACCCGGTTCGAGATCACCGGCATCCGCTCGGCCGGCGCCATCAGCCTTGCCGATGACGCATTGCGGCGGCGCGAGGTGGCGCTGGTGGCGTCCGGGGCGGATCAGGAGGGGCTGGAGCTGCTGTCGCCGCTGCACTACCTGCGCCAGGCGCTCGACCCCTCGGCGGATGTGATCAGCGGCACGTTGGCCGATATCCTGCCCGCCAATCCCGATGTGATCATCCTGGCCGATGCGGTGGGCTTTGGCGATGCCGAGACCGCCGACCTCCTGGCCTGGATCGACCGGGGCGGGCTGTTGCTGCGCTTTGCCGGGCCGCGGCTGGCGGCCTCGGATGCCGGGCGGCTGGATGAAGACCCGCTGTTGCCGGTCCGGCTGCGCGCCGGCGGGCGCAGCATCGGCGGCGCGATGAGCTGGGGCGAGCCGAAGGCGCTGGCCCCCTTTGCCGAGGACTCACCCTTTGCCGGGCTCGAGGTGCCCCCCGATGTGACGGTGCGGGCGCAGGTGCTGGCCCAGCCCGACCCGACTTTGGCCGGCCGGGTGATTGCGCAGCTGGCCGACGGGACGCCGCTGGTCACCCGCAAGGCCCATGGTCAGGGGCAGATCGTGCTGTTTCACACCACCGCCAATGCCGAATGGTCCTCGCTGCCTCTGTCGGGGCTGTTCGTGCGGATGCTGGAGCGGTTGACCGTGCTGTCCGCTGCCGCCGCGCACGACCGCGACGGCCTCGCCGGGACGACATGGATGCCCGAGCGGGTGCTGGACGCCTTTGGCCGCCTGCAGGACGCGCAGAACCTGGCCGGCGTCAGCGGCGAAAGGCTGGCCGAGGGCCGGCCCGGGCCCGACATGCCGCCGGGCCTCTACCGCAGCGACGACCGGCAACTGGCGGTCAATGTCGTCGGCGCCGAAACCGTGCTCGCCCCGGCGATCTGGCCGGACGATATGCGCATCGAAGGGATGGAGACCCGTGCCGACCGGCCGCTCAAGGGCTGGCTGCTGGCGGCGGCGGTGGCGCTGCTGGCGCTGGATGCGCTGGCCTCGCTGTGGCTGACAGGACGGCTTGCCGGGCGGCTAGCCGGAGGGGGCCGCATGGCCGCGGGCGCGCTGGCGCTGACCCTTGGCCTTTGGGCGGCACCGCAGGACGTGCGTGCGCAGGACGTTGATCCGGCGGTGCTGTCGGCGGCCTCGCGGCTGACGCTTGCGCATGTGCTGACCGGCGACGCGCGGGTTGACGAGATGGCGCAGGCAGGCCTGCTGGGCTTGTCGAACACGCTCTGGCAGCGCAGCTCGGTCGAGCCCACGGTCCCGGTCGGTGTCGATATCGAGCGCGACGAGCTGTCGGTCTATCCCTTCCTCTACTGGCCGGTGACCGGCGACGAGCCGCTGCCCTCGCGTCAGGCCT
>CAUJIU010000016.1 GCA_963205075.1 Pseudomonadota bacterium | reverse complement strand
CCGGCCTCACCCGCGCATTCGCCACTGACCCGCGCGCCCTTGCCCGCCAACAGCGCCGCCATGACCGCCTTGGCATCCTGCGGATTGGCCAGCCGCCAGCCTTGGGGGGGCTCATCCAGCGACACCCCGAGCGAAACCTCGCCCGCCGTGGTCACCGCCGCCGTGCCGCCCAGCGCCCCGGCCACCTCGCGCGCCAGCCGGTTCGCGCCCCGGTGTCCGCCCAGCAGCGGCACCACCACCCGCCCGTCATCGCTGACCGAGACCACCGGCGGCTCCGCCGTCTTGTCCTTCAACAGCGGCGCCACCGCGCGGATCAGGATGCCGCTGGCGCAGACCCCGACCACCGGGATGCCCGCCGCGAACAGGTCGCGCGCATGGAGGAGCGCGTCGTCAAACCAGACGTCGGCCTGCGCCACCCGCCCGGTGCGGCCATGCAGTTGCGCACCCAGCGCCGCCGCGACCTGCCGGGCTACGGTTTCGCCGGATTTCGACAGGGCCAGAACGGCCGGAGTTACAGCCATGGATCGGCCCCCTTGGTGATCAGGATCATGGAAAAATACGGCGCATCGTCCGGCGCGTCGGCCAGTGGCAGGATGCGCTCGCCCGCCTGGGTCGCGCGTTCGACATAGCGCGCCCGCGCGGTCAGGCCCAAGGCCTCGATGACGGCGCGGATCTTCGGCAGGTGCCGGCCCACCTTCAGGATCGCCACGCTCTCGGCGGCCTCGATGCAGGCGCGCAGCTTGGCCTCGGGCAGCGGGCCGGGCAGCACGGTCAGCCGCTCGTTGCGGGCCACCAGCGGCAGGCCCGCCCGCGCCGATGCGGCGCTGACCGAGGTCACGCCGGGCACCACCTCGACCTCGAACCGCCCGGCAAGGCGGGCGAACAGATACATGAACGAGCCGTAGAAGAACGGATCGCCCTCGCAGAGGCAGACCACGTCGCGGCCCGCCTCGAGTTCGGCGGCGATGCGGGCCGCGCCCAGATCATAGGCCGCCTGCGCCGGGGCGCGCTCGGGCGTCATCGGCACCTCGATGCGGATTTCGGTGCTGCCCGGAGCGATCAGCCCCGCCGCGATTGACCGCGCCAGGCTCGGCCCATCGGCCAGCGCCGGATAGGCGATGACCTGCGCCTGCCCGATCAGCCGCGCCGCCCGCAGGGTCATCAGGTCAGGATCGCCCGGCCCGAGACCTACTCCAATGAGCCTGCCCGTCATCGCTTGACCATGCTCCATTGGGTGACCGGCATCAGCGGCCGCCAGCCGCTGAGCGCGCCGATCGGCTCGGCCCTGCTGACCGCGATCCGGCTCAACTCGCCGCCATTGGCGCGGTGCAGCGCAATCAGTTCCGCCTCGCTTTCGATGGTCACCGCATTGGCGACCAGCCGGCCATTGACCTTGAGCGCCGCCAGCGCACGGGCGGCCACTTCGGCGCTCAGGCCGCCGCCGATGAAGACCGCGTCGGGCGGCGGCAGGCCGACCAGCGCCTCGGGGGCGCTGCCGGCCACGATCTCGAGCCGGGGCGTGCCCAGGGCCCGCGCGTTCTGCGCGGCAAATGCCCGCCGGTCCGCGCGCGGCTCGATGGCCCAGGCCCGTGCATCGGGCGCGGCGCGCATCCACTCGATGCTGACCGAGCCGCAGCCGGCGCCGATATCCCACAGGACCGCGCCGCGCATCGGCATCAGCCGCGCCAGCGTCACCGCCCGCACCTCGGACTTGGTCATGTTGCCATCGCCGCAAAACAGCGCATCCGCCAGCCCCGGCACCCGCGAGGTGATCTGCGCCCCCGGCCCCGCGATGCATTCGACCGCCAGCGTGTTGAACTCGGGCACCTCCGCCGACCAGCTTTCGGCCCGCCCGTCAAAGCGCGCCTCGTCCGGCCCGCCCATGGCCGCCAGCACGCTCAGCCGCGAGTGGCCGTAACCACGCCCGGTCAGGAAGGCCGCGATCCTGCCTGGCGTTTCCGAGCCGGTGGTCAGGATCAGCAACCGCTGTCCGGGCTGGATATAGGGGATCATCTGCTCGGCCGGGCGGCCATGAACGGTCAGGGTTTCCAGATCGGCCATCGACCAGCCCATCCGGGCCGAGGCCAGTTGAAACGCCGAAAGGTAGGGATGGAAGCGGATCTCGTCCGCGGGGATGGCGCGCACGATCCGCGCCCCGACCGAGAACCACAGCGGGTCGCCGGTCACCAGCACCACCGCCCGCCGCCCCCTGAGGCCGCGAATGACCTCGATCATCGCGTCGAAAGGCGAGGGCCAGGCCAGCCGCTCGGCTGTGTCATTGCCCGCCAGCCGCAGATGCCGTTCGCCGCCAAGGATCACCTCCGCCGCCTCGACTATGGCGCGGGCCGCGGGCGCGAGGCCGGCCATCCCGTCCTCACCGATGCCGACGATATGCAGCCAGGGCTGGCTCATGGCCGCTCCTCCGGCAGGCCGGCCGCCAGCGCGTTGACGGCGGCCGAGGCCATGGCCGAGCCGCCGCGCCGGCCGCGCAGGGCGACATAGGCGCAGCCGCGCGGATTGGCGGCCAGTTCGGCCTTGGATTCGGCGGCGCCGACGAAGCCCACCGGAAAGCCCAGAATGACCGCCGGCTTCGGCCAGCCTTGGTCCAGCCGCTCCAGAAGGTGAAACAAGGCGGTCGGTGCGTTGCCGATGGCCACCACCGCGCCTTCGATCCGGTCGCGCCACAGATCGACCGCCGCCGCCGACCGGGTGGTGCCCAGGTCGCCCGCCAAGGCCGGCACCTCTGGATCGTTCAGCGTCACCACCACCGGATTGGCGGCGGGCAGGGTGCGGCGGATGATCCCGGCGGCCACCATCTCGCAGTCGCACAGGACGGGCGCGCCGGACCGCAGCGCCGCCTGCCCCGCCGCGAAAGCATCGGCCGAATGGTCGAGCCGGTCGGCCACCTCGACCATGCCGCAGCTATGGATCAGCCGCGTGACCAGGATCTGCATGTCCGGCGCGAACCGCCCCAGCCGCGCCTCGGCGCGGACGGTGGCAAAGCTCTTGGCATAGATCGCCGCCGGGTCCTTGTCATAGGGGCGCATGGCGGGCCCCCATGGGGTCATGCCGGGTCATTTGCGGCTCTTGAGCGCGCTGATCGGGCCAAGCGGGTGATCGGCATGGGGATAGACCGGATGGGCATGGTCGTGGCCGTGGTGATGGTGGTGGTGGTCGGGGCCATGCGCATGGAAATGCGGCACGCCATCGCCGTGCACGTGCCATTCGCCCTGCGGGACATGGCTGGCATGGCCGTGCGGCTCTGATTGCAGGCGGCACAGGCCGGTGCAGAAGCT
>CAUJIU010000015.1 GCA_963205075.1 Pseudomonadota bacterium | reverse complement strand
GCGCGGCGGGTGCGGATCGAACGCATCCATCTGGAGCAGGATGCCGGCAAGTCGATCCATGACATGGATCCGGCCATGTCCTTTGTCGATCTCAACCGCACCGGCGTGGCGCTGATGGAGATCGTCTCGCGCCCCGACATTCGCGGCCCCGAGGAAGCGGCGGCCTATGTGGTCAAGCTGCGGCAGATCCTGCGCTACCTCGGCACCTGCGACGGCAACATGCAGAACGGCAACCTGCGGGCGGATGTCAACGTCTCGGTCTGCCGGCCCGGCGACTACGAGAAATACCAGGCGAGCCAGGATTTCAGCCACCTCGGCACCCGCTGCGAGATCAAGAACATGAACTCGATGCGCTTCATCCAGATGGCGATCGAGTACGAGGCCCGCCGCCAGATCGCGCTCCTGGAGGATGGCAAGACCGTCACCCAGGAAACCCGCCTCTATGACCCTGACCGCAACGAGACCCGCTCGATGCGCTCCAAGGAAGAGGCGCATGATTACCGCTACTTCCCCGATCCCGACCTGTTGCCGCTGGAGATCGAGCAGGACTGGGTCGATGCCATCGCCGCCAGCTTGCCCGAACTGCCCGACGCCAAGAAGGCGCGGTTCATGGCCGATTTCGGCCTGACGGACTATGATGCCAGCGTGCTGACCGCCGAGGCCGAGAACGCCGCCTATTTCGAGGCGGTCGCCGCCGGGCGCGACGGCAAGATTGCCGCCAACTGGGTCATCAACGAGCTGTTCGGCCGGCTCAAGAAGGAAGACCACGGCATCACCGAAAGCCCGGTCAGCCCCGAACAGCTGGGCGGCATCATCGACCTGATCGCCAAGGGCGAGATCTCGGGCAAGATCGCCAAGGACCTATTCGAGATCGTCTATACCGAGGGCGGTGACCCGGCGGCTATCGTCGCGGCGCGCGGCATGAAGCAGGTGACCGATACCGGCGCCATCGAGGCCGCCGTCGACCGGATCATCGCCGACAATCCCGCGCAGGTGGAAAAGGCCAAGGCCAACCCCAAGCTGGCGGGATGGTTTGTCGGGCAGGTGATGAAGGCGACCGGCGGCAAGGCCAATCCGGCACTGGTTAATGATCTGGTCACGGCCAAGCTCGGCCTCTAGCCCATGCGGCAGAGTGACCCTTGCCTGCCCATGACGCGATTGTATGATCGCGCCAGACTCGCTGAACTGGAGAGACCAACATGACCAAGATGATGCTGGCAGCGGCTCTCGCCCTGCTCGCCGCCCCGGCTCTGGCCGATGGCGACGCCGACGATGGCGAAGCGCTGTTCAACCGCCAGTGCACCTCCTGCCACCTGATCGCCAACGGCGCGGGCGAGGTGCTGGCCGGGCGCTCGGCCCATACCGGGCCCAACCTGTTCGGCGTCGTGGGCCGGACCATCGGCACCGAGGAAGGCTTCAACTACAGCGATGCCATGGTCGCCGCCGGGGTCGCCGGCATGGTCTGGGACGAGGAGTCGTTCGTCGGCTACGTTCAGGACCCCACCGAATGGCTGCGCACCACGCTCAGCGATCCGCGCGCCCGCGCCAAGATGGCGTTCCGGGTGCGCTCGTCCGACGAAGCGGAAGACCTCTACGCCTATCTCTCCGGCTTTACCGAGTAACCCAGCCTCGCAACCGGCGCGGTGGCGCAAACGCGCCCGGCAAGGATTCCCTTGTCCGGCATGGACTTGGCGCGCCGGATCGCTATCATCGCCCCGCTGCACGCATTTTGGGGGACGGGACTTGAGCGCATTCGACTACAAGGTGCTGCCGGCGCCACGGCGCGGCCTGAAGGCGCGTGGCGTCAAGTCCACCGAAGAACGCTTTGCCCATGCGCTGGAGCAGGAGATGAACCGGCTGGGCGCCGAAGGCTGGGAATACCTGCGCGCCGACACGCTGCCCTGCGACGAGCGGTCGGGCCTGACCGGGCGCACCACGACCTTCCAGAGCGTGCTGGTGTTTCGCCGTGCCAGACCGGCGGCGAGCCATGCGCCCGTCATCGCCGCCCCGGTGATCGCCGCCCCGGCCCCGATGGCCATTGCCGCGCCGGAGCCGGACGTGGTGGCGGTGCCGATCCCCGAAACATCGGCGGAACCGCAAGCCGATGTCAGGCCCGACGCGGCCAAACCCAAGGCCGCAAGGTCGGCCAAGGCGGCTGCCGGGTAATCAGTCCGCGTCGATCGCCAGGGCGTGGATGGTGCCGATGATGTCCGGCCCCAGCGCCGCGTAGATCGCCCGATGCCGCGCCACGCGGGTCATCGGGCCAAGCTCGGGCGCGGTGATGACGATCCGCCAATGGGTCTTGCCGCCCTCGCGATAGCCCGCATGACCGCGATGGTCCTCGCTCTCGTCGATCACTTCCAGACGGCTCGGCGCAAAGGCCGCGGTCAATCGGTCACGCATTTCGGTCGCAAGTTGCATTATTTTCACCCAACCCCTTCAATCTGGCGCCCCAAGGCTTAAACTCCTGCGTCCGAGTCGGAAAGGTATGACGACCCATGGCCAAGAATGACCCCTTCGGTTTCGACATCTCGGTGTCGGCCTCCAAGAAGAAGAATCCTCGGGGCCGGCGCGGCATGTCGGGGGCGTTCGAGACCTCGACCCGCGAATGCGATCACGCGGGCTGTCAGGAATCGGGCAAGTACCGGGCCCCCAAATCGCCCGACGTGCTCGATGACTATTACTGGTTCTGCAAGGACCATGTGCGCGAATACAATCTGAAGTGGAACTTCTTCGACGGCACCTCCGACCAGGACCTGGCCGAGCAGTTGCAGAAGGACCGGGTCTGGGAGCGCGAGACCAAGCCCTTCGGCAAGAAGTCCGACGAACAGCGGGCCTGGGCGCGGCTGGGGATCGAGGACCCGCATCAGGTGCTGGGCGAGAATGCCACCCGCAACCCCGGCAAGGCCGTCACCGGCTCGCGCCGCCTGCCCCCGACCGAGCGCCGGGCAATCGAGATCCTCGATGCGCGCGACACATGGTCCAAGCAGGAACTGCGCAAGGCCTACAAGGCGCTGATCAAGGTCTTGCACCCCGACATGAACGGCGGCGACCGCAGCCGCGAGGAACAGCTGGCCGAGGTGGTCTGGGCCTGGGATCAGGTCAAGGCCAGCCGCAATTTCCGCGAGTCGGACTAGCGGCGCGCCTGCGCGTTATCGGCATCGAACTGCTGATAGAGGAAGATCGAGTCGCGCTCGCGCCGCCAGACCCCGACCAGGATATGCACCGCGGCCAGGCCCGCCGCCAGCAGCAGCACCAGCGACGGCTTGGAGGCCAGCAGCGCCAGCAGCGCCAGCGGCGCGAACATGGTCCCCAGGATCGGCAGGGCCAGCGATCCGCAGATCAGCGCCGCCACGATGGTGACCCAGATGCCGCCATAGATGGCACGGCGATGCCCGGACCAGCCGGCATGGCCGATCAGGTCGCCCGCCAGGTAGAGCGCGAAGCTGGTGCCGATGCCGCCAGAGATGCCGGCCCAGAGCTCGTACCACCCCGACAGTTCGGCCGACCCGTCCGTCAGCCGCGAGATGGTGGCAACCGTCAGGATGCCGCCCATGGCGCCAAGCAGGGCATAGGCCAGCCCCAGGCAGCGCTCGCCCGCGGTCATTTCGCCCAGTCTTTGAGTGGCCTTGCGCATGGCGCCGCGGTCTCCTTGAGGCCCCCGATAGCATGCCGGCGCAGAAAATGCGCCCCGCGGCACCGGACTTGCCCGGAAACTGACTGTTTCCCGAAGCCTTGCCGCCGGGTCAGCCGTTCAGGCTGAGATCAAACAGGTAGAGCAGGATCGCCGCCGCCACCAAACCGGCCAGGATGGCCGCGAAGGTGCCCATCCAGGGTCGCCGGTTCGGCTCCGACATGTCCACCGGCGTCACCCGCTCCGATATTTCGGAGCCTTCGGCGCGCGGGGCCGGTTCGCTTGGCTGCGGTGCGGCCAGCGGTGCGGCCAGCGGCGCAGGCTGGCTCGTGACCCGGCGCGGGCGCGCGGGACCGGGGGCCGGTGCCTGTGCCTGTGCCTGTGCCTCAGCCTGTTCCGCTGCCGGTTCCGGTGCCTGCGACAGTCCGGCCACGGCATCGGCCCAGCCCTGCCGGACCCGGCCGATCTCGGGATCGATCTCGCAAACCGCCGCCAGCGCCGAGACCTCCGAGGGTGACAGCAGCCCCAGCGCCGCTTCGGCCGCCAGCACCGTCAGGTCGTCGTCGTCGCTGGCCAGGCCGGCATCGTTTGCCAGGGCGATCAGCGCCTCGCCCAGCCAGCCGCGCACCGCATCCTCGCCAAGCTGGAACTGCGCCGCCAGACCGGAGTAATCCGCCCCGCCGCGTGCCATGTGCAGCGCCTCGGCCTTGCGGGGATCGATCCTGCCCAAGGCTTCGGCCAGCGCCTCGGCGCTGCCTGCTGCCGCCCCTCCGGCCGACCGACCTTTGGTCATGGGTCACTCCTCGATCCTGCGCATCTCAAGGGTCCGACAAATCAGAAAAAAACGCAATGCCGCAGCCGAGGCGGGCCCGAAATGGTTTTTCCGCCCATTTCGGTCGTCTCTGGCCCTTTTCCTCGGCGGCCATCGCTGTATGGTGCGCCGGTACCGCCCGCGCCGGCCGATCCGGGCCAAGGCTCGCGGGCATGACGGAAGCTCAGAACAGGCGACATCCCATGGCCGAAGCCACTATCGACATCACCGCGAAACCGACCGAAGACGTTTCGGTCCGGGAAGTATTCGGCATCGACACGCCGATGGTGGTCAAATCCTTTGCCGAGCGCATGGGCCGCGTGCCCGACATCGATCCCACCTACAAGTTCGACCCCGACACCACGCTGGCCATCCTCGCGGGTTTCGCCAAGAACCGCCGGGTGATGATCCAGGGCTATCACGGCACCGGCAAATCCACCCATATCGAGCAGGTCGCCGCCCGGCTGAACTGGCCCTGCGTGCGCGTCAACCTCGACAGCCATATCAGCCGCATCGACCTGATCGGCAAGGACGCGATCAAGCTGCGCGACGGCAGGCAGGTGACCGAGTTCCACGAGGGCATCCTGCCCTGGGCGCTGCGCAACCCGGTGGCGATCTGCTTTGACGAATACGACGCCGGCCGCGCCGACGTGATGTTCGTGATCCAGCGGGTGCTGGAGCATGACGGCAAGCTGACGCTGATGGACCAGAACGAGATCATCACCCCGCATCCGTATTTCCGCCTGTTCGCCACCGCCAACACGGTTGGCCTGGGCGATACGACCGGGCTCTACCACGGCACCCAGCAGATCAACCAGGCGCAGATGGACCGCTGGAGCCTTGTGGCCACGCTCAACTATCTCAGCCACGACGCCGAGACGGCAATCGTGCTGTCCAAGGCCCCGCATTACAACACCGACAAGGGCCGCAAGCAGATCAGCCAGATGGTGACGGTGGCCGATCTGACCCGCACCGCCTTCATGAACGGCGACCTGTCCACGGTGATGAGCCCGCGCACGGTGATCAACTGGGCCCAGAATGCCGAGATCTTCGGCAATGTCGGCTATGCCTTCCGGCTCTCCTTCCTCAACAAATGCGACGAGCTGGAGCGGCAGACCGTGGCCGAATTCTACCAGCGCTGCTTTGCCGAAGAGCTGCCCGAAAGCGCGGCGAGCGTGAGCCTGGGGTGAGCCAAGGCCGGGGGCCTGCGGTGGACCCCTGTCAGATATCTGTAGCGGACGGGACATGACCAAACCCAGCGACAACCCAGCCGATCCGTTCAAGAAGGCGCTCGCCGAGGCCACCAAGGTCTTGGCCGACGACCCGGACCTGACGGTCAGCTATTCGGTCGACCCGCCGGGGCAGACCGCCGACACGGTGCGTCTGCCGCAGGTCTCGCGCCGCATGACCCGTGACGAGGTGTTGCTGGCGCGCGGCACCGCGGATGCCTTCGCGCTGCGCCACCGCTTTCACGACCCCAAGATCGCCGCGCGCTACATGCCGCAGGGCGCCATGGCGCGCGACCTGTTCGAGGCCATGGAAACCGCCCGGGTCGAGGCGGTGGGCGCGGTCCACATGCCCGGCACCGCCGGCAATATCGACGCCAAGATCGCCAACGAGGCGCGGCGCAAGGGCTATGACCAGATCCGCGAGGCCGCCGAGGCGCCGCTGGCCACGGCGGCGGGCTATCTCATGCGTCATCTGGCCACCGGGCGCGACCTGCCGCCGGGGGCCAGCAACGTCATGGAATTGTGGCGCGGCTTCATCGAGGACAGCTGCGGCGACACGCTGAACGAGTTGCAGGGCAACCTTGCCGACCAGCGCGCCTTTGCCCGCTTTGCCCGCAAGGTGATCGCCGACCTGGGCTATGGCGACCAGCTGGGCGACGACCCCGATCTCGACGACGATCAGGACGACGATGCCGAGGACGGCAGCGACGATCAGGACGATCAGGAGAACTCGGGCGAGGAGCAGAGCGAGAGCGACGAGGCCGATGCCAGCCCCGAGGAATCGCAGGACGAGGAACAGGACGCCTCCGAGGCCCAGGTCTCGATGGACGACCAGTCCGACGCCGACAGCGACGACGAGCAGGAAATGCCCGAGGGCGAAGCGCCGCTGGAGCCGCCGCCGCCGGCGCCGCATTCCGATGCCGACCCCAACTACGTGGTCTACGACGCCCATTTCGACGAGGAGGTTTCGGCCGAGGAACTGGCCGAACCGGCCGAGCTGGAACGCCTGCGCGCCTATCTCGACCAGCAGCTTGAGCCGCTCAAGGGCGCGGTGTCACGGCTGGCCAACAAGCTGCAGCGCCGCTTGCAGGCCCAGCAGAACCGCAGCTGGGAGTTTGACCGCGAGGAGGGCATTCTCGATGCCGGTCGGCTGGCGCGCGTGGTGGCCAACCCGACCACGCCGCTGTCGTTCAAGGTCGAGAAGGATACCGAGTTCCGCGACACCATCGTCACCCTGCTTCTGGACAATTCCGGCTCGATGCGGGGCCGCCCGATCTCGATCGCGGCGATCTGCGCCGATGTGCTGGCGCGCACGCTGGAGCGTTGTCAGGTCAAGGTCGAGATCCTGGGCTTTACCACCCGCGCCTGGAAGGGCGGCCAGAGCCGCGAGAAATGGCTGGCCAACGGCCGCCCGCAGCTGCCGGGGCGGCTCAACGACCTGCGCCACATCGTCTACAAGGCGGCCGACGCGCCGTGGCGGCGCACCCGGCCCAATCTCGGGCTGATGATGAAAGAGGGCCTGCTGAAAGAGAATATCGACGGCGAGGCGCTGGAATGGGCGCATCGGCGCATGGCCAACCGCCGCGAGCAGCGCAAGATCCTGATGGTGATCTCGGACGGGGCGCCGGTCGATGACAGCACGCTTTCGGTCAACCCGGCCAATTACCTCGAAAAGCACCTGCGCGACGTGATCGCCATGGTCGAGCGGCGCAAGGCGGTCGAGCTGATCGCCATCGGCATCGGCCATGACGTGACGCGCTACTATGAACGCGCCGTGACCATCACCGATGTCGAGCAACTCGCGGGCGCCATGACCGAGCAACTGGCGAGCCTGTTTGACAACGACCCGCGCAAGCGCGCCCGCGTTCTGGGCATGAAGCGCGTCGGATAGGCTGACCAAAACCAAGGATTTCCCGCAGTGTTTCAAAGCTTTGTCGCTGAATCTTCACCCGATCAGGGCCCGGCCCGCCTGGCGCGGCTGCGTCAGGTCATGACCGCCGGCGGGCTCGATTGCTGGCTGGTGCCGCGCGCCGATATGCATCAGGGCGAATATGTCGCGCCCTGCGATGCGCGGCTGGCCTGGCTCAGCGGCTTTACCGGCTCGGCCGGTTTCTGCGCCGTACTGGCGCAGGTGGCGGGCGTGTTCATCGACGGACGCTATCGCGTGCAGGTCAAGGAGCAGGTGGCGGAAGTGTTCACGCCCGTGCACTGGCCCGAAATCAAGCTCGGCGACTGGCTGATCGAGCAGTTGCCGGCCGGCGGCGTGGTGGGCTACGACCCCTGGCTGCACACGATCGACGAGATCGGCACCCTGACCACCCAGCTGGCGGGCAAGGGCTTTACCCTGCGCCCGACCGCCAACCTGATTGATCCGCTCTGGACCGACCGTCCCGCCCCGCCTTCGGCGCCCTTCGTCGCCTATCCGCTGGAAAACGCGGGCGAAAGCCATGAAGACAAATGCGCCCGCCTTGGCGCGGACCTGGCCAAGGCCGGTCACAAGGCGGCGATCATCACCCTGCCCGATTCCGTCGCCTGGCTGCTGAACATCCGCGGCCACGACATCGAGAAAAACCCGGTGCCGCAATCCTTCGCCATCCTGCATGACGACGGCAGGGTCGACCTGTTTGCCCGCCCCGGCAAGACCGATGCCATCGCCGCCCATCTGGGCGCGCAGGTCCGTTGCCTGCCCGATACCGGCTTTGCCGCCGCCATTGCCGGGCTGACCGGCTCGGTGCGGGTCGATCCCAAATCCGCCCCGCAGGCGGTGGCTGATCTGGCGCAGGCGGCAGGGGTCGAGATCGCCAAGGCGGGCGATCCCTGCATCCTGCCCAAGGCGCGCAAGAACTCCACCGAGATCGCCGGGATGCGCGAGGCCCACCTGCGCGACGGGGCGGCGGTGGTGCGGTTCCTGGCCTGGCTCGACGCGGGTGCCCCCAAAGGCGGGCTGACCGAGATCGACGTGGTAACCGCACTCGAAGGCTTCCGCCGCGAGACCAATGCGCTGCTCGACATCAGCTTTGACACCATCTGCGGCACCGGCCCGCATGGCGCCATCATGCATTACCGCGTGACCGAAGGCTCCAATCGCGGGCTTGCGCCGGGCGATCTGGTGGTGGTGGATTCGGGCGGCCAGTATCTCGACGGCACCACCGACATCACCCGCACCATCATCGTCGGCACGCCTGACGCCGAACAGCGCGCCTGCTATACCCGCGTGTTGCAGGGCATGATCGCCATCAGCCGGGTCCGCTTTCCCAAGGGCGTCGCCGGTTGCCATCTGGATGCGCTGGCGCGCTATCCCTTGTGGCTGGCCGGGCAGGATTTCGACCATGGCACCGGCCACGGGGTCGGGGTCTATCTCTGCGTCCACGAGGGCCCGCAGCGGTTGAGCCGCCTCTCGGACGTGGCGCTGGAGGCAGGGATGATCCTGTCCAACGAGCCCGGATACTACCGCGAAGGCGCCTTCGGCATCCGGATCGAGAACCTGATCGTCACCATTGCCGCCCCGTCCCTGCCCGGCGCCGATGCCCGCGCCATGCTGGCCTTCGAGAACCTGACCTGGGTGCCGCTTGACCGGCGGCTGATCGACACCGGCCTCTTGTCGCAAGGCGAAAGGGACTGGATAGACCGCTACCATGCGGATACCTTGCGGCACATCGGGCCCCGGGTCGACGGGGCGGCGCTGGACTGGCTGAAAGCCGCCTGCGCGCCGCTCTGAGGCAGGGCCGCCCCATCGTCAGAAATACAGGAAAAGGCCCGCAAGGGCCCGCCAGGAGTGCACCGCCATGAGCGACCAGATCACCATCCGTCCGGCCGAAGGGGTCTGGGTCGTGCGCGCCGGGGGCGCCGTCATCGGCGAAAGCAAATCGGCGCTGGAGCTGCAAGAACGCGGCCACGCGCCGGTAATCTACTTCCCGCGCGCCAATATCGCCATGGCGCTCTTGGAGCAGAGCCAGACCGCCTCGGTCTGCCAGTTCAAGGGCGCGGCCACATATTACTCGATCATGGCCAAAAGCGGCCCGATCGTCGACGCCGCCTGGTCCTACGAAAACCCGGCAGCGGGGATGGAGGCCATCGCCGGCCATCTGGCCTTCTACCCCGACAAGGTCGCGGTCGAGGAGGTCTAGGCGGTGACCGAGCGCGTGGCCGGCTGTTCCTGCGGCCAGTTGCAGGCCCGGTGCAGCGGCGAGCCGATCCGGGTTTCGGTCTGCCACTGCCTGGAATGCAAGCGCCGCACCGGCAGCGCCTTCAGCTGGAATGCCCGCTATGACGCGGCCAATGTCACGGTCACCGGCCAGTGGCGCAGCTTTACCCGCACCGGAGATGAGGGCAGCCGCATCACCCAGAATTTCTGCCCCGATTGCGGGGTGACCGTCAGCTACACCAATTCGGATCTGGCCGGGATGATCGCCATTCCGGCGGGCTGCTTTGCCGACCCGGCCTTCCCGCAGCCCGCGGTCTCGGTCTACCACGCCGACAGCCATCTGTGCGGCTGGCTGCGGATCGTGGCCGAGCCGCTGACGATCTACGACTAGTCGTGCTCCTCGGCCGCGGTTTCGGCCAGCGCGCGGTTGAAGGCGCGCAGCGCATCGACGTGGAACAGCGCCCCCCAAAGCTCCGGCTCGCCCTCGCCGGCGCGGGCCACGGGGATGAAATCCGATCCGGTCTTTTCCAGAAGTGGCATGGCGCGTTCCAGCGTGGCGCCTGAATCGATCCAGAGCCCCTCGCGGATCATCGCCTCGCAGCTTTCGTCAGGTGCCGCACGCGGCGCGCCGCGGGCGCGCATCACCGTCGCCACCCGCACAGTGGACAACAGGTAGGACTGGGGCCCGGCGGCCAGCCGCACCCCGCGCCGCTCCAGCTGGGTCAGGAAGAAAGAGCGGTCCACCAGCCGCGAGGCGATGGCCGTGGCGATCGAGACCGAGACCAGCACCGCCAGCCCGGTCTGCCAGTCGCCGGTCAGCTCGAACACGATCAGCGCGGTCGAGATCGGCGCGCCCAGCACGGCGGCGGCCACCGCGCCCATTCCAGCCAGCGCATAGAGCGAGCCGTCGCCCGAGACATTGGGGAAGATGCCGGTGGCGATGATGCCGAAGGTCAGGCCGGTCAGCGCCCCCACCATCAGCGCCGGCGAAAACACCCCGCCGCCCATGCGCCCGCCCATGGTGATCGCCACCGCCACGATCTTGAGCACCGCGAAGGTGAAGGCCTGGCCCAGCGACAGGTTGCCGGTCAGTGCATCGGAGGTGGTCTGGTAGCCCACCCCGATGATATGGGGCCATTGCAGCGCCAGCACCCCGAGCAACAGCCCCGCCAGCGCCGGGCGCAGGTAGCGCGGCAGGCGCGTGGCGGTTTGCAGGCGGTCGCCCAGATCCTCGGCCCAGAAGATCGACCGCATCAGCACGAAGGCCACCAGCCCCGCCACCAGACCCAAGAGGACATAGGCCGGCAGCTCGACATAGAAGGCCAGCATGGTCTGGTTGGGCAGCGTGTATTCGGTGACATTGCCAAAGGCCATGCGGTTGATCACCGTGCCCGCGACGCTGGCGATGGCGATGGGCGCGAAGGCGTGGATGGCGAAGTGGCGCAGCACCACCTCCATCGCGAACAGCGCGCCAGCCAGCGGCGCGTTGAAGCTGGCCGAAACGGCGGCAGCGACCGCGCAGCCCAAAAGCTCGCGCCCGGTGATGCCGTTGGCGTTGATCGCGCGGCTGATGGCGGTGGCGATCACCGCCGCGAGGTGGACCACCGGGCCTTCCCGCCCGCTCGACCCGCCGGTGCCCAGCGTGATCAGGCTGGACAGCGCCGAGGCGATGCCCTCGCGCCGCTCGACCCGGCCTTCGTGGAGGGCCGCGCCCTCGATCACGTCGGCAACCGTGCGCACCCGCCCGTCGGGGGTGAAGTGGTGCAGGATCTGCCCGACCACCAGCCCGCCCGCCAGCGGGATCAGCACGATCCAGTACCAGGCCAGACGGGCGCTGCCCGTCCCCAGCGAGGCCACATCGTCGGTGCCATAGAGCAAGGCTTCGGCGGTCTCGATCCCGAAGCGGAACAGCAGCGCCGCAAGGCCCGCGCCGATCCCCACCAGCAGCGCCAGAAACCAGAACTGCACCTGGCTCGGGCCGCGGCTGCACAGGATGGTCCAGCCGGCACGGGCCTGCTCGCCGGCCTGTCGCCGGGCCTGCCGCAAGCGCTCCGCCGTCATCCTCGCCATGCCGCTACCCCTTTTGCTGGTCCAGCGCGGCGGGAGGTCCTAGATTGCTGCCAACCGGAGGTTTCCTGCCCCATGTCGATCGAGAACGCGCTGAATTCCTTGCAATCCGTCTTAGGGGAACGGTTGCGCCGGTCCAAGCCGGAATTGGCGGCGCATGGCCGCTCGGAATCGTATTTTCCGCTGACCCCGCCCGATGCGGTCGCCTATCCGCAAACCACGGAAGAAGTCAGCCGGATCGCCCGCATCTGCCATGACGCGGGCTGCCCGATGATCCCCTGGGGCGCGGGCACCTCGCTGGAGGGGCACGGGCTGGCGCTGCGCGGCGGGCTCTGCATCGACCTGACGCGCATGGACCGGCTGATCGCGGCCGATGTGGCCGACATGCTGGCGGTGGTCGAGCCGGGGCTGACCCGCGAGGGGCTGAACGACCAGTTGCGCGCGACCGGCGCGTTCTTCCCGGTCGATCCGGGCGCCAATGCCACGCTCGGCGGCATGGCCGCGACGCGGGCCAGCGGGACCACCACCGTGCGCTACGGCACCATGCGCGACAATGTGCTGGGCTTGCAGGTGGTTCTGGCTGACGGGCGGGTGATCCGCACCGGCGGGCGGGCGCGCAAATCGGCCTCGGGCTATGACCTGACCGGGCTGTTGGTCGGCTCCGAAGGCACGCTTGGCATCATCACCGAACTGACGCTGCGCCTGCGGGCGCAACCCGATACCATCGCCTCGGCGGTCTGCGCCTTTGGCTCGATCGACCAGACGGTCGCCACCGTCATCGAGGCGATCCAGATGGGCATCCCGATGGCGCGGATCGAGTTTCTCGACGCTGCCAGCATCGGCGCGGTCAATGCCGCAGCCGGCACCGCCTACCCGGCCCTGCCGCATCTGCTGCTGGAGTTCCACGGCTCGGAGGCATCGGTCGCCGAAGACAGCGCCGCGCTGGCGGCCATTGCCGTAGATCGCGGCGGACGCGGCTTTGAATGGGCGACCCGGCCCGAGGACCGCACCCGGCTCTGGGACATGCGCCACCGCGCCTACTGGTCGATCCTGGCCTCGCGCCCCGGCGCGCGCGCCATCGTCACCGATGTCTGCGTGCCGATCTCGGCGCTGGCGCAGGCGGTGCGTGAAACCCAGGCCGACCTTGCCGGCGCGGGCGTCGCCGCCCCCATCCTCGGCCATGTCGGGGACGGCAACTTTCACGCCATCCTGATGATCGACCCCGATGATCCGGCCGAGTTCCGCACCGCCAAGGCGCTGGCTGACCGCATGGCCGAACGGGCGCTGGCACTGGGCGGCACCATCACCGGCGAACATGGCATCGGCATGGGCAAGCTTGGTCATATGCGCGCCGAGCACGGGTCCGCATGGGAGGTGATGGGCGAGGTCAAGCGGGCGCTTGACCCGCGCGGGCTGATGAACCCCGGCAAGGTGGTGCCGCAGAACTGACCCTTCCTAGCCCAGCAGGGCGCGGGCCGCCGCACGCGCGGCATCGGTGATCTTGTCGCCCGAGAGCATGCGCGCGATCTCGTCCACCCGGTCGGCAGGGCCCAGCGGCAGGACGGTCGAAAGCGTGCTGTCCGCGTCCTGCCGCTTTTCCACCCGCCAGTGATGCCCGCCGCGCGCCGCCACCTGCGGGCTGTGGGTGACGACCAGCACCTGACCGCCGCGCGCCAGATCGGCCAGCCGCTTGCCGACCGCGTCGGCGGTGGCCCCGCCGACGCCGCGGTCGATCTCGTCGAATATCAGCGTCAGATTGTCATTGCCCTGGGTGAGGCAAACCTTGAGCGCCAGCAGGAAGCGGCTCAACTCGCCGCCCGAGGCGATCTTGTCGAGCGGCCCGGCCGGGGCGCCGGGGTTGGTGGCCACGACGAAGGCGACGTGATCGGCCCCGTCCGGGCCGGGCTCGGCCGGGGAAATGTCGGTCGCGAACTCGGCCCGCTCCATTTTTAGCGGCGCCAGTTCGGCAGCCATGGCCGCATCCAGGGACTCTGCCGCAGCGCGGCGGCGCGCGGTCAGGGCACGGGCTGCGGCATCATAGGCCGCGCCGGCCTTCGCCACCGCGTCCTGCAGGCCCGCAACCTCGGCATCCGAGGCATCGAGCGCCGCCAGCCTGCTCCGCAAGCCTTGCGCGAAATCGCCCAGATCATCGGGGGCCACCCCGTGCTTGCGCGCCAGGCCACGGATGGCAAAGAGCCGGCCTTCGGTCTCTTCCAGCTCGGCGGGGTTGAAGTTGAGCGCCTCCAGGCAGGCCTCGACCCCGCGCTGTGCCTCGCCCAGTTCCACCAGCGCCCGCTCCAGCGCCGCCAGCGGCGCATCCAGCTGCCCCTCGGCCCGGTCGGACACCGCATCGAGCCAGCGCACCGCGTCCAGCATCCGGCCCTCGGCGCCCTCGGTGCCCAGCGCCTGGTCGGCGCTCTGGATATCGGCGCGGATGCGGGCGGCGGCCTGCATCAGGCGGCGCGCGGCATCGAGCCGGGCATCCTCGCCCGGCTCCGGCGCCAGCTGGTCCAGCTCGGCCACCGCATGGCGAAGGTAGTCCTCTTCGGCGCGGGCGGCGGCGATGGCCTCCTGCGCCTGCGCCAGCTGCTTGCGCGCCCCACCGAGCGCCGCCCATGCGGTACGGACCGCCGCCAGTTCAGGCGCGGCCTGGGCATAGGCGTCGAGCAGGTCGCGGTGGCCGCGCGGGTTCAGCAGGCCGCGGTCGTCCTGCTGGCCATGCAGCTCGACCAGCGTGTCGGACAAGGCGCGCAGCACCTCGCCACTGGCGCGGCGGTCGTTGATCCATGCGGTCTTGCGCCCGTCGGCGGCGTTGACGCGGCGCAGGATCAGCTCATCGCCGGCCTCGATCCCGGCCTCGTCCAGCAAGGCGCGGGCCGGATGGCCGGAGGCGAGGTCGAACCAGGCGGTCACCTCGCCCTGGGCCGCGCCCTGCCGGACCAGATCGGCCCGGCCGCGCCAGCCCAGCACGAAACCCAGACAATCCAGGAGGATGGACTTGCCCGCCCCGGTCTCGCCGGTCAGCACGTTGAGACCGGGCTGGAAGGCAAGCTCCAGCCGGTCGATGATCAGCATGTCCCGGATGTCGAGCCCGCGCAGCATCGCCTAGCCCCGCTCAGTGGGTGTCACCCCACCGCCCCCGTCACAGCCACTCGCCGCGCACGACCTGGCGATAGATGGAGGCCAGCCAGTTGTCGCCAACCGACTTGGGCTCGAGCCCGCGCCCGGTCAGCAGCGCGTAGCTGTCCTGATACCAGTCGGTCGACTGGTAGTTATGGCCGAGGATCGCCCCTGCCGTCTGCGCCTCGTCGGTCAGGCCGAGCGACAGATAGGCCTCGACCAGCCGGTGCAGCGCCTCGGGCGTGTGACTGGTGGTCTGGAATTGCTCGACCACCACCCGGAAGCGGCCCACGGCGGCGGCATAATGGCCGCGCTTGAGGTAGTAGCGGCCGATCTCCATTTCCTTGCCGGCCAGGTGGTCGAAGGCGAGGTCGAACTTGAGGATGGCAGAGCGCGCATATTCGGTATCGGGATAGCGCTCGATGACCACCCGCAGCGCCTGAAGCGCCTGATAGGTCAGGCCCTGATCGCGCCCGATCTCGTCGATCTGGTCGTAATAGGACAGCGCCAGCAGGTATTGCGCATAGGCCGCGTCGTCATCGGTGGGGTAGAAATCCACATAGCGCTGGGCGCTGGCGCGCGAATTCTCGTAATCGCGGTCACGATGGTAGGAATAGGCCTGCATGATCAGGCCGCGCTTGGCCAGATCGGAATAGGGATAGAGCCGCTCGATCTCGCCGAAGTAATAGGCGGCGTCGTCGGGCTGGTTGCGGTTCAGCTCGTATTCGCCGCGCTGGAAGATCTCTTCGGCGGTGTAGCCGTCCAGCGCGCCGGGCGTCTTGTCGGCGAAAGTGCTGCAAGCGGACAGAAGGGCCAGCGACAGCACCGCGCCCATCGCGATCTTGCGCGACACTCCCCAAGTCCTGCGGCCTGTCATCAACGCGCCCCTTGCTCCGGCTGTCATTCTTGCAAAGTCCGGGTAGACCCAGACCCCCGGCATGGCCCACGGTCTAGCATAGAAAAATCCAAGGCAAAATGCCTTTTGCCGCTTTGCGGGTCGCGGGATGTGTCCGGTCAGGCGACGGCGGCGAGATCGGCGGCGCGCAGTCCGACACCGGGCAGTTGCCGCGCCGTGGCCGCGTCGCATTCGGTCAGGCGCCAGGCCTGCGGATCGGCGAAAAGCGCCCGCAACAGCTCGTTTGTCAGGCTGTGGCCGGCGCGGTTGCCGGAATAGATGCCAAGGATCGGCGCGCCGGCGGTCGCCAGATCGCCAAGGGCATCCAGCATCTTGTGGCGCACCGCCTCGTCGGCGTGGCGCAGGCCGCCGGGGCTGAGCACCTGATCGCCGTCGACCACCACCGCGTTTTGCAGCGTTCCGCCCAGGGCCAGCCCCTGCTCGCGCATCGATTCGACATCGGACTGGCGGCAGAAGGTGCGGCTGTCGCACAGTTCGCGCACGAAGGCGCCGTTGGCCATGTTCAGCTCGCGTGACTGCTTGCCGATGGCCGGCTCGTCGAAATCGATCGAGAACCGGATGCGGAACTCGGTGGCCGGCTGCAGCCGGGCGGTGGCCAGACCGCGGCGCACTTCCACCGGGCGCAGCACCTCGATCAGGCGCAGGGGCTGCGGCTGGCGGTGCAGGCCGGCGGCGAGAATGCCGCGCACGAAGGCCGCGGCGCTGCCATCGAGGATCGGCACTTCGGGGCCGTCGATCTCGACCAGGGCGTTGTGCACCCCGCAGCCTGCAAGGGCCGCCATCAGATGCTCGATGGTCTGGACAAAGGCGCCGCACTCGGACTCGATGCGGGTGTTCAGCGGCGACTGGCAGACGCGGTTCCACAGCGCCGGGATCTCGACCCCGCCCAGATCGGTGCGCCGGAAGACGATGCCGTGATCCGCCGCCGCGGGATGGATCGCCAGCCTGGCCGGCCGCCCGGAATGCAGTCCGGTGCCGATGAAGGTCGCGCTGGATTTGAGCGTGGTTTGCAAGATCGGCCTGTCTGCCATTTTCGTTGCCTATGACCTAACGGTCGCGGGCGCGCGAAAATGGCA
>CAUJIU010000014.1 GCA_963205075.1 Pseudomonadota bacterium | reverse complement strand
CTCAACTCACGCTTTGCAACCAACTGAAACACGCGCTTACCTTTTGGTAACTTTTGCGCAAACCCCTGATCTGAAACGAAAAAGCCGCCCCGTGGGGCGGCTTTCCGTCGGGTCTTGTGACCGGATCAGTTGGCCTGGCGGCGCAGGAAGGCGGGAATCTCGATGCGTTCCTGCTCGGGATCGGCGGCCTCCTCCTCGGGGTAGCTGCTGACCTGCGGCTGGCGTCGGGCCTGGGCCTGGGCGGAGTCGCCATGCGGATGGGTCATGCGGTTGATCAGCGAATTGATGCCGAAGCGCGGCCGCTCGGTCTCGGCCGGGCGCTGGGCCTGAAGCGGCTGGCGCTGCTCGGCTGCCGGCACCTTGCTGACGGCGGCCTGCAGACGCTGGAGCGCCTCGGGCGACGGGGTGCCGGGTGCGGGCGCGCGCGGGGCCACGAAGGCCTCGGCGGGGCGGTCCATCACCGGCTCGGAGCGGGGCTGGTAGGCCGGCGGCGGCAGTTCGTCCTCGAAGGCGACGTCGTCGAAATCGTCGAAGATGTCTTCGGCCTGCTCCAGTTCGGTTGCCCGGTGGTCATCGAACAGGCTGGGTTCGACCCGTGCCGGGGCGGCCGCAGCCTGCCGGGGCGCCTGGGCCACGACGCGCGCGGCGACGGGGGCGGCGACGGGGGCGGCCTCGTCTTCCTGCACCGCCGGTTCGGGGCGCGCGGCGCTGACGGTCGGCTTGAGCGGCGCGGCCATGGAGCGGCGCGGCAGCGGCAGTTCCGAGCGCGAGATGTTGGCGTCGATGCCGGTGGCGACGACCGAGACCCGCATGCGCCCGTCCATCGAGGTATCGAGCGTCGAGCCGACGATGATGTTGGCGTCGGGATCGACCTTTTCGCGGATCTTGTTGGCCGCCTCGTCCAGCTCGAACAGGGTCAGGTCATAGCCGCCGGTGATGTTGATCAACACGCCGCGCGCGCCTTCGAGGCTGATCTCGTCCAGAAGCGGGTTGGCGATGGCCTTTTCGGCGGCCTCGATGGCGCGGTTCTCGCCCTCGGCCTCGCCGGTGCCCATCATGGCCTTGCCCATCTCGTCCATCACCGCGCGCACGTCGGCGAAATCGAGGTTGATCAGGCCCGGACGCACCATCAGGTCGGTCACGCCCTTGACGCCCTGGTAGAGCACATCGTCGGCCAGCGCGAAGGCATCGGTAAAGGTGGTCTTTTCATTGGCCAGCCGGAACAGGTTCTGGTTGGGAATGATGATCAGCGTGTCGACGACCTTCTGCAGGGCCTCGACGCCCTCCTCGGCCTGCCGCATCCGCTTGGCGCCCTCGAACTGGAAGGGCTTGGTCACCACACCAACGGTCAGCACGCCCAGTTCACGCGCCGCCTGGGCGATGATCGGGGCCGCGCCGGTGCCGGTGCCGCCGCCCATGCCGGCGGTGATGAAGCACATATGCGCGCCCGCCAGGTGGTCGACGATCTGCTCGATGCTTTCCTCGGCCGCCGCGGCGCCGACACTGGCGCGGGCGCCCGCGCCCAGCCCCTCGGTGACCTTGACGCCCATCTGGATCTTGGCCGGGGCGCGCGATTGCTGCAGCGCCTGCGCATCGGTGTTGGCGACCACGAACTCAACCCCGTCGAGCACCTTGTCGATCATGTTGTTGACCGCGTTGCCCCCGGCTCCGCCGACACCGAATACGGTGATCCGGGGCTTCAGCTCGTCCTGACCCGGCATGGAGAGGTTCAATGTCATCGCTCTGTCCGCCTGTGCTGTGGGACCCTTGACCGGGTCGCCTTTGCCTAAATTGCTGTGATCCTAGCCGCTTGTCCCGGATCGGTCACGAAAAAAACGCGCAAAACCCACAAAATGTGGGCAATGTGCAGCGGTTTTGCCGCCTATCTGGATGGTTTGGCGAAATATTGCGTATCACCAGTTGTCCTTGAACCATTTGACGGCCCTGCGCAGTGATCTGGCCGGGTATTTCTCGGCCGGAATCTCGAAATCCCACCATTCGTCCTGCGGGTTGGCGGCGAACAGGGTCAGCCCGACGACGGCGGCGAATGCCGGCCCGGTCGCGGCCTGCGGCAGGCCCTGCACCCGCAGCGGGCGGCCCAGCCGCACCTGATGCCCGAGGATCTTGGAGGCCAGCCCGTCCAGTCCGGGGATCTGGCTGGAGCCGCCGGTCAGCACGATCTGCTGGCTCGGCATCTGGTCGAAGCCGGCGGCGTCCAGACGCGCGCGGACCTCCTCGAGGATCTCCTCGACGCGGGGGCGCATGATGCCGATCAGTTCGGCCCGGCTCACGGTGCGGCGGTCATGTTCCCAGTCGCCGGTATCGCCGCCCACCTCGATCATGTCGCGGTCATCCATGCCGGTTGCCACCACGCCGCCATTGACGGTCTTGAAGCGTTCGGCCAGCGCCGCCGAGACCTGCAGGCCCATCGAGATGTCGGAGGTGATGTGGTCACCGCCCATCCGCACGCAATCGGCGTAGATCATGTGCTTTTTCATGAAGATCGAGATGCCGGTCGCGCCGCCGCCGATATCGATGCAGGCGGCCCCAAGCTCCTGCTCATCCTCCACCAGCGCGGCGATGGCCGACATGTAGGACGACGAGGCCAGCCCCGCCAGTTCCAGATCGCAGCGCTTGATGCAGTAAAGCAGGTTCTGAACCGCCGTGGCATCGACGGTAAGCAGGTGCATGTCGGTGGTCAGGCGGTTGCCGATCTGGCCGCGCGGATCGGCCATGCCGGTGCGGTGATCGAGCGCGAAGTTGACCGGCTGGGCATGCAGCACCTCGCGCCCGTCGCCGTAATCCGGCACCTCGCAGGCGGCCAGCACCCGGCCGATATCGCCGTCGGTGACCACCATGCCTTCCAGATCGACGGCACCGTCCAGCCCGTAGGACCGGGGCCGGGCGCCGCTGAGGCAGGCGATGACATGATCGACGCGGACATTGGCCATCTTCTGCGCCGACTGCACCGCGGTGCGGATGGCGCGCTCGGTTTCCTGCATCGCGTCGATCTCGCCGAAGCGCACCCCGCGCGAGCGGGTGGTGGCCGCGCCGATGACCCGGAAGGACGATTGCCCCGCCATCGAGCCCACCCCGTCGCTGTCGCGGAACCGCTCGGGCCCGTCAAAGCGCAGCACCAGGCAGGCGATCTTGGAGGTGCCGACGTCAAGAATGGCGATCACGCCGCGTTGCATGGCTGCGCAGCGCATGTGCCGCATGGCTCTCTGGCTCTCGTATAGCTGCCGCATCAGTTACTTGCCCCCGCCTCTGTTGGTGTTGTTATCGGGTTGACGTCATAGCCCTTGATGCTGGTGGCCGCCGCGCCGCTCAGGCGCAGGGTCAGCCGCTCGGGGTCGCGCAGGTCGATCACGCGGATATCGCGCTCCAGCAGGTCCTGGATCTGGTCGATGGCGATGACCCGCTCCAGCGCCTGCACCGCATGGGTCTCGGGCAGCAGGATCCGCTGGTCGCGGTCAAGGATCATGTCCCAGCGCCGCTCGCCCATCCGCACCAGCCCGCGCACCCGCTGGGCGATCGGACCGGCGGCGGCAAAGAGCGCCAGCGCCTCGTCGATGGCCGCCTGCGCGCCGTCGCCGGCGATCAGCGGCAGGTCCGAGCGCACGCCGCGTGCCGCCAGAGTGCCCACGAACACGCCGTTGGCGTCGATCAGCCGCAGCCCGTCCTGATGGCGCCAGACCGCAACCGGCACCCGCGGGGTCACGTCGATCTGCAAGATGCCGCCGGGCGCGACGCGGATGCGCGCGTCCTGCACCGGCGCCAGCGCCTCGACGGTGCTGCGGATGGTTTCAAGGTCCATGTCGAAGGAAGACAGCGGAAAGCTCATCGGCAGGGCGGACCGGATCGCCTGCGCCAGCCCGTCCTCGACCCCGTTGATGGCCATGGCGTTGACCATGAATTCGGGCCGTTCCTCGATCGAGGCCCGCGCGGTGGCGATGTAATTGTGCAGCAGGACGCGGTTTTCGTCCTTGGAGAACCAGACCGAGGCGATGATCGCCAGCAGCATCAGCGGCAGGCCGATCCGCACCAGCGCCCGGAAGCCCGGCGTCAGCAGCAGGCGCTGCAGCCGGTAGCCCAGCCGCGACGGCGCCGGGTCGCGGTGATGGAGGCCTATCGCTGACACGAGGCGTCCTCCACCATCCAGGAACACAATTCGGGGAATGAGATGCCGGCATGCGCCGCCTGTTCGGGCGCGAGCGAGGTCGGCGTCATGCCGGGCTGGGTGTTGGTCTCGAGCAGGATCAGCCCGTCCAGCCCGCGGCTTTCGTCCCAGCGAAAATCGGTGCGGCTGAGGCCCCGGCAACCCAGCGCCGCATGGGCCCGCAGCGCGTAGTCGAGGCAGGCGGCGGTGATCTCGGCCGGAACCTCGGCCGGAATGACATGCCGCGACCCGCCGGGGGCGTATTTCGCGTGGTAGTCATACCAGCCGGTGGTCAGGATATCGGTGACGCCCAGCGCCCGGTCGCCCATCACCGAGGTGGTCAGCTCGCGCCCCGGCACATAGGCCTCGACCATCACGGTCGCGGGCATGTCGTCGGTTAGTTGCGGCGGAGAATTCGCGGCCTCGTTGACCAGATAGACCCCGACGCTCGAGCCTTCGTTGTTGGGCTTGACCACATAGGGCGGCGCCATCACGTGGCGGACGCGCACCTCGTCACGCGCGGCCAGCAGGCTCGGGACCACCGGCAGCCCGGCGGCGCGATAGGCGGCCTTGGTGCGCTCCTTGTCCATCGCCAGCGCCGAGGCCAGCACGCCCGAATGGGTGTAGGGGATGCGCAGCCATTCCAGCAGGCCCTGCACGCAGCCATCCTCGCCCCAGCGGCCATGCAGCGCGTTGAACACCACATCGGGAGCGGCCGCCTGCAGGCGGGCCGCCACATCGGCGCCGGCGTCGATCTGGGTCACGTCATGGCCCGCCTGCCGCAATGCGCGCGCGCATTCACGGCCCGAAACCAGCGAAACCTCGCGCTCGGCCGACATTCCGCCTTCAAGAACCACCACCCTGGGATGTGTCTTGCCCGACATTCCCACCGCCTCGGC
>CAUJIU010000013.1 GCA_963205075.1 Pseudomonadota bacterium | reverse complement strand
CCTCGACCAGGCCGAGATCAACGCGGTTGCCGCCTATGTCCACCAGTTGGGCGGCGGCGAATAGAATACGCCGGGGGTGGTCCCCGCCCCCGGCGTACGTCACTGGTGGCGCGATCTGTTCGCAGCCAGGAAGCGCAGGTCCAGTGATACTCCCCGGCGGGCTCGTCCCGCCGGGGTTTCTTCTTTAGACTGCCCGAAAGCATTGATATGCATCAAGCCATTCCTGCGCCCTGACCGGCCGCCACCACGAAATTGCCTGATCCGATGAAAGTTGCCCATGTCCCAGCCTGACAGCCCCCCGTCCCTCTACGCCGCCCGCGAGCCGGTGTTTCCACGCCGGGTCAGTGGCTTCTTCCGGACGATGAAGTGGTGGATCATGGCGGTCACGCTGGGCATCTACTACATCACCCCCTGGATCCGCTGGGACCGGGGCCCGGAACTGCCGCATCAGGCGGTGCTGGTCGATCTGGCGGGCCGGCGGTTCTACTTCTTCTGGATCGAGATCTGGCCGCACGAGTTCTACTTCATCGCCGGCCTGCTGATCATGGCCGGACTGGGCCTGTTCCTTTTTACCTCTGCCATGGGCCGGGTCTGGTGCGGCTATGCCTGCCCGCAAACCGTCTGGACCGACCTGTTCATCCTCCCCGAGCGCTGGATCGAGGGCGACCGCAACGCCCGCGTCCGCCTGTGGAACGCCAAATGGGGCGCCCGCAAGATCCGGTTGCGGCTGACCAAATGGGTGGTCTGGGTGCTGATCGGTCTGGCGACCGGCGGGGCCTGGGTGTTCTACTTCGCCGACGCGCCGACGCTGTTGGCCGATCTGGTGCGCGGCGCGGCCAACCCGGTCGCCTATATCACCATGGCGATCCTGACCTTCACCACCTTCTTCTTCGGCGGTGTCGCGCGCGAGCAGGTCTGTATCTATGCCTGTCCCTGGCCGCGCATCCAGGCGGCGATGATGGACGAGGACACCATCACCATCGGCTATCGCGACTGGCGCGGCGAGCCGCGCGGCAAGGCCTCCGACACCAATGCCGGCGACTGCATCGACTGTCTGGCCTGCGTCAACGTCTGCCCCATGGGCATCGACATCCGCGACGGGCAGCAGATGGAATGCATCACCTGCGGCCTGTGCATCGATGCCTGCGATGACGTGATGGCCCGGCTGGGCCGCCAGCGCGGGCTGGTCGACTACCTTGCGCTCAAGGATGAAACCGCCGAGCGCGAGGGCCTCCCGCACAAGGCGGTCTGGAAGCATATCCTGCGGCCGCGCACCCTGCTTTATACCGGCATGTGGTCGCTGGTGGGGTTCGCGCTGATCTTCGCGCTGTTCATCCGGCCTGAGATCGACATCACCGTCGCCGCGATCCGCAACCCGATCTACGTGACCATGTCCGATGGCACCATCCGCAACGCCTATGATATACGCCTGCGCAACAAGCATGGCGAAACCCGCGATTTCGGCCTGTCGCTGACCTCTGACTCGGCCCTTGCGATCGGGATCGAAGGCACCGACATTCCGGTCGTGGCCGTGGGCGCCAACGAGATGTCGATCGTGCGGGTCTATGTCAGCGCCGCGCCGGGAACGCCGGCTGCCGTGGCGAACCGGACCGACTTCCGGTTCTGGGTCGAGGATCAGGCAAGCGGCGAGCGTGCCAGTTCCGACAGCCACTTCAGCGGCAAGGGAGAGTGAGATGACAAGCCTCTTTCGCGGACCCATCACCGGAGCGAAATTCTTCGCGATCTTTGCCTCGTTCTTCGTGGTCATCATCGCGGTCAACATCGTGCTTGCCTACAAGGCGGTCAGCACCTTTCCGGGCCTCGAGGTCGCCAATTCCTACGTGGCCAGCCAGACCTTCGACGCCGACCGCGCGGCGCAGCTGGCGCTTGGCTGGACGGTGGGCGCCGAAGTGCATGGCTCCGATCTGGTCCTGAGCATCACCGATGCGAACGGGGCGCCGGTGCAGCCTGCCGCCATCACCGCGATCTTCGGACGCCCGACCGACGTGATCGACGATCAGGTGCCCGACTTCCGGTTCGACGGTCAGGTCTATCGCGCGCCCGTCGCCGCCGGCCCCGGCAACTGGAACCTGCGGCTGGAAGCCACGGCCGAAAACGGCACCGTCTTCCGCCAGCGGGTGATCGTGCTGGTCGAGCCCTGACATGTCGCTGGCCGAAACCCCCTCCGGCGCCGCCTGCCCGGCCTGCATCGTCCCGCCGGACCTGCATGACCGGGCGCGCAGCCGCGGGGCCAAGGCGACCCACGAGGTCCAGTTCGCGCTGCCGGCCGTGCATTGCGCCACCTGCATGGCGACGGTCGAGCGCGGCATGGCCGCGATGCCCGGCGTCGCCGCGGCGCGGGTCAACCTGACGCTCAAGCGGGTGCGCATCCAGCATGACGGCACACTCAGCCCCGAGGACCTCGCCGCCCGTCTGGGGCAACTGGGTTACGAGGCGCTGCCGCTGGACCTAGTGGCCCTGTCGGGCACCGAGATGGACCGCACCGGGCGCGACCTGCTGATGCGGCTGGGCGTGGCCTTCTTCGCCATGATGAACATCATGCTGCTGTCGGTCGCGGTCTGGTCCGGGGCCGAGGCCGCCACCCGCGACATCTTTCACATGATCTCGGGGGCCATCGCGCTGCCAACCGTGCTGTTCGCCGGGCAGCCCTTCTTCAGGTCCGCATGGTCCGCGCTCCGGGCCGGGCGGCTGGGCATGGACGTGCCGATCTCGCTGGCGATCATCCTGGCCTCGTCGATCTCGGTCTACGAGACCCTGCATTCGGGCGAGAATGCGTATTTCGACGCGGCGGTGATGCTGACCTTCTTCCTGTTGGGCGGGCGCTACCTCGATCACCGCACCCGCGCCATGGCCCGCTCGGCGGCGCAGGAACTGGCGGCGCTGGAAGTGCCGCGCGCCCTGCGCATCGGGGCAGAGGGTGATGCACTGGTCAATGTCCACGACCTGCGCGCGGGCGATCTGGTGCGCGTGCTGCCGGGCACGCGGGTGCCTGCCGACGGGGTGGTGACCGACGGCACCAGCGAGATCGACCGCTCGCTCCTGACCGGCGAGACCCTGCCCGCCCAGGCGATGCCGGGCGCGCAGGTCACCACCGGCGTGGTCAACCTGACCGGCCCGCTGACCCTGCGCGTGACCGCCGCGGGCCGAGACAGCTCTTTGGCGCGGCTGGCCGATCTGGTCGCCGTCGCCGAAGAGGCGCGCAACCGCTACACCTCGTTGGCCGACCGCGCGGCGCGGGCCTATTCGCCGCTGGTGCATGTGCTGGCCTTCTCGGCCTTCTGGGTCTGGATGTGGCTATCGGGCGGCGACGCGCGCCTGTCGATCAACATCGCGGCGGCGGTTCTCATCATCACCTGCCCCTGCGCGCTCGGGCTGGCGGTGCCGGCGGTGGTGACCGCCGCCTCGGGGCGCCTGTTCCGCGCCGGCATGCTGATCAAGAGCGGCACCGCGCTGGAACGGCTGGCCCAGATCGACACCGTGGTGTTCGACAAGACCGGCACGCTGACCATGGGGGATCTGCGGCCAACCGGATTGGACACCAAGACGCCGGATCAGCTTTCGCTGGCGCTGGCGCTGGCTCAAGGCTCGGCGCATCCGCTGGCCCGCGCGCTAGGCAGCGCGCTGGTTGCGCGCGGGGTCGAACCGGCGGCGCTGGAGGCTCTCACCGAAAGGCCCGGATACGGGATCGAAGGGAAGTGGCAGGGCCAGCCGGTCCGGCTGGGTCGCGCCGACTGGCTGGGAGCCGCTGGCGGCGACAGCACCGCGACCTGGCTGGCAATTGGCACTGACGCAGCGGTGCCTTTCACCTTCAAAGACCAGATCCGCCCTGGTGCGGCAGATCTGATCGGGCAGTTTCAGGCGCTGGGGCTGGATGTGCAGCTCTTGTCCGGCGACGTCAGCGGCGCGGTCTCGACGCTGGCCGACCGGCTTGGCATCGAGGAATGGCAAGCCCAGTACCTGCCGGCGCAGAAGGCCGATCATGTCGCGCAACTCGTGGCCCAGGGCCGCAAGGTGCTGATGGTTGGCGACGGGTTGAACGATACCGGTGCGTTGCGCGCCGCCACCGTCTCGATCTCGCCGGCCAGCGCGCTGGACGCCGCGCGCGTGGCTTCGGACATCGTGCTGCTGGGTCGGGATCTCCTCCCACTGGCCGACGCCCTGCGCGTGGCCCGCAAGTCGACCCGCCGGATCCGTGAGAACTTCGCGATCTCGGCCGCCTACAACCTGATCGCGGTTCCCATCGCGCTGGTCGGGCTGGCCACGCCGCTCCTTGCCGCGCTGGCGATGTCGCTGTCCTCGATCACCGTCACGCTCAACGCCTTGCGGCTGAAATAGTCGCAGGCGATGGAATTTCTGGCAGTCCTGATACCTGTGTCGCTCGGTCTGTGG
>CAUJIU010000012.1 GCA_963205075.1 Pseudomonadota bacterium | reverse complement strand
AGCTTGATGTGGTCGAGACCGCTTTCCACCATCGCCTCGGGGCAAGGCTCGCCGTATTTCTCCAGGAGGTGCCGCTCCAGCGACCCGGCGTTCACCCCGATGCGGATGCTGCATCCGTGGTCCTTCGCGGCCTTCACCACTTCGGCCACACGGCGGGCGTCGCCGATATTGCCGGGGTTGATCCGCAGGCAGGCTGCACCTGCCTCGGCCGCCTCGATGGCGCGCTTGTAGTGAAAATGAATGTCCGCGACGATCGGGACGGGCGACTCGCGCACGATCTCGCGCAGCGCGCGGGTCGAGGCCTCGTCGGGGGTCGAGACCCGCACGATATCGGCCCCCGCCTCGGCGGCGGCGATGATCTGGCCCAGCGTCGCCTTCACGTCGGTGGTCAGGGTGTTGGTCATGGTCTGCACCGAGATCGGCGCGTCGCCGCCAACCGGGACGGACCCCACCATCACCTGCCGCGACTTGCGCCGCGCGATGTTGCGCCAGGGCCGGATGGGATTGTGACTCACGGGATCAGACCTCGGGCTGAAGGGACCAGACGCGCTCTACCTAGGCCCGCGCGCCGCGCCGGGCAACCGCAAGGCGCATCGGTCAGGGGATTATTGCGAGGCGTCCGCCACGTTGACCATGCGGGCCAGGTCCTGATCGCTGGCCATGTCGGCCACCGCGAAGGTCTCGGTCACCGACTCGGGCGTCAGGTTGATGTTCGATGTCACCACGCCGCGCGGACCGACGGGCCCGTAATGGACCCCGTTGACGGCAAAGTAGACCGAGCCGCTTTCGCCCACGCGCAGGGTCGCGGGATCTTCGGTCAGCGGCACCTCGAAGACGTCGCCGGCATTGAGGATGCCCTCGAAGATCACCGAATTGTCGGCCGCACGCACCCGCACCCAGGCCGGGCGGACGGCCACGACCTGAACGTTGGGGTCCGGCGTCTCGGTGACCTGCACCGATGCCGGGTCAAGGGCCGCGGCCTCGGCCACCGCCAGTTCGATCGGGTCCATCTCGGGCACCAGCGAGCCGATGGTCGCCGGGTCGAGCGAGGAAATCGGGCCGTCGCGCGCTGCCAGCACCGGCACGTCCAGCGCCTGCGGGCGATAGAGCCGGTCCAGCGCCTCGGTGGTTGGGGCGACGACGCCGGCCACGGTATCATCGCCAAGCGGCGAGACCACGGTGGCGCCGCCCAGCCTGTCGACCTCCGAATAGGCCACCGGCGCATTCTCGACCGGGGCGAAGGTCACCTTCTGCACTTCCTGCAGGATCCGGTAGCCGCCAAAGCCCAGCCCGCCGATCATCGCCAGCAGCACCAGCACCGAGCCGATCGCCCCCGGCTCCACCCGCGACAGCAGCGCCTCGCCGGCGGGGATGAACGGGGTTGCGGGGGCCGAGAAGATGTCCTTGCCATGGGCGCGGTTCAGCCGCTCTTCCCTGCTGGGACGCATCTGCGAGGCCTCGGCCGACATGCCATGCGCGGTGACAAAGCCGCTCTCGCGGCAGAAGGTCGCGAAGGCCCGGTCCGGGTCCATGCCCAGATAGCGGGCATAGGAGCGTACGTAGCCGGCGATGAAGCCCGGAGTGTCGAATGCGGAGGGGTCGGCGTTCTCGATGGCGGCGATATAGGCGGCCTTGATCCGCAATTCGCGCTGCACGTCCAGCAGGCTCTTGCCGAGCGTCGCGCGCTCGCCGCGCATCATGTCGCCAAGCCGCAATTCGAAATCATCGAATCCTTTTGCCTGTGCTGCCTCAGCGGCCTTTTCGCGCCTGAAGCTACGACCGATCATTGGCTGTCCCGCTGCCCGATGTCCCATATCCGATACGAAATCGATTCGATCCGTCCGGATTCTTGTCTGGCCGTAACATACACCAAACCCGGGTGCATCCGCAGAAAAGTTTAGCCGGCCTGTTCGGCGCGATTCAGCGCACAATGCGCCCAGAGCCGGTCCATCGCCTTGACCAGACGGTCGATTTCGTCGGGCCCGTGCACCGGTGAGGGCGTGAAACGCAGCCGCTCGGTGCCGCGCGGCACGGTGGGATAGTTGATCGGCTGGACGTAGATGCCGAACTGTTCCAGCAGCATGTCCGACAAGAGCTTGGTGTGGCGCGCGTCGCCCACGATCACCGGCACGATATGGGTGCCGTGATCGATGATCGGCAGGCCCAGCCCCTTGAGCCGCAGCTTGAGCACCCGCGCCGCCTCCTGATGGCGGTCCCGCAGCGCCTGGTCGGTCTTGAGATGCGCCACGCTGGCCGCGGCACCGGCGGCAATGGCCGGCGGCAACGAGGTGGTGAAGATGAAGCCCGGCGCATAAGACCTTATGGCGTCAGCCATCCTGGCGCTTGCGGCGATGTAGCCCCCCATGACGCCAAAGGCCTTGCCCAGCGTGCCGTTGATGATATCGATCCGCCCCATCAGCCCGTCGCGCTCGGCCACCCCGCCGCCGCGCGGCCCGTACATGCCCACGGCATGCACCTCGTCGAGATAGGTCAGCGCGCCGAATTCCTCGGCCAGATCGCAGATCGCGCCGATGGGGCCGAAATCGCCGTCCATCGAATAGACCGACTCGAAGGCGATCAGCTTGGGCGTCGCCGGATCGTCGGCGGCCAGCAGGTCGCGCAGATGCGCCAGGTCGTTGTGCCGGAAGATGCGCTTGGCCCCGCCATTGCGCCGCACGCCCTCGATCATCGAGGCATGGTTGAGCGAATCGGAATAGATGATCAGGCCGGGAAACAGCCGTGGCAGCGTCGAAAGCGTCGCGTCATTGGCCACATAGGCCGAGGTGAACAGAAGCGCGGCTTCCTTGCCATGCAGGTCGGCCAGCTCGGCCTCCAGCCGCTTGTGAAAGACCGTGGTGCCCGAGATGTTGCGCGTCCCGCCCGACCCGGCCCCGGCCGCCTCGATGGCGTCGTGCATCGCGGCAATCACCGCCGGATGCTGGCCCATGCCCAGATAATCGTTGCCGCACCAGACGGTTATCGGCCGCTCGCTGCCATCGGGATGCCGCCAGCGCGCATGCGGGAAATCGCCCCGCCGCCGCTCGATATCGATGAAGGTGCGGTACCGGTCCTCGGCATGCAGGCGCGCCAGCGCCCCGTCGAGAAATCCGTCAAAATCGACCGTCATGCCATATCCTTTCGTCCGGCGGGAAGGCAGGCTTCGCCCGGCAGTTGTCCCGGTCTTATAACCCGGGGCGCGCGACGACAATACGCAACAAATTGCCGCCCCCGTCACGAAGCCGCAGGGCCGGGGCCGGGCGTCGGGGCTGGACAGCATCTCCCGCAGGCCGCAAAGTCGCGCCCGAACACCGCTTGCCGCCGAAAGGATGCCCATGCTCACCCCCGTTCTCGCCCGCATCGACGCCGATCTCGACCAGGCCACCGCGCGCCTTCTGGACCTGTTGCGCATCCCCTCGATCTCGACCGATCCGGCCTACAAGCCCGATTGCGACCGTGCCGCCGACTGGCTGGTCGAGGACCTCAGGTCGCT
Organism: Pseudomonadota bacterium; assembly: GCA_963205075.1. GTDB lineage: Bacteria > Pseudomonadota > Alphaproteobacteria > Rhodobacterales > Rhodobacteraceae > KLAP22. Next base: position 22,516 of record CAUJIU010000012.1, on the reverse strand, counting down.
GGGCGCCGAGGCCTCCAAGCGCCCCACGCCGGGCCATCCGATGGTGGTCGGCCATATCGGCGCGGGCAAGCCGCACCTGATGTTCTACGGCCACTATGACGTGCAACCGGTTGATCCGCTTGAACTCTGGCACAACGACCCTTTCGATCCGCAGGTGCAGGACACCGCCCATGGCAAGGTGATCCGCGGCCGCGGCAGCTCTGACGACAAGGGCCAGCTGATGACCTTCGTCGAGGCCTGCCGCGCCTGGATCGCCACCCATGGCCAGCTGCCCGCCCGCATCAGCTTCTTTTTCGAGGGCGAGGAGGAATCCGGCTCGCCCTCGCTGATCCCGTTCATGCAGGACAATGCAAGCGAGCTTCAGGCCGATATCGCGCTGATCTGCGACACCGGCCTGTTTGACGCCGAAACGCCGGCCATCACCACCATGCTGCGCGGTCTGCTGGGTGAAGAGATCATCATCACCGGCCCCGACAAGGACCTGCATTCGGGCATGTATGGCGGGGCCGCCATCAACCCGATCCGGGTGCTGGCGCGCATCATCGCCAGCCTGCACGACGATGCCGGCCGCATCACCCTGCCCGGCTTCTACGACGGCGTGCCCGAACTCGGCAACGCGCTGCGCGCCCAGTGGGAGAACCTGCATTTCGACGCCAGGGCCTTCCTGGGCGATGTCGGCCTGACCACGCCCGCGGGCGAGGCGGGCCGGACCCCGCTGGAAATGCTCTGGTCGCGCCCCACCTGCGAGGTCAACGGCATCTCGGGCGGTTATGCCGGCGACGGCTTCAAGACGGTGCTGCCCTCGCGCGCCAGCGCCAAGATCAGCTTCCGGCTGGTCGGCACCCAGGATCCGCTGAAGATCCGCGAGACATTCCGCGCCCATGTCCGCGCCCTGCTGCCGCCCGATTGCACGGTCGCCTTCAAGGATCACGGCGCCGGTCCCGCCGGCCACATGTCGATCGACAATCCGGCCTTCGAAAAGGCCCGCAAGGCGCTGAGCGACGAATGGCCCCGCCCCGCCGCCTATGTCGGCTGCGGCGGCTCGATCCCGATCGCGGGCTATTTCAAGACCTATCTCGGACTCGATGCCATGCTGATCGGCTTCGGCAAGGACGATGACCTGATCCACTCCCCCAACGAGAAATACGACCTGCGCAGCTTCCACAAGGGCATCCGCAGCTGGGCCCGCATCCTCGCGGCCCTGTCGGAGCAATAGAGCGGTTCTTGCCCCTTCATTTTGGCACAAATACCTTGGGGGAGCCGAAGGCGGGGGCAAAGCCCCCCGACCCGGCCAGCGGCAAGTCCAACATCTCGGAAAAGGGAAGGTGGCGCGGTTGACGGGGCTCGAACCCGCGACCCCCGGCGTGACAGGCCGGTACTCTAACCAACTGAGCTACAACCGCGCATCTGCTTGCCCGGGGACTGATCCCCGAACGTGTTGGGCTTCTATGCGGGCCACCTGCCCCCGTCAAGCGGGTCGGCCGAAATTTCCGCCGGTGCCGCGCGGTGGTGTCATCGCGGCGGCAAGGGGGTGAATTCGGCCTCGTCGCCGGGCGGCAGGCGGAAGGGCCCTGACTGCCAGTCGGCGCGCCGCCAGGCCTCCTTGGCGGCCTCGATCCGCGCGCGCGACGAGGCCACGAAGTTCCACCAGATATGGCGCGGGCCGGACATGGTCGCCCCGCCAAGCAGCACCAGCCGCGCCCCCTGCTGCCCGGCGCGCAGGCTGATCCGGTCGCCGGGCCGGAACACCATCATCCGGCCCGCCGGGAAATCCTGCCCGGCCACCTCGACCGACCCGCCCAGCACGTAGACGCCGCGATCCTCCTGATTGTCGGGCAGCGGCAGGCTGGCGCCGGGATCGAGCGCCGCGTCGACAAGGAAGGTTTCGCTGGCCGTCGGCACCGGGGCGGCCACGCCGTAGACCGCGCCCAGAATCACCCGCACCCGCTTGCCCTCGCCCGCCAGTTCCGGCAGCGCCTCGGCCCCGGCATGGACGAAGCCCGGATCGGCATCCTCGTCGCGCTCGGGCAGCGCCAGCCAGGTCTGGATACCGAACATGGTCTGGCCGCGCTGCCGCTCGGCGCCGTCGACACGCTCGGAATGGGTGATGCCGCGCCCCGCCGTCATCAGGTTGACGGCGCCGGGCGCGATCCAGCGGTCGGTGCCAAGGGAATCGCGGTGATGCATCCGCCCGCTCAACAGATAGGTCACCGTCGCCAGCCCGATATGCGGATGCGGGCGCACATCCATGCCCTGCCCGGTCAGCAGCTCGGCCGGTCCGAACTGGTCGAAGAAGATGAACGGCCCCACCATCTGCCGCCGCGGCGCCGGCAAGGCCCGGCGCACCTCGAAATTGCCGAGGTCACGCGCACGCGGCACGATCACCGTCTCGATGGCGTCGGGATCGGAGATGTCGGGAAAGCCGTGATCAAGCGCGGGGTTCCAGCTCATGGCGTGACTCCTGAGATCGTGCCCCGGCCAGCCTACCCCCCGACCGCTGGCGGTCAACGGCCAGAACGCTCAACATGCAGTCACAATCGGAAGATGGTGGGTCGTGACGGGCTCGAACCGCCGACATTCTCGGTGTAAACGAGACGCTCTACCAACTGAGCTAACGACCCTTCACCGTCAGGGTCTAGCGGCAGTTCCCGCAGGCTGCAAGCCATCCTGACCGATGGTTTCATGCCCCCCCTGCCGGATGCGGTGGATCACGCCCTGCCCGCCCGGAACCTCGTCCAAACGGTCCAGACCCCGCCCCAGCGCCGCGGTACGCAGGAAGCGCGAGGTGATACCATGGGTGACGATGATCGCCGGCCCCTCGACATCGGCCAGAAAGGCGGTGACCCGCTGCCAGAGCGCCTCGAACGGCTCGCCGCCCCTGGCGCGGGCGTAGCGCTCCAGAAAGGTCTCGTGCGGATCGGGCGCGGGCCAGCGGGCATCGATCTCGGCCGCGGTCAGGCCCGACCAGTCGCCGACACCGATCTCGCGCAGGCGGGGATCCGGGGTGGCCTCCAGCCCCAGCGGCGCCAGCACCAGCCGCGCCGTCGCCAATGCACGGCCCTGCGGGCTGACGAAGGCACGATGCGAGGCGGCGCTGACGCCAAGCTCCGCCAGCGCCCGCCCCATGGCGATGGCCTGGGCGCGTCCCCTGGCGGTCAGCGGGCTGTCGAGCACGCCCTGCATCCGGCCCTCGCGGTTCCAGACCGTCTCGCCGTGGCGCAGGATCAGCAGATCGTCACGCATCCCATGTCCCCCGCCTCAAACGAAAACGCACCCACGATGGGGTGCGCCCTGGAAAATGGTGGGTGATAAGAGATTCGAACTCCTGACATCTTCGATGTGAACGAAGCGCTCTACCACTGAGCTAATCACCCGTTGGCGGGTCGTTTAGCCTCAGTCCTGCGCCTCTGCAAGAGGGTCTTTCCCACCGCCGGACTCATTGGGGACCCGGATCTTGACCGTCAGGATCCGGGCATTGGCCGCCTCCTTGACCTTGACCACCTTGATCTTGCCCAGCGGCGGCACCACCAGTTCCGCCCCCGACAACAGCGCCTCGGCCAGCACGTCGAGCGCCGCCTCGACCCCCTTGCGCGCCTCGCCGCGCTTGAGGTCCGAACGCTCGGCGGCGCGCTCGATCAGGTCCTTCTTCTTCAGCACCGGGCCGGCCACCACGGGCTCGGCGGGGGCCACGATCGTCAGGGCCGGCGCGCCCTCGGCCGGGGTTTTCCGGGCCTTGGCGGCCTTGGGGGTGGTGCTCGTCATCGGGATGCCTCCACTGGCTTTTGCGGCACTCTAGGGACAGAATTTCCGGCTGGCCACAGCAATAAGGGCACAATCGGCAAAGCTGTGTTAACGTGGCGCCAGTGCAGCAGGTTACCCGGAGTTAGCCATGAACAAGCACCTTGCCACAATCGCCACCGTCTCGTTGCTGGGCGCCAATGCCGCGGCGGCAGGCGGGCTCAGCCCGGCCGTCGAAGCCGCGCCCGAAGTGATCATGATGGAGGACCATCAGCCCTCCTCGCTGGCCGGATGGATCATCCCGATCATCCTGATCGCCATCATCGCGGTCGCCATGCAGGCAGATGACGAGCCGATCATCATCAGCGATGCCCGCCTCAAGACCGATATCACCCCCGTCGGCTTCGCGGCCAACGGCCTGCCGCTCTACCACTACCGCTACATCGGCCTGCCGACCGTCTATGAAGGCGTGATGGCGCAGGACGTGCTGATGCACAGGCCCGAGGCGGTCGTCACCTTTCCGGGCGGCATCATGGGCGTGAATTACGGCATGCTCGGCCTGACGATGCGGGTCGTCAACTAGGCGGCAAAAGGCGCGGCGGATGGCTCCGCCGCGCCCGATCAGGTTTCTTTCCGGCAGGCCGTCAGTGTTTCTTTCCGGCAGGCCGTCAGTGCGTGACCGCGCCTGCCGTATCCTCGGGTGACTGAGGCGCCGCCTTGGCGGCCGCCTCCTCTGCCTCCTCGTCCCATTCGATGGGCTCGGGCGCGCGCACCAGCGCCAGCTTGAGCACTTCGCTGACATGGCTGACCGGGATGATCTTGAGCCCGGCCTTGACGTTGTCGGGGATCTCGGTGAGGTCCTTTTCGTTGTCGGCGGGGATGATCACGGTCTTGATGCCGCCCCTGAGCGCCGCCAGCAGCTTTTCCTTCAACCCGCCGATGGCGAGCGCATTGCCGCGCAGCGTCACCTCGCCGGTCATGGCGATGTCCCGGCGCACCGGGATCTGGGTCAGCACCGAGACGATCGAGGTCACCATGGCCAGACCGGCCGAGGGGCCATCCTTGGGGGTGGCGCCTTCGGGCACGTGGACGTGGATGTCGATCTTGTCGAATTTCGGCGGCTTGACCCCGATCTGCGGGCTGATCGAGCGGACATAGCTGGCCGCGGCCTCGATCGATTCCTTCATCACGTCGCCCAGCTTGCCGGTGGTCTTCATCCGGCCCTTGCCGGGCAGGCGCAGCGCCTCGATCGACAGCAGGTCGCCGCCGACGCTGGTCCAGGCCAGGCCGGTCACCACGCCGATCTGGTCCTCGCGCTCGGCCAGACCGTAGCGGAAGCGGCGCACCCCGAGATAGCTTTCCAGCTTGTCGGGCGTGACCACCACCTTGGTCTCGGTCTTCTTGACCAGCTTGGTCACGGCCTTGCGGGCCAGCTTGGCGATCTCGCGTTCGAGGTTCCGCACCCCGGCCTCGCGGGTATAGGTGCGGATGATCTCCTGCAGCGCCTCGTCGGTGACCTCGAACTCCCTGGCCCGCAGCCCGTGGTTCTTGAGCTGCTTGGGCATCAGGTGCTGGCGCGCGATCTCGCGCTTTTCGTCCTCGGTATAGCCGGCCAGCGGGATGATCTCCATCCGGTCCAGCAGCGGCGACGGCATGTTGTAGCTGTTGGCGGTGGTCAGGAACATCACGTTCGACAGGTCATACTCGACCTCAAGATAGTGATCGACGAAGGTCGAGTTCTGTTCCGGATCAAGCACCTCCAGCATGGCACTCGCCGGGTCGCCCCGGAAGTCCTGGCCCATCTTGTCGATCTCGTCCAACAGGATCAGCGGATTGGTGGTCTTGGCCTTCTTCAGCGCCTGGATGATCTTGCCGGGCATGGAGCCGATATAGGTCCGGCGGTGACCGCGGATCTCGGATTCGTCGCGCACCCCGCCGAGGCTGATGCGGATGAATTCGCGCCCCGTGGCCCGCGCCACCGACTAGCCAAGCGAGGTCTTGCCGACGCCGGGCGGCCCGACAAGGCACATGATCGGGCCCTTGAGCTTGGCCGAACGGCTTTGCACGGCCAGGTATTCGACAATGCGCTCCTTGACCTTTTCCAGGCCATAATGGTCGTCGTCGAGCACCTTCTGGGCGTTGTTGAGGTCCTTCTTGGTGCGCGACTTGACGCCCCACGGGATCGACAGCATCCAGTCGAGATAGTTGCGCACCACGGTGGCCTCGGCCGACATCGGCGACATCGACTTGAGCTTCTTCAGCTCCGCCATCGCCTTTTCGCGGGCCTCTTTCGAGAACTTGGTCTCGGCGATGCGGGCTTCAAGCTCGGCAACCTCGTTCGAGCCATCCTCGCCGTCACCCAGTTCCTTCTGGATCGCCTTCATCTGCTCGTTGAGGTAGTATTCGCGCTGGGTGCGCTCCATCTGGCTCTTGACGCGGGTCTTGATCTTCTTCTCGACCTGCAGCACCGACATTTCGCCCTGCATCTGGCCATAGACCTTTTCCAGCCGGGTCGAGATCGACAGCGTCTCGAGCAGGTCCTGCTTCTGCTTGACCTCGATGCCGAGATGACCGGCCACCAGATCGGCCAGCCGGGCAGGATCGGAGGTATCGCTGACCGCGGCCAGCGCCTCCTCGGGGATGTTCTTCTTGATCTTGGCGTAGCGCTCGAACTCCTCGGCGACCGAGCGCACCAGCGCGCCGATCACCTCCTCGTCGCCGGTTTCCTCGGCAAGCTCGGTCGCTCGGGCCTCGAAATACGACTCGTTTTCAAGAAACTCGGTGATGGTGACGCGCGAGCGTCCCTCGACCAGCACCTTGACCGTGCCGTCGGGCAGCTTGAGCAGTTGCAGCACATTGGCCAGGACCCCGGTGCGGTAGATGCCCTCGGGGCCGGGCTCGTCCTGGCTGGCATCGACCTGCGACGACAACAGGATCTGCTTGTCGTCCTGCATCACTTCCTCGAGCGCGCGCACCGATTTCTCGCGCCCCACGAACAGGGGCACGATCATGTGCGGAAACACCACGATGTCGCGCAACGGCAACACCGGGTAGGAGGGGCTGAGAGTGTTGGTCATATCGGTTCCTTTATAGCAGGAAGGCGCTGATCCCGTCTGGCGGCGATGCCCGGCCTTCCCCGGTCTGGCCTCAATATCTGGGGCATGTGGGGCGCGGTTTCAACCATGCCCTGTGGCCTGTTTTCGGCAAAGTGACGGCAGCGCGCCGCTGACACAAGCCCTAATCCCGTCAATGCTTGCGGCAGAATTGCCGCCAAAGCGTCCGAGTGCCGCCCCGGCGCGGCCCGATTTTGGCGGCAATGTCGCGCCAGCCTCGCGCCAAGCCCTTGATCGCCCGAACGGAACGCCATGTCTGCGCCATCCCCGCCCCGCCATCCGACCGTGCCCGCTCGCCTGCCGCTGCGCCGGGCGGGCTTTGTCGCGGTGGCCTGCATTCTGGCCGCCGCGCTGGAGGTCGGACGTGGGCCGGAGGCGCTGGGATGGGGGATGCTCGCGGCGCTGGCCATGATGGCACTGTCGCCGCTTCTGGCGCGCCTCGGGTTGCGCCCCGAATCCCTCTCGACGGGCGCGGTTCTGGGCGCCCTCGTCCCCCTGCCTTTGCACCTGCTGCCGGGCGCGACGCTGGTGGGCGCCTTGCTGGTGCAGGCGCTGCTCCATGGCCGCGGCTCCGGGCGGCTGGGGCCGCGCTTTGACCTGATCCGCCGGCAGACGCTGATCTCGCCGCTGAGCGCCGACCGCCTCTGGCGCGGACTGGTGCCCGGCGCATCCCATCCCGATGACCATTTCTCCGGGCGGATGATCGACTTTGACCGCGACCGCGACGATCTGGATACGATCTATCTGCGCATGGATGCCGGCGAGCACCGGCACATCGACATGACCGCCACCATTCTGGAGCAAGAGGCCCTGCGCCGTTGCCGCTATGTGATCGAGCAGAACAGCGCCGAGATGACCGTCGATCTGGAGATCCGCCCCTCGGGCGCCGAGCACCACCGGATCGATTGCCGGATCGCGCGGCGCGGCCTGACGCTCGGTCAGGCGCTGGACGGCTGGTTTGGCGGCGGCGACCTCGACTTCGCGCTTGGCCGCAACCTGCACGGCCTGCAACCCGACGCCGCTTCAGGCCGGATGGAACTTGGCGCTCCGCGTTTCGGGCTTGGCCAACATCAGGGCCACCGCGCAAGCGCCTGATTGCCCCCGATGATCCAGCCTCCGGTCTCTAGACCGGATCGATATCGCCTTCCGCGCGCTGCGCATGGAACGCGGCCTCGAAGGCGGCAAACCGCCCGCCCGCCACCGCGGCGCGGATACCGGACATAAGCTCCTGATAATAGTGCAGGTTGTGCCAGGTCAGCAGCATGCCCGCGATCATCTCCTGCGCCCGGACCACATGATGCAGGTAGGCGCGCGAATAGCTGCGGCAGGCCGGGCAAGTGCAGGCCTCGTCCAGCGGCCGGGGGTCATCCTGATGGCGGGCATTGCGCATGTTGACCTGCCCGCGCCGGGTCCAGGCCTGCCCCGTCCGCCCCGAACGCGAGGGCAGCACGCAATCCATCATGTCGATGCCGCGCGCCACGGCGCCAACGATGTCGTCGGGCTTGCCCACGCCCATCAGGTAGCGCGGCTTGTCGGCGGGCAGCATGTCGGGCGCATAGTCGAGCACCGAGAACATCATCTCCTGCCCCTCGCCCACCGCCAGCCCGCCCACCGCGTAGCCGTCAAAGCCGATGCCGCGCAGGGCCTCGGCGCTTTCGGCGCGCTGGTCGGCAAAGACCGAGCCCTGCTGGATCCCGAACAGCGCGTGCCCCGGCCGGTCGCCAAAGGCGATGCGGCTGCGCTCGGCCCAGCGCATCGAGCGGCGCATCGAGTCGAGGCTGACCTCCTCGGTGGCCGGAAACGGCGTGCATTCGTCGAACGCCATGACGATATCGGAGCCCAGCAGCCGCTGGATCTCCATCGACCGCTCCGGCGTCAGCTGGTGCCGCGAGCCGTCGATATGGGATTTGAACGTCACCCCCTCTTCGGTCATCTTGCGCAGGTCCGCCAGGCTCATCACCTGAAAGCCGCCCGAATCCGTCAGGATCGGGCGCTGCCAGTTCATGAACCGGTGCAGCCCGCCCAGCGCCGCGATCCGCTCGGCGGTGGGGCGCAGCATCAGGTGGTAGGTGTTGCCCAGCAGGATATCGGCCCCGGTGGCCGCAACCGACTCGGGCAGCATCGCCTTGACCGTCGCCGCGGTGCCCACCGGCATGAAGGCCGGCGTGCGGATCTCGCCGCGCGGGGTCGCGATCACGCCGGTGCGGGCCTTGCCGTCGCTGGCCCTGACTTCGAAGGTAAATCCGCCCATCCGCTGTGCTCCTCTGGTCCGGCCGCGCCCCTGATAGCGAAAATCGGCGCGAATGAAAGTCCGGGTCGCGCAGCCCCGGCCGCGCGGCGGCCCTTTACCTCGACCGGGTAAAACCCTATATGATCTGTCAGGAATTATCGGAAAGCCTCCCCATGTCCGCACCCCAACCGCAGATCGAAGGCACGGCGCTGATCGCCCCGTCCACCACCGACCACCCGCTCTATGACGCGGTGGTCGAGGCATGCCGTTCGGTCTATGACCCTGAAATCCCGGTGAATATCTACGATCTCGGCCTGGTCTACACCGTGCAGATCAGCCCCGAGAACGAAGTGGCGATCATCATGACCCTGACCGCGCCCGGCTGCCCGGTCGCCGGCGAGATGCCCGGCTGGGTCGCCGACGCGGTCGAGCCGCTGGCGGGCGTCAAGCAGGTCGATGTCCAGCTGACCTGGGAACCGCAATGGGGCATGGACATGATGTCCGACGAGGCGCGCCTCGAACTGGGCTTCATGTAGCCCACTTGAGCCAATGCCACCGCGACCCTAGATTGCGGCCCTAGATTGAGGCCCCAGATTGAGGCCAAGGAGAATGCCCATGTTCGCGATCCCCGGCAAGCAGGCCGTCACCATCACCCCCCGCGCCGCCGCGCAGATTGCCCGGCTGATGGCGCGCGACGGGCATCAGGGCCTGCGCATCGGCATCAAGAAGGGCGGCTGCGCCGGCATGGAATATACCATGTCCTACGCCAAGACTGTCGATCCGCTCGACGAGGTGGTGGAAGTGGACGGCGCGCGGGTGATGATCGCGCCGATGGCGCAGATGTTCCTGTTCGGCACCGAGATCGACTACGAAACCGCGCTGCTGGAATCCGGCTTCAAGTTCCGCAATCCCAATGTGGTGGATGCCTGCGGCTGCGGCGAGTCGATCAAGTTCGCCGACGCCGCCGGCCCGGCCGCCTGAGTCGCGCCCGCGGCGCGCTTCCCAAACCGGCGCACCCTTGCTAGGAGAGGCGGCACATCACAGGAGAACGCCCTTGCGCCGCAAACTCGCCGCCGGAAACTGGAAGATGAACGGCACCGCCGCCGATCTCGCCGAGATCGCCGCGCTGATCGCCGCCAACCCGGCCCCCACGATCGACCTGCTGATCTGCCCGCCCGCAACGCTCATTGCCCAGATGGTCTGGTCAAAGAAGAACCACCCGCTGGCCGTCGGCGGCCAGGACTGCCATGCCAAGGCGGCGGGCGCCCATACCGGCGACATCTCGGCGCCGATGCTGGCCGCCGCGGGGGCCAGCCACGTGATCCTGGGCCATTCCGAGCGCCGCACCGATCATGGCGAAACCGATGCGCAGGTGCGCGCCAAGGCGCAGGCAGCCCTCGCGGCGGGGCTGCCGGGGGTTATCTGCATGGGCGAGACCCGGGCCGCGCGCGCGGCCGGCACCACGCTTGACGTTGTGGGCCGCCAGCTCGCCGGCTCGACGCCCGACACCGCCACCGGCGCCACGGCGGTGATCGCCTATGAACCGGTCTGGGCCATCGGCACCGGCCTGGTGCCGACGCTGGAGCAGATCGCCGAAGTGCATGGCTTCATCCGCGCCGAGCTGGCCCGCCGCTTCGGCGCCGATGCTCAGGCCTTCCGCATCCTCTACGGCGGCTCGGTCAAACCGGGCAACGCCGCCGAGATCTTCGCCGTTGCGGACGTGGACGGCGCGCTGGTCGGGGGCGCCAGCCTCAAATCGGCGGATTTCTCGCCGATCATCGCCGCCCTCTCGGCGTCCTGACCCTTCATTTTGGCACAAATACCTGCGCCGCAGGCTTGGGCGGCCCCGTTCGGGGCCGGCCAATCAGTTGACGATGATCTCGGGGCCCATGGCCCAGTTCGGCAACACGGTCGAGATCCAGGGAATGTAGGTGATCAGGATCAGGAACACGAACAGCACCGCCAGGAAGGGCGCGGCGGCGCGCACCACCGACATCATCGACATGCCCGCCACGCCGGAAGTGACGAACAGGTTGAGACCCACGGGCGGCGTGATCATGCCGATCTCCATGTTCACCACCATGATGATGCCCAGGTGGATCGGATCGATGCCGAGGTGAATGGCAATCGGAAACACCAGCGGCGCCACGATCACGATCAGGCCTGACGGCTCCATGAACTGGCCGCCGATCAGCAGGATCACGTTGACCATCAACAGGAACATGATCGGCCCCAGACCGGCCGCCAGCATGGCGCCCGCGATCTGCTGGGGGATCTGCTCGTCGGTCAGCACATGCTTGAGGATCAGCGCGTTGGCGATGATGAACATCAAGGTGATGGTCAGCTTGCCGGCCTCGAACAGGGTCTTGCGGGTATCGCGGTGAAACACCGCCGTGACCAGCGTCTGCGGGCGCCGCCAGAGGCTGACCGGGGCTGCCCCGTCATGCCCGGCCAGGGGGCCCATGTCGCGGTAGACATAGGTGGCGATGACGAAGGAATAGACGGCGGCCACCGCGGCGGCCTCGGTCGGGGTAAAGGCCCCGCCGCGCCAGTAGATCAGGCTCAGACCGGCATCGAAACGGATCCAGGGATGGCCGTAGATGCCGCCCATGATGATGGCGATCAACAGCAGCCCCCAGAGCGCGTCGCGAAAGCTCTCGCCCACTTCGCCCCAGCCCAGCCAGTCGCCCTTGGGCATGTTCCTGACCCGGGCGATGACATAGATCGCCGTCATCAGCATCAGGCCGGCCAGGATCCCCGGAATGACCCCGGCCAGGAACATCCGGCCCACCGACACATCGGTTGCCGAGGCATAGACCACCATGACGATCGAGGGCGGGATCAGGATGCCGAGCGTGCCGGCATTGCAGATCACCCCGGCGGCGAACTCCTTGGTATAGCCGACCTGCCGCATGGCCGCGATCACGATCGAGCCGATGGCCACCACGGTGGCGGGCGACGAGCCCGACAGCGCCGCGAACATCATGCAGGCCAGCACCCCGGCAATCGCCAGGCCGCCCTGAAGGTGGCCCACGCAGGCGATGGCAAAGCGGATGATCCGCCGCGCCACGCCGCCCGTCGACATGAAGGTCGAGGCCAGGATGAAGAAGGGAATGGCCAGCAGCGTGTAATGCCCCGCCATCGACTGGTAGAGCGACTGGGCCACCGTCCCCAGCGACGTGTCCGAGAAGGCCAGCAGGAAGATGATCGAGGACAGGCCCAGCGCCACCGCGATCGGAACCCCGATCAGCAGCAGTCCGACGATCAGCACGAACAGGATGACCACTTCCATATCCTAGTCCTCGCGGTTGAGGGCGGCGACTTCGGCCACCGCATCTTCGGCTTCATGGCTGACGATCAGGCTGTCCTGCGCACCCGAGAAGATGCGCAACGTGGACTGCACGATCCGCAGCAGGATCAGCAGCGCCGAGATCGGCAGGATCACGTAGGGCACCACGCGCGGCAGCTTGGAATAGTGCTCGCCGTAATTGATCCAGTCCTCGAGAAAGCGCAGGAAGCCCGGCATCGGGATCTGGTCGGTCTCGAAATAGGAGGTGCCGCGAGTGGCCCAGTCGATGCCGGTCGGCAGCCAGCGCCCCGCCGTGCGCGGCAGATCGGCAAAGGGCGCCCAGTAATCCCAGGCGCCCTTCAGCAGCAACAGCGCGTAAAGCACGCAGACCAGCGCCGAGATCATCCCCATGGCCCGCCGGCCCCGGCGCGACATCAGGTTGGTGACCGCATCCACGCCCAGATGTGCGGTGACCTTGAAGCCATAGGCGATGCCGAACAGCACCATCCAGGCAAAGAGCGTCAGCACCACTTCAAGGCTCCAGATCAGGCTGGCATTGAAGACATAGCGGCGGACGACATTGAGAAAGGTCAGCGCCGTCATCAGCCCCAGAAGCGTGGCGATGGCGTTTTCCTCGAATTCCTGGATGAATCCGCCCAGCCTCGACAGGGGCTGGTGTTTCCCGGGCGCGTTCATGGTGACCTCGCGGGCTGGCTGGAAGAACGGGGACCGGGCCGGCGCGGATCGCCGGCCCGGATCGCTGCGGTGACCTACATCGCGTCGTTGATCGCCTGGGCGGCGGCGATGTTGTCAGCGCCGACCTCCTCCTCGAACTGGGCCCAGACCGGCTTCATGGCTTCCACCCAGACGGCGCGCTGTTCGGGCGTCAGCTCGCGGATCACGCCGCCCGCGTCGAGGATCGACTGCCGCGCGGCCAGATCGACCTCCTGGACAGCGGCGTTGCGCTCGGCGGTCACCTCATGGACGATGGTCAGCAGCTGGTCGCGCACCGCCGGATCGAGGCTGTCGAGGAAGTCGACCGACGAAACCACCATGTAGTCGAGGACGCCGTGGTTGGTCTCGGTGATGCCGTCCTGCACCTCGAAGAACTTCTGGCCATAGATGTTGGACCAGGTGTTCTCCTGACCGTCGACGACGCCGGTCTGCAACGCGCCGTAGACCTCGGAAAAGGCCATCGGCTGCGGCGAGGCGCCCAGCGCTTCCATCTGCGCCACCAGCACGTCGGAGGGCTGCACCCGGAACTTGAGCCCGGCCGCGTCCGAAGGGGCAAGCAGCGGCACATTGGCGGAAATCTGCTTCATGCCGTTGTGCCAGTAACCCAGGCCCTGGATGCCGCGGCGCTGCATGGCGTCGAGCATGGCCTGGCCGGTATCGGAGGCCTGGAAGGCGTCGACCGCATTGATGTTCTTGAACATGAACGGCAGGTCGAACAGGCGATAGGCCTTGGTGATCGACTCAAACAGCGACAGCGAGGGCGCGGCCATCTGCACGTCGCCGCGCAGCATTGCCTCGATCACCTGCTCGTCGGTGTAGAGCGTCGAGTTGGGGAAGACTTCCATGCACATGGTGCCGTCCATCTCGGCGTTGACGCGCTCCATCAGCAGCTGGGCGGCGATGCCCTTGGGGTGCTTGTCGGTATTGGTGACATGGCTGAACTTGACGACGATCTCGCCGTCGTCGCAACCGGCCGGGTCGGCCATCGCGACGCCGGCGGCCAGCGACATGGCCATGACCGAGGCCGCGGATACGAGGTATTTCATCTGGGTCTCCTCCCTAAAGAATGCTCTGGCGCCCCGTGCGGGCACTGCACCTTATCAAGACGACCCGAGGTCAATTCGCGCAACGATTTGGTGATCGGCACCGATGGCGGAAATTTTGTTGTTTTATTTTAGCATGTTACAGTGAAGCCTGTAAGTCAGTCCATGCCAGACCCGTTCGGACCGGGCGACGGATCGCACAGATGTTGGCGCTAACCGTGCGGAAATCCGCACACTAGTCCTGCAACGGCGCCGCGCCCCCGGCAGCACTCAGCGCCGCGATCGGCGCGGCGAGCCGCCCGGCGATCTCGGCGCCCCTGGCGGGGGGTGTGTAGTGCTCCAGCCGGTCCTGCCAGATGGCGGTGGCGCGCTCCTCGGCGCTCTGGGCGCCCGCCGCCGCCCAGGACCCGAAATTGCTCAGGTCGGCCACCAGCGGCGCGTAGAAGGCCTGCTCGAACCGCGCCATGGTATGCGGGGCGGCAAAGAAATGCCCGCCCGGCTCGACGCTGGCGATGGCCGCGAAGGCGTCGGGATCGTAGCTGTCACCGGCGCAGAGCTCGGCCAGCGTCTGCACCGCCTCCATGTCGGTGATGAACTTCTCGAAGCCGAAGGTCAGCCCGCCTTCCAGCCAGCCGGCGGAATGGATGATCAGCGTCGCCCCGCCCAGCATCGCCCCCCAGAGCCCCATGACATTTTCATGCGCGCCCTGCGCGTCGGCGGCGTTGGCGGCCGACCCCGCCGCCGAGCGCCAGGGCAGCCCGACATGGCGCGCCAGCTGGCCCGCGCCCAGCTGCATCTTCAGATGTTCGGGCGTGCCGAAGGCGGGCGCGCCCGACTTCATGTCGACATTGGACGAGAAGCCGCCATAGCTGACCGGCGCACCCGGCCGCACCATCTGCGCCAGCACGATGCCCGCCAGCGCCTCGGCATGTTGCAGCGCCAGCGCCCCGGTGACGGTGACCGGCGCCATGGCCCCGGCGAGGCAGAAGGGCGTGATGACGGTCATCTGTCCGGCGCGGGCAAAGTCGATGATGCCGCGCGCCATCGGCCGGTCCAGCCGGCGCGGCGAGTTGGAATTGATGACGGTCGAGGCCCAGATGCCGCCCGCGAAATCGGCGTCGGAAAGCGACAGGCCGGTGCGGATCAGCTCGAAGGACTGCTCCACCTGCCCCTGCCCGCGCGCATAGACCACCAGCGGCTTGTCCCCCAGCGTCAACTGCGCCTCCATCATCGCCAGATGGCGCAGGTGGATCGGCACGTCCTGCGGCTCGGGCGCGACGGTCTGCTTGTGGATGGCGTCAAAGCCCTGCACCAGCCGCACCGCGTCGCGGTAGCTGGCCAGATCGCCGGGGCGCCGCCCGTTGATGCGGTCCGAGACATTGGGGCAGCCGCCGGCGGCGGTGAACAGCACCGACCCGGCGCTGTAATCCTGATCGAAGTCGGGGTTGGGCGCGCGCAGCACCATGCGGGCGGGCGCGGTGCGCAGCGCCTCGGCCACCATGTCGCGGCCGATGCGCACCATGTCATCCTCGACCCGCGCCCCGGCCCGGCGCAAGATCTCGCAGGCCTCGGGCAGGAGCACCGAGATGCCCAGTTCCTGAAGCACCCGCAGCGCCACCTCATGCACGCCCGCGACCTCGTCGGCGCTGAAAATCTCCTGCGGCGTGAACGGGTTGCGCAATTGGCGGTAATTGACCTTGCGGGCCGCCGGAGCGGCGCGCCGGGCTTCGCGCCCGCGTCGGCCATGATCAGTCATTCTGGCGGAACTCCTCAGGGCGGATGCCGTGGCGGGCGAGCTTGTCGTAAAAGGTCTTGCGCGGCAGCTTGAGCGCGCCAGCCGCCGCCGTGGCATGGCCGCCATTGCGGCGCAGCGCCTCGATCAGCAGGCCGCGCTCGATCCGGCCCATCTGTTCGGCCAGGCCCTGACCGTCCGAGGCCTCGCCCTCGTCCAGCCCGATGGCAAAGCGCATCGCCGCGTTCATCAGCGCGCGGGCATTGCCGGGCCAGTCCTGCTCCATCAGCCGGGCGACCAGCTCGGGCGGGATCGGGCGTTCGGTCAGGTTGGCCTGCTCGCAGGCCTGCGCCACGTAGCGGCGGAACAGCACCGGGATATCCTCGGGCCGTTCGCGGATGGCGGGAATGCGGACCCGCATCAGGTCAAGCCGGTAGGAGAGGTCGGGCATGAAGCGCCCGGCGGCCACTTCGGCCTGCAGGTCGCGGGTGCTGCCGGCCAGAATGCGCGCCGCCTGCCCGCCTTCGAGCCGGTCGAGCAGGTCGAACTGCACCGCCAGCGGCAGCGCCGCCACCTCGTCGAGATAGAGCGAGCCGCGCCCCGCCTCGGCAATCGCCGCCGACAGTCCCTCGGCGTCCAGCCCGCCGGCGGGCCGCTTGACGAAGGGGTGGCGGGCGGAGGCCGACAGCAGGTGGATCACCTCGGCGACCTTGGCGGTGCCCGAGCCCGGATCGCCCAGCACCAGCACATCGGCCGAGGTCCGCGCCACCGCACGCAGGCGTGCGCGCAGGTCCTCGGCCATCGCCGATTGCCCGAAGATCATCCGCGCCGCGGCATCGCCAGATTCCAGCTCCTGCTTGAGGCGGCGGTTTTCCAGCACCAGCGCGCGGGCCTTGAGCGCGCGCTCGACCGTGGCCAGGAAATCGGCCGGTGCGCAGGGCTTTTCCAGAAATCCGAACGCGCCCCCGACCATGGCCCGGACGGCGGTGGGCACATCGCCCTCGCCGGTCAGCAGGATCACCGGCAGGTCGGGGTCGAGCTTGCGGCTGAACTCCAGCAGGTGAAACCCGTCACGCCCCGGCATCCGCAGATCGGTGACCACGACCCCGTCAAAGCGCGCGCTCAGATGGTCCTTGGCCTCGATGAAGGAGCCGGCAAGCAGCGGATCGAGATCGGCCAGCTCCAGCGTCTGGCCCAGCGCCTCGCGCACCTCGCGGTCGTCATCCACCAGAAGCACCCGCCGGGTCATGCCGCGATCGCCCTTTCCACCAGCTCCAGCTCGACCATGAATTCGGCCCCTCCATCCTCGTGGTTGCGGCCCCTGATCTGGCCGCCAAAGCTTTGCACCAGCCCGTAGGAGATCGACAGGCCCAGCCCCATCCCCTCGGACTGTCCGACCTGCTTGGTCGAGTAGAAGGGATCGAAGATCCTTTCCGGCTCGGCGATGCCCGGCCCGGTGTCGCGCACACTCAGCACCGCCCGTTTGCCGCTGGCGGCAGCACTTACCGACACCCTGCGCGTCGCCGCCCCCTCCATCGCATCGATGGCGTTGGTGACAAGGTTGAGCACCACCTGCTGCAACCGCACCTCGCCGCCGCGCACGGTGATCGGGGTTTCGGGCGGGGTCCAGACCAGCTCGGTCTGCATCTGCGCGGCCTTGGTGCTGGCCATTTCCAGCGCCGCCTCGACCACGGCGCACAGGTCCACATCCGTCAGCGCCTCGCTTTCCTGCCGCGCGAAGGCGCGCAGGTTGCGGATGATGCGCCCCATGCGCCGCGCCAGTTCCGAGATGCGGGCAAGGTTCTGCCCCACGACCTGCGTCTGGCCGCGTTCCAGAAAGGTTTCGGCGTTTTCCGCAAACGACCGGATCGCCATCAGCGGCTGGTTCAGCTCGTGGCTGATCCCGGCCGACATCTGGCCCAGCGCCGACAGCTTGCCCGCCTGCACCAGGTCCGCCTGCGCCTGCTTGAGCCGCGCCTCGGCGGCGATGCGCTCGGCCACTTCGCGGGTCAGGTCGCGGTTGAGCGTCTCCAGCTCGGCCGTGCGCTGCAACACCCGCGCTTCCAGCTGCCGGTTGGCCTCGGCCAGCACCCGCCGCCGCCCGAAGACCCAGGACAGTACCGAGCCAAACAACAGGCACAGCACCAACGCGACCGCCGCCTGCAGGCTGGCCAGCATGCGCGCCGGGGCCACGTCAATCAGGACCTCGCCGGTCATGCCGACGCCCGGCACCTCCTGCGACAGGTGCAGCGCCCGGCGCGGCACGTAGCGGCCGGCATCCAGCGCCCAGATGTCATGCCCGTCGACCTGCCCCGAGCGGATGCCGACAAAGGGCTCGATCGGCCGGTCGCCGCCGGTCCCGGCGGCGGGCTGCGGCGGCCGGCGCGCCCGGTAGAGCAACTCGGACCGATTGGACAGGAACACCAGGCCCGAGGCATCGGTGAAGAACACCGTGGACGAGTCGCCGCGCCAGCTGGCCTCGATCTCGTCGACATCGATGGTCACGATCACCGCACCGCCGACCTTGCCGTCGGTGCCGAAGACCGGGGCCGCCACGACGAATACCCGCCGCCCGAGCCGGCTGCTGAACTGGTGGTTCAGGCCCAGCGCACCGTCGAGCGCGCGCTCGAAATACGGGCGGCCGCTGTGATTGGTGCCGTCCGCGGGCGCATCGATGGTGACGATCTCGCGGCCCTGGGCATCAACCAGCAACAGGTCGAGCGAGCCGGTCTTGTCGGCGATGGACTGCAGCACCTGGGTGAAATCGGCCGTGGCAGAGCCGCGCGCCACCGCCTGCTGTGCTGCGGGCCGGTCGGCGGTCAGCACCGCCAGTTCGCGGTAGCGCAGCAGTTCGCCCTCCAGCCTGTCCACCGCCAGCGACAGGTCCGAGGCGCCGCGCCGCTCGATCTCGTCCAGGGCCGAGCTGTAGCCGAGCCAGCCCACGCCGGCCGCAAAACCCGCGACCAGCGTCACGAAAACCAACCCGATCAGGCCGCGTCTGGCCTTGCCTCCATCCATGGGCCAAGGCTATTGAGCAGGTCTTGCAAAGGCCAGAGCCAAGTTGCAAAGCTGCCCCATGCAGCGATTCAGCCAATCCCCGACCGAGCCCGGGTTCATCCAGAACCCCTACCCGTTCTATGACCGCGCCCGTGCTGCGGGCGACCTGTTCTGGTGGGAAGACTACAAGATGGCCTGCGCGGTCAGCCACCGCGCCGTGACCGCCATCCTGCGCGACCGGCGGCTGGGGCGCGAGATCCCGCCCGAAAAGGCCACGCCGGTGCCTGCCCATCTGGAGCCGTTCTACGCCATCGAGGCCCATTCGATGCTGGAACTGGAGCCGCCCCGCCATACCCGCCTGCGCGGGCTGGTGCTGCGCGCCTTCACCTCGCGGCGGATCGCGGCATTCGGGCCGGAAGTCACCGCCTTGGCCCATCAGCTTGTCGATGCCTTTCCGTCCGGGCCCTTCGACCTTCTGGATGCCTTCGCCCGCCCGATCCCGGTCATCATCGTGGCGCGGCTGCTGGGCGTGCCCGAGGACCGCGCCGATGACCTGCTGACCTGGTCCAACGACATGGTGGCGATGTATCAGGCCCGCCGCACGCCCCGGATCGAGGCGCGCGCGGTGGCCTCGACCCTGGCCTTTCGCGACTTCATCACCGCCCATATCGAGACCAGGCGCCGCGCACCCGCCGATGACCTGATCTCGCAGCTGATCGCGGCCGAGGCGCAGGACGGCAAGCTTTCGACCGATGAATTGATCACCACCTGCATCCTGTTGCTCAATGCCGGCCACGAGGCGACCGTGCACACCATCGGCAACGGGGTGCGGCTGATGCTGAAACGCGGCATCACCGAGATCGACGAAGACGGGGTCGAGGAGCTGATCCGCCTCGATCCGCCGCTGCACATGTTCACGCGCTGGGTCTACGAGGACGTGACGCTATTCGACCATGACTTCAGGCGCGGCGACCAGATCGCCTGCCTGCTGGCCGCGGCCAACCGCGACCCCGAGGCCTACGCCGACCCCGGCGCCTATCAGCCGCTACGCGGCGGCCCGGCCAATACCAGCTTTGGCGGCGGCATCCATTTCTGCGTCGGCGCACCGCTGGCGCGGCTGGAACTGGTCAACGCGCTGCGCGTGCTGCTGAGCCGCTGCCCCGGCCTGCGGCTGGCCGAGGCGCCGCAATTCGCCAATGTCTATCACTTCCACGGGCTGGAAAAGCTGATGGTCACCACCGGCTAGAGCGGCAGCGCCACGGTCGACTTGATTTCCTCCATCGACAACAGCGCGGTGACGTTGTGCACCCGCACCTCCGAGATCAGCGCCTGATAGAAGGCGTCATAGGCCCGCGCATTGCGCACCCGCACCTTGAGGATGTAGTCGATATCGCCGGCAAGGCGGTGCGCCTCCTGCACCTCGGGGCGTGATTTCAATGCCTTGAGGAACTTCGCCTGCCACTCGGCCTCATGTTCGCTGGTGCGGATCAGCACGAAGAACGTGGCCTCGAATCCCAGCGCCTCGGCATCGAGAATGACCGTCTGCTGACCGATCACCCCGGCCTCGCGCATCTTGCGGATACGGTTCCAGACCGGGGTCTTGGAAGAGCCGACATTGCGGGCGATATCGTCAAGCGACTGGCTGGCATCGCGCTGCAATTCCACGAGAATTTTCCGGTCCGTCTCATCGGTGCGAAACGTCATTCCTGATTTCCCAAGTTGTTGGAACATTCGGCCCGCAGGGGCTACTTGCAGAAACATATGTTCCTTATTTGCCAGGTGCAATGGTCAAAATCAGGATGAATGTTCTATATTGGATGGGAAACCGGAGCCGACCATGCAGCACTTCCCGATCTTTGTGGATACCGACAGCCGCCTGATCGTCGTCTCTGGCGGCGGCGAGGCGGCCCTGGCCAAGCTGCGGCTTCTGCTCAAGACCCGTGCCTGGGTGGCGGTCTACGCCCCGGCCCCGTTGCCCGAGATCGTCCGGCTGGCCGCTGACGGGCG
This sequence comes from Pseudomonadota bacterium, assembly GCA_963205075.1. Lineage (GTDB taxonomy): Bacteria > Pseudomonadota > Alphaproteobacteria > Rhodobacterales > Rhodobacteraceae > KLAP22. The sequence continues at coordinate 1,632 of CAUJIU010000012.1, read as the reverse complement.
GCTGGCGCTCAGTTTCCGCCCCATTGCGCCGGGCGACGCCGATGGCGCGCTGCTGGTCTATGCCGCCAATGACGAGGCCGCCGAGGATGCCCGCGCGGCCGCGCTCGGGCGGGCGGCGGGAGCGCTGGTCAACATCGTCGACAATCTGGCTGACAGCGGCTTCATCACCCCGGCGATCGTCGACCGCGATCCGGTGGTGGTGGCCATCGGCACCGAAGGCGCGGCGCCGGTGCTGGCCCGCGCGCTCAAGGCCGAGCTCGAGGAACGGCTGCCGGCGCGGCTTGGGGTGCTGGCCCGCCTCGGCAAGGCGTTCCGCCATGCCGCCGACGCGCTGCCCATGGGGCGCGCGCGCCGGGCCTTCTGGTCCGACTACTACTTCGAGCAGGGCCCCCGGGCGCTGGAAAGCGGCGGCGAGGCCGATCTCGGCCCGGTGCTGGACCGCCTGCTGGAGCAGCACCTGTCCGGGGGCCGCCGCTCCGGCCGCGTCGATCTGGTCAGCGCCGGCGATGGCGACCCCGAACTTCTGACGCTGAAGGCCCGCAAGGCCATCGATGCCGCCGATGTCATCATCCATGACCACGCGGTTGCGCCGGCCATCCTGGAACTGGCGCGCCGCGAGGCGGTGTTTGCCCGGTCAGGCGGCGACGATGCCGATGCGGTGCTCCATGCCCGCAAGGGCCTGCTGGTGGTCCGGCTGATGGCTGGCGCGGCCGGCCAGCGGCTGCGGGCCGAATCCGCGGCACTCGATGCCGCCGGCATCGACTGGGCGCTCGTTCCCGGCATTGCCCCGGTGGTCAGCCCCCTGCCGCGCGCCCGATGCGCCGCCAATATCGGGTCGGCGCCGCCGCGCCCGGTCACCGACCACGCCCAGCCGAGGGAGCTCGCCCTATGAGCCGCGTCTTTACCCCCAAGGTCATCACCGGCAATGCGCTGATCGAGGGCGATGCCGTCTGGCTGACCGCCGACAACCGCTGGACCCGCGATATGGCCGAGGCCGAGCTGATCGACGACGAGGCCCATGCCGACCTGCGGATGATCGATGCCTCGACCTTCCGCAACGCGGTGGTGGGCATCTATCTCGCCGATGCCAGATCGGGCGCGCGCGGGCCCGAGCCCTTGCATTTCCGCGAGGCGTTCCGCACCCGCGGCCCGTCGAACTACGCCCATGGCAAACAGGTGGAGCGCTGATCCATGTATGTTTACAATGACTTCGACCAGAATTTCGTCCGCGAGCGCGTGGCGCAATTCCGTGCCCAGGTGGCGCGCCGCATCGAGGGCGCGCTGACCGAGGACGAGTTCCGCCCGCTGCGCCTGATGAACGGGCTCTACCTGCAACTGCATGCCTACATGCTGCGCGTGGCCATTCCCTATGGCAGCCTCAACCCCGCGCAGATGCGCCAGCTGGCCCATATCGCCGAGCGCTGGGACAAGGGCTATGGCCACTTCACCACAAGGCAGAACATCCAGTTCAACTGGCCGAAGCTGGCCGATGTGCCCGACATCCTGGCGGCCCTGGCCGATGTCGGCATGCATTCGATCCAGACCTCGGGCAACACCATCCGCAATGTCACCGCCGACCATTTCGCCGGCGCCGCCGCCGACGAGATCGAGGATCCGCGCCCGGTGGCCGAG
>CAUJIU010000011.1 GCA_963205075.1 Pseudomonadota bacterium | reverse complement strand
CTGATCGTCACCGTCATCGGGCTGGTGCGCAATTCGTTCATGTGGGGCTGCGTGCGGGTGCTGGAGGGCATCGGCAACACCGTCGGCCGCTGGGCCGCCTGGGCGGGCCTGCTGATGGTCCTGCAACAGATCGTCATCGTCTTCATGCAGCGGGTGTTCGCCATTGCCGAACTGAGCTTCGGCTTCGGCATGGTGCTGACGCGCGATGTCAGCTGGTGGTCAGAAGAGCTCAAGCTCTACAACGCCATGATCGTCTGCCTCTGCGCCACCTATACCTTCGTGCAGGGCGGACATGTGCGCGTTGATCTGGTCTATTCCGGGCTCAGTTTCCGCGGCAAGCGGGTGATCGACATGCTGGGAAGCCTGCTCTACATGATCCCCTTCACCGTGGTGATCTGGCTTTACGGCTGGTTCTTCATGTGGCGCCACCTGGTGGTGCCCAACGCCTCGGCCTCCGACACGCTCGAGCGGTTGCTGCCCAAGGCGCGCGCCTTGCGCTGGAACGTCGAGACCACCGGCTTCTCGCCCAACGGCTTCAGCGCCTACATCCTGTTCAAGGTGCTGCTGCTGATGTTCGTGGCACTGGTCTTTCTTCAGGCGATTGCCTTCTTCTACCGCTCCTATCTGGAGTTCCGCGAGGGCGAGGCCAGCGAAGGCAAGAACCTCGACAAGGACCAGACGGGTGATCCGCAGGCCGATCTGGTCGCGGAAATCCACTGATCGGCCGAAACTCTCCAATTCAAGGAACTTCCTGACATGTTTCTCGGACTCGATGGCGTAGAAATCGGCATCCTCATCGTCTTCCTGGCGCTGTTTGGCAGCATCCTGTCAGGTTTCCCGGTCGCCTTCGCCATCGCGGGGGCGGCGGTGGTGTCCTTCGTGGTGATCGCGGCGCTCGATTCCGCGGGCTACCTGGTGCATCAGGCCATCGACTATTCGTCGCAGGCCTATTCGGACCTGATCGATACCGGGGTCAGGCCCGACCATGTCTCGGTCTTCACCTATCCCGATCTGCCGCGCGCGGCGCAGGCGCTGTTTCCGCAGGGCTGGGAAATGGCGCTGGACCGCAACATCGCCTTCATCGTCAACCGCATGAACGAACGGGTGCTGGCCGGCGCCTCGATCGAGACCCTGCTGGCGGTGCTGATGTTCGTGATGATGGGCATCACGCTGGAGCGGTCGCGGATCGCCGACGAGCTGCTGACCAAGATGGCGCGGGTCTTCGGCCCGCTGCCCGGCGGTCTGGCGGTGTCGATCGTGGTCGTGGGCGCGTTCCTTGCCGCCTCGACCGGCATCGTCGGCGCCACCGTGGTCACCATGGGCCTGCTGGCCCTGCCGACCATGCTGCGCAACAACTACTCGCCCGAGCTTGCCACCGGCGTGATCGCCGCGTCGGGCACGCTGGGCCAGATCATTCCGCCCTCCATCGTCATTGTGCTCCTGGGCACGCTGGCGGGCGACCTGTTCTCGGCGGCGCAAGAGCACCGCGCCGATCTGGCCGGCTGCTCGGATGCGCTGACCTTTCTGGGAGAACCGGCGGTTGTCTCGGTCGGCACCCTGTTCCAGGCCGCCTTGCTGCCCGGCATCCTGCTGGCCTTTCTCTATGGGGCCTATGCCTTCGGCTATGCGCTGCTCAACCCCTCCAAGGCGCCCGCCATCGCCGCCACGCCCGATGACAGCGGCATCGTCATCACCCGCCGCGATGGCCTGATCTGGTTTCTCTACGTGCCGGTGATCATCATCGCCGGCATGGTGGCGCTGGGCGAGTTCGGCGTGATCGGCAGCCAGTCGGTGATTGTCGACAGCTATTCCGATGCCGGCCAGACCGCGTCGCTGCGCACCAATGTCGGGCCCGAATGTCAGGCCTCGATGATCGAGCTGCACGGACAGGAGGCCTGGGACCAGGCCGTGGCCGAACAGGCCGCGATCGAATCCGCCGGCGGGGTCGCCGAGGCGCGGCTGCTGACCGACGAGGAACGCGCGGCGCTGGTGGTCAGCAAGATCGCCGAGGCGCCGGGCATCGGCACCGGCATTGCGGTGATGGCGACGCTGCTGGCGATCCTGTTTGCCACCGCCCGAGGCATCGATCCGGCCGCCGATCCCACGCGCCTGATCATCGGCGGGCTGGCGAGCGCCGCCATCCTGCTGGTCGATTACCTGTTCATCAGCCCGATAGCGACGCCGGGCCAGACGGTGCTGATGATCGCCATACCGCTCGGCATCGCCATCTGGGCGGCGCGAACCGCCGGCGCGCGGCTTTACGCCAACGAGCTGATCCACGTGGTGTTTCCGCCGCTGGTGCTGATCATCGCCGTGCTGGGCTCGATCATGGGCGGCATCACCAACCCGACGCCCGCCGCGGCGCTGGGCGCGGGAGGCGCCATCCTGCTGGCCGCCTATCGCAAGCTGCAGGATCAGGGCCGTCCGGGCACCATGGTGGGGGTCACGGCAGTTGCCATTCTGGTCATGCTGCTGGTGGGCGTGAACTTCGACATGCGCCTCAACCTCGACATCATCACCTTCGAGAACCGCATCGCCTTCATCGTGGCATTCGGGGCCTTCCTCATCTCGATGTTCGGCATCTTGTGGTCTTGCTGGCTGCTGGCCGCCAACGGCGTGCTGGGCCCGGTGGTGCGCGAGTCGGCCAAGGTGACCTCGATGGTGTTCACCATCCTGATCGGCTCTCAGCTGCTCAACCTCGTGCTGATCTCGTTCGGCGGCGAGCATTACATCCAGGAATTCCTGCTGAGTTTCTCCAATGAATGGACGGCTTTCCTGATCGTCATGCTGGTGCTGTTCCTGTTGGGCTTCGTGCTCGACTTCCTCGAGATCATCTACATCGTGATCCCGATCGTCGGCCCGGTGATCTATGGCGGCTCGTTCGACCCCAAATGGGTGACGATCATGATCGCCATCAACCTGCAGGCCTCGTTCCTGACCCCGCCCTTCGGCTTCGCGCTGTTCTACCTGCGCGGCGTGGCGCCCAAGGAGGTCACCACCGCCCATATCTATCGCGGCATCGTGCCCTTCGTGATCATCCAGGTGCTGGGGCTGTTGCTGATCGCGCTGGTGCCGCAGGTGGTCACCATCGTGCCGAACCTGCTGAACTGAGGCCGGCCTCCGGGAAAGGAACGGGCGGTCCGTCGGGCCGCCCCCGCGCCTCGGGTCAGCCCAGTCCGCCGGGCGAGACCTGGCGGATCTCGGGCAGCGAAATGCGCGCCACCTGCTCGGCAATCGGCTCGACCGCCAGCGGATGGGTGGCCGGGTCGAACTCGGCCGGGTCGCCGACCCTGCGCCATTCGCCGCCGCGATAGACCTCCAGCGCGCCGAACTGCGCCTTGTAGCCCATCTTCGGACTGCCGGGCACCCAGTAGCCCAGATAGACGTAAGGCAGGCCAAGCTCGCGGGCGATGCGGACGTGATCGAGGATCACATAGGTGCCAAGCGAGTTGCGATGCTGGAGCGGGTCGAAGAAGGAATAGACCATGCTGACCCCGTCATCGAGAATGTCGGTCAGGCAGCCGGCCCGCAGGCCCTGATCCTCGGCACCGGCATGGGCCGGATCGGCATATTCGATCAGCCGCGACCGCACCGGGGTTTCCTCGATCATCGAGGCGAACTCGAACAGGTCCATGTCGGCCATGCCGCCACGGGCATGGCGCGAATCCAGATAGGCGCGGAACAGCGCGAACTGGGTCTCGGTCGCCCAGGGCGAGGTCGGGCGGCGCTGCAGATGGGCATTGCGCTGCATCACCCGGCGCTGCGCGCGGCTGGGCTGGAAATCCGCCACCCGGATCCGGGCCGACAGGCAGGCCGAACATTCGGCGCAGGAGGGCCGGTAGAGCACATTCTGCGAGCGGCGGAATCCCTGCTTGGACAAAGCGTCGTTGAGCCGCTCGGCCCCGTCGCCCTGCAGCGAGGTGAACAGCTTGCGCTCCATCCGCCCCTCCAGATAGGGGCAGGGCTGGGGGGCAGTCACGTAGAACTGCGGGGCGATGGGCAGTGAATGGCGCATGGGTTCCGGGTCGGTTGCGGCGGGCCTGACCGCGAGGTTAGCAACAGGCCCGCCAGTCGCCAAGCCTTTGCTTGGACTTGCCCCGCCGCAGGATGCGGGGATCCGCTCAACCCATGCGGTTGATCGCGGCGGTGCCCAGCACCAGGTCGCTCAGTCCCTGCCGGCGCGGGCTCATCAGCATCATCAGGACCGAGATCAGCTGCAGCGGGAACACCACCACCGAAACCGTGTAGCCGGCGGTATGCAACAGCGCGTCCTGGCTGGTCAGGCGCAGCCCGTCGGCTCCGCGCAATTCGATCCCCATCAGCCGCATCCCCCAGGTCGAGGAGCCACCGGCGATGGTGAACCAGCGGTAGAAGAAGCCGATCACCGCCATCAGGAACGGAAAGAAGAAGATCCCGGTGAAGGCCGTGAAGGGCAGGGCGATGGCGGCCAGCAGCGCGATCAGGATCGAGTCGGCGACCCAGGCAAAGCCCCGCTTGGGCAGGACCGAGGCGTAGAAATCGGCGCGGTCATGGGGGTCGGGCAGGCCGGACCAGGCATGGATGGTCATGTATGGATATCCCTTGCGGTTTGGTTGCGGCCGCGCCCGACCTGCAGGCGCGGACCGATCGGGGTCAGCTCGGCAGGGCCGGGGGGTCGAGCCGGCGGGCGCGGTCGTCGAGGAACGCGTCGAACTCGGTCTTGTCCCTGGCCTCGCGCAGGCGGGTCAGAAAGGACTCGAAGCCGCGCTGCTCGGTTTCCAGCTGGTCGATCATGCGGGCGCGATAGGCGTCGAAGCTGGCATTGCCGCTGGGGCGAAACCCGGACTCGGGCGCTTGCGGCGCCGGCTGGCGGGCGGGCGAGCGGTGCGGCAGGAAACCGCCGCGCCAGGCGATCAGCACCGCCACGGCCACGCCGGCAGGCCAGAAACTGGCGAAGGCCAGCACGACCGCGACAATCGAGAAGGCGCCGAATGTCAGCACCGACAGCACCTGAACGCCGTTCGAGATCTGCTCGGGCGCCGCGTCGGCCGAAGGGGCAGCAAAGGGTGGGTTCATCATGGCTTGAACTCTGTCTCGGGGTGAAGGTTGGCCCCGGCAGGCTGTGCCGGGGCGTGATTGTCAGTGGCCGCGCTCGTCAGGCTCGTCCGAGGTCGAGTCGGCCTTGTGGGCGCGATCTTCCATGAACTGGTCGAACTCGGTCTTGTCCTTGGCCTCGCGCAGGCGGTCGAGGAAGGCCTCGAAGCTCTTCTGCTCTTCCTCCAGGCGGCGCAGCGTATCGGACTTGTAGGAGTCGAAGGCCGAGTTGCCGGTGGACCGGAAGGCGGCCCGGCTGAACGAGTGGCGGTGGCTGCGCGAATGGGCGCAAGTGCGGTTGAACATGCGTTTGCTCCAGATCATGTAGGCGAGGATGGCCAGCCCGACGGGCCAGACAAAGATGAAACCCAGCACCATGGCGGCGATCCAGGCGCCCTTGCCACGGTCGTCAAGCCAGCCTTCGGCGCGGGTGAACCAGTTTCCGGCGCGGCGGGCGCCACGGTCGCTGTAGGTGGGGGGATGGAGTGAGGTTGCGTCAGTCATGGGTGTCTCCAGCTATGCGGTTCATGTGAATACCGTTCACATCAACGATATCGGCAGCGGATGCCCCGGCGTCAAGACTCAATGTTAAAGATTTTTACATGCTGCAGGGCAGAAACGGGCTAACGCGCTGGCAGCAAAGGATCAAAAGCCGCAGGTCAGGCGGTAAACTCGCCCATTGCCGCCGCCGATATGCGCCGCAGATCGGCCGGCGCGATGGCAAAGACATGCTGCGGGGTGCCCGCCGCCGCCCAGACCTGCCCGAAATCGTCGAGGCGCGGGTCCCAGAAGGCGCGGATCGGGTGCAGGTGGCCAACCGGCGCCACCCCGCCAATGGCAAAGCCGGTGCGCGCCCGCACGATCTCGGCATCGGCCCGCAGCAATGCCTCGCCGGCCAGCCCGGCAGCCCTGGCCGGATCGACCCGGTTGCCCCCCGCGGTCAGGAACAGGATCACCTCGCCGCTGTGGCTGCCCTGAAAGATGATGGACTTGACGATCTGGTCCAGCGCGCAGCCGACCGCGTCGGCGGCCTCCTGGGCGGTGCGGGTGGTTGCCGGCATCGCCACCGGCACGGCGTTCAGCCCGGCCGCGCTCAGGGCGGCGGTCACCCGCTTCAGGCTCTTGCTCATCCTTTGCCTCCTGGCTGGTCCCACTGTGGCGCCGGTTCGGCCGATTGACCAGCCCCGTGCCGCGCCCCATGGTGCCCCCATGAACATGTTGTCCCGCCTGACCCGCAGCCCCCGACCCCATGACCCCGAGATCGGCCGGGCGGCCCTTGCCCATTATCCCGGCCAGCCGCCCGGGATGGCCGGCCTGATCGCGGGCACGGCGGGGTGCAGCCCCTACCTGTCGGGCCTCCTGGCGCAGGAGGCCGGCTGGCTGACCGCGGCCTTTGACGATCCCGAAGGCGCGGTCGAAACGCTGCTGGCCGGGCTTGGCGCGGTGCCGCCCGACCAGTTGGCCGCCGCCCTGCGCCAGGGCAAGCGGCGGATCGCGGCGCTGGTGGCCCTGGCCGATCTGGGCGGGGTCTGGCCGCTGGAAACCGTGACCCAGGTGCTGACCGATCTGGCCGACCGCGCCTGCGACGTGGCGCTCCGGCAACTGGTCGCGGCCGAGATCAGGCGCGGCAAGATCCCCGGCCTGGCCGAGGCCGATGCCGAAACCGCCGGCGGCATGGTGGTGCTGGCCATGGGCAAGATGGGGGCGGGCGAGCTGAACTATTCGTCCGACATCGACCTCATCTGCCTGTTCGACGAGACCCGTTTCGACCCCGACGACTATCACGACGCCCGCGCCGCGCTGATTCGCGTCACCCGCCGTCTGACCGCGATCCTGTCCGACGTCACCGCCGAGGGCTACGTGTTTCGCACCGATCTGCGCCTGCGCCCCGATGCCAGCGTCACGCCGGTCTGCCTGTCGATGGAGGCCGCCGAACGCTATTACGAAAGCGTCGGGCGCACCTGGGAACGCGCCGCCTACATCAAGGCGCGCCCCTGCGCCGGCGATCTGTCGGCGGGCGCGCGGTTCCTGACCGGCCTGAACCCCTTCGTCTGGCGCAAGCATCTGGATTTCGCCGCCATTCAGGATGCCCATGACATGCGGCTGCGCATCCGCGACCACAAGGGCCTGCGCGGCGGTCTGGTGCTGGAGGGGCACAACATGAAGCTCGGGCGCGGCGGCATCCGCGAGATCGAGTTCTTCACCCAGACCCGGCAGCTGATCGCCGGCGGGCGCGACCCCTCGCTGAGGGTGCGCCAGACCGGGCTGGGGCTGGAGCGGCTGGCCGCCGCCGGCTGGGTCTCCGATCAGGATGCCGAAACGCTCTATGACCACTACCGCTTTCACCGCGAGGTCGAGCATCGGGTGCAGATGTGCAACGACGCGCAGACCCATCTCCTGCCCAACTCGCCCGAAGGCTTTGCGCGGCTGGCCGCCTTCATGGGCCGCGACCTGGACGATCTGCGCCAGGACCTGACCGACCGGCTGACCGAGGTGCATGAGCTGACCGAGGGCTTTTTCGCCCCCGGGCCGGCCGCGCCGCTGCCCAAGGGCGATTTCGGCGCCGAGGTGACCGCGCGCTGGGTCACCTATCCGGCGCTGCGTTCGGCCCGCGCGGTCGAGATCTTCCGCCGCCTGCGGCCCGACCTGCTGGCGCGCCTGCAGGATGCGGCCAAGCCGGATGAAGCGCTGGCCCAGTTCGACCAGTTCCTGGCCGGGCTTCCCGCCGGGGTGCAGCTGTTCTCGCTGTTTGACGCCAATCCGCAGCTGACCGGGCTGATCGTCGATATCTGCGCCACCGCGCCGGCATTGGCGCAGTATCTGTCGCGCAACTCGGCGGTGTTCGACGCGGTGATCGGCGGCGGCTTCTTCTCCGACTGGCCGGGCGTGGACTCGCTGCGCGCCGATCTGGCGCAGGTGCTGGCGGAGGCGCCGGACTATGAGGCCGGCCTCAACGAGGCGCGGCGCTGGCACAAGGAATGGCACTTCCGCATCGGCGTGCACCATCTGCGCGGGCTGACCCCGGCCACGGTCGCCGGGCGCGAATATGCCGATCTGGCCGAGGCGACGCTGGCCGCCCTCTGGCCCGCCGTCTGCGCCCATTTCGCGGTGCGCCACGGGCCGCCGCCGGGGCGCGGCGCGGTGGTGGTGGGGATGGGCTCGCTCGGGGCCGCGCGGCTCAACGCCGCCTCCGATCTCGACCTGATCGTGATCTATGACGCGCAGGGCGCCGATGCCTCGGACGGTGCGCGCCCGCTGGCGACGCGGCAGTATTTCGCCCGGCTGACCCAGGCCATGGTGACGGCGCTGACCGCACCCATGCCCAACGGCAGGCTCTACGAAGTCGACATGCGGCTGCGTCCCTCGGGACGGCAGGGGCCGGTGGCGACCTCGCTGGCGGCCTTCGAGGACTACCAGCGCACCGAGGCCTGGACCTGGGAGCATCTGGCCCTGACCCGCGCGCGCGCCATCGCCGGCGATGGCGGGCTGGCGGCCGAGATCGAGGCGTTTCGCCGCGCGCTGCTGCGCGACAAGTCGGCGGGCCAATCGGTGCTGGCCGATGTGGCCGAGATGCGCGGGCGCATCGCCGAGGCCAAGGTGCCGCAGGGCCTGTGGGACGCCAAGATCGGGGCGGGGCGGTTGCAGGATATCGAGCTGCTGGCCCAGACCGGCGCCCTGCTGGCCGGCTCGCCGGCGCGCGAATTGCCCGACCAGATCGCCGCCGGTGTCGCGACCGGCTTTCTGAGTGCCGCAGAAGGCGCTGCACTGCAGGCCGCGTCGGGGCTTTTCTGGCAGGTGCAGGCCACCGCCCGGCTCATCGGGGGCGGCGCGCTGGCGCCCGATGACCTGGGCGAGGGAGGCACGCGGATGGCGCTGCGGGAGACCGGCCATGAGACGATCGAGGACCTTGCCGCGGCGCTGGCCGAAGCCGCCGCGGCGGCCGGCGCCATCGTCGACGCCCGGCTTGGCGGCGCATCCACGGACCAGGGCGATGCGTGACGCGCTGGACCCCAAGGGCCTGATCCGCGAGTCCTATCGCATCGAGGGGATCGGCGCCCCCGAATGCCGGTCGATCTTTCTGGACTGGGCCCTGGGCGTGCCGCTGGGCACCGATACCCGCTTGCTGGTGCAGGAACTGCTCGACCGCCACGCCGGCGAGCCCGCCGACCATCCCATGACGCTGACCCTGCGCGCCGCGCTGACCCGGCCCGCCCCGGCGCGGCGGCGGGGCGGCGCCATGGGGCGGCGCAGCTAGGCTCTAGCGCGGCAGGGCGGCGGCTTCGGCGGCCAGCGCGGTGATCGCGTCCCAGTCTCCGGCCGTGACCAGATGGGCCGGCGCGACCCAGCTGCCGCCGACGCAGAGCGTGTTGCCCAGGGCGAGGTAATCAGGCGCGTTCTTCAGGCTGACGCCGCCGGTGGGGCAGAACTTGACCTGCGGGATCGGCGCGCCGATGGCCCTGAGCGCGGGCACCCCGCCATTGGCCTCGGCGGGGAAGAATTTCTGCACCGTGTAGCCGCGCTCCAGGAGGCGCATCACCTCGGACGAGGTGGCCGCCCCGGGCAACAGCGGCAGGTCATTGGCCTCGCAGGCGTCCAGCACCCGGTCGGTGGCGCCCGGAGAGACCCCGAAGGTGGCGCCCGCCGCCTTGGCGGCCTCGACATCGGCGGGCGTCAGCAAGGTGCCCGCGCCGACCGCGCCGCCGGGCACGCGGGCCATCTCGCGGATGGCCTCCAGCGCGGCGGGAGTGCGCAGGGTGACTTCCAGCGCCGGCAGGCCGCCCCTGATCAGCGCGCGGGCCAGCGCCGCGGCGGTGCCGGCATCATCGATCACCAGCACCGGGATCACCGGGGCCAGAAGGCAGATCTTGCGGCTGAGGTCCGAGGCGGTTTGCGGGGTCATGGCACGGGTCCTGTGGTCTGGTATGTTGCGTGGCCGGGAGCCTCCGGCGGAGGTATTTGGGCCAAAATGAAGGGTAGTCCGGGTGAGGGCTTAGGCGGGATGCGGCGTTTGGGCAATGGTCTTGTCAGGCCAGCGCATTGGCGCCCTCGGTGGCGGGGCCGACCGAGCGGCGGAACAGCTCGAACAGTTCGCGCCCCACGCCGGTGCCGTTGCCCGACAGATCGGCCGCGGCGGGCTGGCGGCTGGCCAGATCGACCCCGAGCACGTCAAGCCTGCCGCTGGCCGCGTCGAGCCGGATCAGGTCGCCGTCGCGCAACAGCGCCAGCGGCCCGCCATCGGCGGCTTCGGGGCTGACATGGATGGCCGCCGGGACCTTGCCCGAGGCGCCCGACATGCGCCCGTCGGTCACCAGCGCCACCCGCAATCCGCGATCCTGCAGCACCGCCAGGGTCGGGGTCAGGCCGTGCAGCTCGGGCATGCCGTTGGACCTCGGGCCCTGAAAGCGCACGACCACCACGGTGTCTTGGGTGAACTCGCCGGCGCGGAAGGCGGCCTTGACCGACTCCTGGTCATGGAAGATGCGCGCGGGCGCCTCGATCACGTGGCGGTCGGGCGCCACGGCCGAGATCTTGATGACCCCGCGACCCAGATTGCCGTTCATCTGCACCAGCCCGCCCTGCGGGCTGAACGGGTCGCGGGCGGGGCGCAGGATCTTGTCGTTGAGGCTGGATTTCGGGCCGTCGACCCAATGCAGCCGGCCCTCGGTCAGGCGCGGCTCGGCGGTGTAGGCGTCCAGCCCGGTGCCCATGATGGTCCGGGTATCGGGATGCAGCAGGCCGGCATCGAGCAACTGGCCGATCATGAAGCCCAGCCCGCCCGCGGCGTGGAAATGGTTCACGTCCGCCAGGCCGTTGGGATAGACCTTGGCCATCAGCGGCGTGATCTCGGACAGGTCGGCGAAATCCTGCAGGTCAAGCTGGATGCCCGCCGCGCGCGCCATGGCCGGCAGGTGCAGCACCAGGTTGGTCGAGCCGCCCGTGGCCATCAGCCCGACCATGCCGTTGACGAAGGCGCGCTCGTCGAGAATGGCGCTGGCGGGGCGATAGTCGTTGCCGAGCGCGGTGATCCGGCTGGCCAGTTGTGCGGCCTCGGTGGTCAGCGCGTCGCGCAAGGGATCGTCAGGGTTGATGAAGGAGGCGCCGGGCAGGTGCAGGCCCATGAACTCCATCAGCATCTGGTTGGTGTTGGCGGTGCCGTAGAAGGTGCAGGTGCCGACACCGTGATAGGAGGCCATCTCGGCCTCCATCAGCTTTTCACGGCCGACCTCGCCGGCGGTGAATTGCTGGCGGACCCTGGATTTCTGGTCATTGGGCAGGCCCGAGGCCATCGGCCCGGCCGGGACGAACACCGCCGGGATATAGCCGAAGGTGGCGGCGGCGATCACGAGGCCGGGGACGATCTTGTCGCAGACGCCCAGATACATCGCCGCGTCAAAGACGTTGTGTGACAGCGCGACTCCGGCCGACAATGCGATGACATCGCGCGAGAACAGCGACAGTTCCATCCCGGTCTGGCCCTGGGTGACGCCATCGCACATCGCCGGAACCCCGCCGGCAACCTGTGCGGTGGCACCGCTGGCGCGGGCCGCCTCGCGGATCATCGGGGGGTAATGCTCATAGGGCTGATGCGCCGACAGCATGTCATTATAGGCGGTGACGATGCCGATATTGGGGCATCGGGCCGCAGCCAGCGCCGCCTTGTCCTGCGTCATCGCCGCATAGGCATGGGCCTGGTTGCCACAGCTCAGATGGGCGCGGCGCGGGCCCTCGGCGGCGGCGCGGGCCATCCGGTCGAGGTAATCGGCGCGGGTCCGGGCAGAGCGGGCGCGGATGCGGTCGGTCACGGCGGCAAGTTTGGGGTGCAGGGTCATCTTGTCTCCGGGTTGTCGAGTCGCGGCCTGATAACATGCATCGTTAGCGCTAACAATGCGGGAAGGGCGCGCGTCTTGCGGCGGCTGGCCTCGGTGTGCTCGGGCCAAATCTAGCCAATTCGTCCCGAATTTGCACGTAATTGAACACATTCATGCCCCGATCGTCACCGATACCCATGCTGCAAAGCCTGGGGGCAAACCGTTTTGGGTCGTCTGACCCGGAGGATGGAAAATGACACTGATCCGTTTGCTAGCCGCAGCTTCGCTTGCGCTCTCGGTCGCCGGATGCGCGATGACCGACACCGCCACCCGCGCCGAAGTGCTGGAGGCCCCCGGCCTGGTGGCCGGCACCGCCCAGATCCAGCGCTCCTATGACGTGCAGGCCATCAACGTGGTGGTGCCCGAGGACCTGCGGGTCTCGGAGGCCAACCAGTATTACCCGATCGCCGACATCGTCTGGCGCGGCGACCCGATCGGCAACCGCTACGAGCAGGTGGCCGCCATCATCCAGAACTCGCTCGAGGCCGGCACCGCCGGGCTGGACGGCGATACGCCCGTCACCGTGACCGTCGAACTGGTGCGCTGGCACGGGATGACCGAAAAGGCCCGCTTCTCGGTCGGCGGCACCTATGCGATGAAGTTCATCGTCACCGTCGCCGATGCGGCAACCGGGCAGATCATCGAGGGCCCGCGCCTGATCGAGGCCGTGCTTGACGCCCCCGGCGGGCAGGCTGCCATCGCGCTCGACATGTCGGGGCTGACCGAGAAGGTCCGCGTGACCGAGTATCTGACCGGCGTGTTCCACCAGCAGCTTTCCGGCGCCATCTGACTCCTTCCGCAGCCGGGCCGAACCATGTAGGAGGACGGGATGACCCCGTCCTCCTTCCCCCATGTCCGCCTCACCCCCAAGGCCGAAGCGCGCGCCATCCGGCACGGCTTTCCCTGGGTCTATGCCAATGAACTGGTGCTTGACCGCCGCACCAGGGCGATAGCGCCCGGCGCGCTGGCGATCCTGGAAGACAGCGAGCGGCGGCCGCTGGGCGTGGTGGCGTTCAACGGGCAGTCGAAGATCATCTGCCGGATGCTCGACCGCGACCCCGAAGCGGTGGTGGATCAGGCCTGGTTCGAGGCGCGGTTTGCGCGGGCGCTGGCGCATCGGGCGCGGCTCTATGCCGAGCCCTATTATCGCCTGATCCACGCCGAGGCCGACGGGCTGCCCGGCGTCATCGTCGACCGTTTCGGCGATATTGCCGTGGTCCAGCCCAACGCCGCCTGGTCCGAGACGCTGATCGCGCCGCTATGCGCGGCGCTGGCCGCCGTGACCGGGGTCAGCACCATCATCCGCAACGGCACCGGCCGCGCCCGGGTGCTGGAAGGCCTGCCCGAGGAAATGGATGTGGTGCTGGGCATGGCGCCTGCCGCGCCGGTGCCGGTGCCGATGAACGGCGCCACCTATCTGGCCGACCTGATGGGCGGGCAGAAGACCGGGCTGTTCTATGACCAACGCCCCAATCATGCCTTTGCCGCCAGCCTCGCCAAGGGCGCGCGGGTGCTGGACATGTTCAGCCATGTCGGCGGCTTCGGGCTGGCCGCGCTTGCCGGCGGCGCGGGCAATGTGCTGGCGGTTGACGGCTCGGCACCGGCGCTGGAACTGGCGCGCGGCGGCGCCGGGGCCATGGGCGTGACGGGCAGGTTTGCCACCCGGCAGGGCGATGCCTTCGATGTGCTGGCGGCCCTGGGCGAGGAAGGCGCGAGTTTTGATCTGGTGATCTGCGATCCGCCGGCCTTTGCGCCTGCCAAGCCAGCGCTGGAGGCAGGTTTGCGGGCCTATGAGCGGGTGGCGCGGCTGGCAGCGCCGCTGGTCGCCGAGGGCGGCTATCTGGGCCTGTGCTCGTGTTCCCATGCCGTCGATCTGACCAGTTTCCGCAACGCCTGCGCGCGCGGCATCGGGCGCGGCGGGCGGCGGGGGCAGATCGTCCATACCGGCTTTGCCGGTCCGGACCATCCCCTGATGCCGCATCTGGCCGAAAGCGGCTACCTCAAGGCGATCTTCTTCCGCCTATGAGGGCCGTGCTCGACGCCTGCGTGCTGTTTCCGACCGTGCTGCGCGAGATCCTGATCGGGGTGGCCGCGCGCGGCGGATACGAGCCGCGCTGGTCGGCGCGCATCCTTGAGGAATGGGCGCGGGCGACCCGCAAGCTGGGGCAGGGCGCCGAAGTGATCGCGCGGGGCGAGATCGTGGCGCTGTCTGCCGCCTGGCCACGGGCCATGGTCGCGCAGGACGCGGGGCTGGAGGCGCGGCTGTGGCTGCCCGATGCCGATGACGTGCATGTGCTGGCAAGCGCCATCGCCGCCTCTGCCGACCTGATCGTCACCTTCAACGCCGGCGATTTCCCGCGCCACATCCTGCGCGAGGAAGGTCTGGACCGGATCGACCCCGATGCCTTCCTTTTGTCGCTTCTGGACGCGCCCGGCGACCCGGTGCGCGCCACCGCGCAGGCGGTGCTGGCCGAGGCCAACCGCCTCTCGGGCGAGACCTTCACCCTGCGCCAGTTGCTCAAGCGCGCGCGGCTGCCACGGCTGGCCAAGGCGCTGGGCTAACCCGTCACCCACCTGGCCTCGTTGGCCTCGATGGCGGCGATGCGCAGGGGCGTCTTGGGATGGCTCAGCATCCAGGCGGGCGTGGCTCCGGGCTGCGCCCCGGTCAGATGCTCCAGCTTGCCAAACAGCGATTTCTGCGGGCCGGTGCCGATCCCGGCGGCGATCAGCAGCGCGCTGGCATAGGCATCGGCCTCGAATTCGTCCTCGCGCGACAGCCGCGCCGACAAGAGGGTCATCAGTCCGCTGGCCAGAAGCGGGCCAAGCCCCGGCAGCACCCGGCCCAGCACCATGGCCAGCGCAGTGCGCAGCGCGTTCTGGCCGCTGAAATCGATCATCCGCCGCCGCGCATGACCCAGCGCCACATGCCCCAGTTCATGGGCGATGACGCTGGCCATTTCCGGCGCGCTCACCTCGCCGCTGCGATAGCGGTCGTGAAAGCCACGGGTGATGAAGATGCGCCCGTCAGGGGCTGCCAGCCCGTTGACCGGCCCGATCTCGTAGATATGCACCCGGATCCGCTCGATATCGAGCGCCTTGGCCAGCCGCTCGGTCAGCTTGCGCAATTCCGGATCGGCAAGCTCGGTCGAGCGCGCGTCAAGTTCGCGTGCCAGCCGCCAGGCCGAGAAGTGATACATCGCCAGCCCGTAAAGGAGCGCCAGCAGGATCGGCGTGAACTTCAACATGAGCAAGATATGGGGCCGCGCGCGCCTCTGGGCAACCGCTGGCCGGTCTTCATGCCGCCCGGGCCCGTGCGGCCGCGCGCTGGCGCTTCATCGCGCCGGCGATCCAGACCAGCATCGCCGCACCGACCGCCAGCGCCGCCAGCAGCCCCACCGCATTGCCCAGAATGCCCGCCACCATCTCGATCTGGCTGGCAAAGACCATGCCGAGCCCGACATAGGCCGTCACCCAGACCGCCTCGCCCAGCACGTCCCAAAAGGTGAAGCGCAGCCAGTTCAGCCCGGTGGTGCCGGCAATGAAATTGACCCATGGCCCCAGCGGCGCCACCAGCCAGGTCGAAAAGAACACGCCTAGCGCGCCGCGCCGGTCCACCAGCGCGCGGGCGCGGCCCAGCACCGCCTGACGCGACCGGCTGCGGGCAATCCGCTCGACCAGCGGCGCGCCGCCGAACCGCCCGATGAGATAGCCCGCCTGATCGCCCAGCACCGCGCCGGCAAAGGCGGCGCTGACCACCTGCCACAAGGCCATGTCGCCGATGGTCACGAAGGCGCCGCCCGACAGCATCATCAGCGAGGTCGGTATCGGCAGCGCCAGGCAGGACAGGAAGGCCGAGGCAAAGATCGCCGCCACGCCATAGCTGCTGACCAGCGCGAATATGGTCTCGCTCATGGCCGGCCCTCCGGCGCGCTGGCGCGGATGGCGGCAACGGCGGCGTTGACCTCGTCGATCAGGACATCGAGCGGCACGCCCCGGCTCTGCGCCAGATCGCGCAGGTTGAGCGGGCGGCCGGGGCGGCGCTCTATCCCCAGCTCCTCGATCAGGAGGTCGCGCGGCACATGCCAGGAATTGGCGACATATCCGGGGGTCATCCAGCCTTCGACCACCTGTTCCTGCCGCGCCGGGTCGTGCCAGTAGACCCATTGCGCGGTCAGCCGCACCCCGAAGGCCGCCGCCACCAGCAGCGACACGATCAGCAGCACCGTGGCGATGGGCGCGGCGCTCCACATGGCTTTCAGTCTGGCTGGCATGGCTGCCGCTCCTGTCTTGGCCCGGTTTGGGGGCCGGGGTTGACCGTTACACGGCGCCGGCGCGGTGTTCCGTCACCGGGCCAGCCGCTTCATGCCCTCGCGGATGCCTTGCAGCGTCATCGGCACCATGCGGTCGGCCCCGAAGATGGCGCGGATCATGGCGATCGACTGGCTGTTGGCCCAATGCGGCTGGGGCAGGGGGTTGAGCCAGAGATGGGCCGGCCACTGGTCGCGCGCGCGCTTCAGCCAGACCTCGCCGGCCTCGGCATTCCAGTGCTCGTTGGCGCCGCCCGGATAGGCGATCTCGTAGGGTGACATCGAGGCATCGCCGACAAAGATGCACTTGTAATCAGAACCATAGGTCCGCAGCACCTCCCAGGTCGGGGTCTGGGCGTTCCAGCGACGGCGGTTATCCTGCCAGACGCCCTCATAGAGGCAGTTGTGGAAGTAGAAATACTTGAGATGCTTGAACTCCGCCCGCGCGGCGCTGAACAGCTCTTCCACCAGCCGGATATAGGGGTCCATCGAGCCGCCCACGTCGAGAAACAGCAGTACCTTGACCGCGTTGTGCCGCTCGGGCCGGGTCTGCACGTCCAGATAGCCATGCTCGGCGGTCTTGCGGATGGTGCCGTCAAGGTCCAGCTCGTCCGCCGCCCCCTCGCGCGCCCATTTGCGCAGATGCTTGAGCGCCACCTTGATGTTGCGGGTGCCCAGCTCGACCTGGTCGTCGAGATTGCGGAACTCGCGCTTGTCCCAGACCTTGACCGCGCGCTGGTGGCGGCTGCGGTCCTGGCCGATGCGCACCCCTTCGGGATTGTATCCGTAGGCGCCAAAGGGCGAGGTGCCGGCGGTGCCGATCCATTTCGAGCCGCCCTGATGTCGCCCCTGCTGTTCGGCCAGCCGCTCGCGCAGGGTCTTGATCAGCGCCTCGAACCCGCCAAGCCCCTGAAACTCGGCCTTTTCCGCCTCGGTCAGGTGCTTTTCCGCCAGTTTTTCCAGCCAGCCCTCGGGCAGGTCGATGGCGTCGAGCACCTGTCCGGCGTTGACGCTTTCCAGCCCGGAGAAACAGGCGGCAAAGGCGCGGTCAAAGCGGTCGATATGGCGCTCGTCCTTCACCATGGTGGTGCGCGCCAGATAGTAGAAGGCCTCGACGTCATAGGTGACAAGCCCGGCGCGCATCGCTTCGAGAAAGGTCAGGAACTCGCGCAGCGACACCGGCACCCCGCCGGTCCGCAAGCCTTCGAAAAAGCGCAGGAACACCGGGCTCAGCCGGCGCTGCGGACGATCAGCACCAGCGCGAACATCCCGATCACCGCCCCGATCAACCCGCCGACCGCGGCCCATTGCAGCAGGTCCAGCCGGTTGCCGCCGCGCGCCCGCGCCCGCCAGGCGCCCAACGCTGCGCCAAGGGCAAGGCCGGCAAGGGGATAGATCATGGCATCAGCCTTCGTGTTGCGGGCTCAGCGCTGCGATCTCGTTCAGCCGCGCCTGCACCAGAACCGGGTTGCCAAAGCCGTAGCGCGCCCAACCCAGACTGTCCAGCCGCACGGCCTCGGCCTCGGCGCCGCGCCCCATCAGGGCAAGCGCCTCGGCGCGGAACATCATCAGCGTCGCCATCAGCGCCGCATTCTCATGCGCGCGGGCGGCGGGCAGGGCGGCGTCGACAATGGCGAGCGTCGCCGCGCCATCGCCGTCATGCAGCGCGAAGGCCGCCTGCTGGACCGCGACATGCGCTGCTTGCAACCGGGTCTCGGCCGAGCCGTCAAACAGCCGCTGCGCGGCGTTGAAGGCGCCTTGCGCCCGCTCCGGCTCGGTCGCCACCAGCAACCGGCCCAGCACGTAGTAGGAAAAGCCCAGCCGCGAATCCGACCAGCCGTTTTGCCCGGCCAGCGCCACGGCGCGCGCGGCGGCGGCCTGACGGGCGGCCTGGGACTGGCCATTGGTCAGCGCGGTCTCGATGGCCGATTTCCACGCCGGCGATTCGGGCGCCGGGCTGCGGCCGCCCGGCCGCTGGCCCGCCGGGTTGAGCCGCGCCAGCACCGCCGGCAGCCGCGCGGCCACCTCGGCCCGCGACATGCCGTTGTGCAGTTCGGGCGCGTAATAGGCGCGCAGGACCAGCATGTCGAAGCCGGTCAGAACGGTGTTCATGTTGTCATCGTTGAACACCGAGTCGGGCAGGCGGTAGAGATCGTTCAAAGGCCCCAGCGCCTGCGCCAGTTCCTCGTGCAGGCAGTCGCGGATCTCCTGCGGGGCGACGTCTGATGGCACGAATATGGCAGCGGTCTCGCGTGCGGTCAGCGTGGACCATTCCACCCGGGCCGTGCCGCGATGGGTCAGAAACTCGTTCCAGCTGGTCACCCGCGGGATCACGAAGCAGGCGGCCCCCGGCACGGCGCGCTGCAACTCGGCGCGCGGCACGGCCTGCACCGTCAGGCTGGCGGCCGGTCCGGCGGTCTGGCGGATGTCGATGCCCGCCTCGTTGCGCAGGCGCGCCAGCAGCGCTTGCAGGTCGGGCCCGAGGCTGGCCGGGGCCTGGCCGTTGACGCGCACGGTTATCGGCCCCTCGAAGCGGGTCAGTAGCGTCAGGGCGCGGCCGCTTTCCATCTGGAAGGCGAGGTCCATGAAATCGCGCCCGATCTCGCTGTTGGGCCGCAGGATCGCGGTGCCCGGCGCGCCGGAAAAGGTCTTCATCGCCGGCATGGCGTAGCTCGGCAGCTCGGCGCGGGTAGGCGGGGTCTCGGGCTGCGTGGCCATGCAGGCAGACAGCGAAACGGCAATAGTCAATGAAAGCAATGCTTTGTGCATGATCAGAACCGCGAATACTTGAGGAAGGGCGTCAGCGTGGCGATCCGGTCATACAACTGCCGCGCGGTGGCGTTGTTTTCCTGCGTCATCCAGTAGACCGCCGGTGCGCCCGCCGCGTCGGCGGCGGCATAGACCGCCTCGATCAGCTTGCGCCCGACACCGCTGCCGCGCACCGAAGGATCGGCATAGAGATCCTGCAGGTAGCAGACATTCTCCGCCTTCCAGCCATGGCGGTGAAACAGGTAATGCGTCAGCCCGACGAGCCCGTCTTGCCCCTCGGCAACCAGCCCGGAATATTCGTTGGGCTGGCCGGAGAGCATGCGCTCGAACGTCCTGACATAGGTCGCCTCGGGCAGCACGGTCTCATAGAAATCCAGATAACCGGTCCACAGACGGTGCCATTCCGGCCAGTCGGAGGCTTGCAGCGGGCGAATGGATATCGGCTTGGCCTGAACCATCAAAGTCGTTTCCCAAATTCAGAGCCCCCGCGCCATTACTTGCAGAGCCGGCGGCAAACGCAAAGCAATTTAGGCGGAAGTTGGGCAATTTTGTCGCCAGATCGCGACAATGCGCGCCGACCCTGTCAACTGTTAACCAAGTTGGAGCGTCAGCGGCCCGATCGCGCCATGAAGGCTATTCGCTCGAACAGGTGCACGTCCTGTTCGTTCTTCAGCAGCGCGCCATGCAGCCTGGGCAGCGACTGGCTGGCGTCGCGGCGCAGGTCCTCGGCGCTCAGGTCTTCGGCCAGCAGCAGCTTGAGCCAGTCGAGCACCTCGGAGGTGGAGGGCTTCTTCTTCAGGCCCGGCGTGTCGCGCAATTCGTAGAACTGGGTCAGCGCCGTGGTCAGCAGCGCCTCCTTGATGCCGGGGTGATGCACGGCGACGATCCGGCGCATGGTCTCGGGGTCGGGAAAGCGGATGTAGTGGAAGAAGCAGCGGCGCAGGAAGGCGTCGGGCAGCTCCTTTTCGTTGTTCGAGGTGATGATGACGATCGGCCGGTGACGCGCCTGCACCGTCTCGCCGGTCTCGTAGACGTGAAATTCCATCCGGTCGAGCTCCTGCAGCAGGTCGTTCGGGAACTCGATATCGGCCTTGTCGATCTCGTCGATCAGCAACACCACCCGGCCCTCGGCGGCAAACGCCGTCCACAGCTTGCCGCGCCGAATATAGTTGGCCACGTCGTTGACCCGGGCGTCACCCAGCTGGCTGTCGCGCAACCGGCTGACCGCATCGTATTCATACAGCCCCTGCTGGGCCTTGGTGGTGGACTTGATATGCCATTCAATGATCGGCAGCCCCAGCGCCCGGGCCACCTGGCGGGCCAGTTCGGTCTTGCCGGTGCCGGGCTCGCCCTTGACCAGCAGCGGCCGCTCCAGCGTCACGGCGGCATTGACCGCGACCGTGAGATCGTCGGTGGCGACGTAGGCATCGGTGCCGGAGAATTTCATTCAGACTGTGTCCTGGGCTGCCAAAATCAGCCGCCAGACTAGCAACTTCGCCCGCGACATCAACTCGATGAGGGCCGCGCGCTTTCGGGGGTGACACAACCGGGGCAACATTGTAAACGGGCCGGAAATACCGGGTGTCCCGACAACTTGTGACCAGGTGTATTCGGTCGGTGGCCTGACAGAAGGTTCAACAATGAAATCGGAAAAATTCATTCCTGATGACTACCGTCCCGCAGAAGACGAGCCCTTCATGAATGAGCGCCAGCTCGAGTATTTCCGCCGGAAACTGCTGAACTGGAAAGCCGAGATCGTCGAGGACAGCCGCGACACGATCGAGGGCATGAAGGACCAGACCCGCAACATCCCCGATGTGGCCGACCGCGCCAGCGAGGAAACCGACCGGGCGCTGGAACTGCGCACCCGCGACCGCCAGCGCAAGCTGGTCTCCAAGATCGATTCCGCCCTGCGCCGGATCGACGATGGCGAATACGGCTATTGCGAGATCACCGGCGAGCCGATCTCGCTCAAGCGTCTGGACGCGCGGCCGATCGCCACCATGAGCCTGGAGGCTCAGGAGCGCCACGAGCGCCGCGAAAAAGTCCACCGGGACGACTGACCTGGCACCGGCAAAGGCCAATTTCGGACGGAGTATCGCGGTCGTTGGCGGAGGTATTGCGGGCCTTGCCGCCGCACTGGCATTCGCGCGCACCGGGGCAGAGGTTCAGGTGCTGGAACAGGCGCCAGAGCTGCGCGAGTTTGGCGCGGGCCTGCAGATCACCCCCAATGGCGGCGCGGTTCTGGCCGCGCTCGGCCTGCGCGAGGCGGCGACCCGCAGCAGTATCCGCGCCGAGGCCGTGGTGCCCATGGATGCGCTTGGCGGCGCAAGGCTGGCGCGATTCGACCTGCGCGGCCTGCCCGGCGAGCCCTACCGCTTCTACCATCGCGGCGACCTGCTGGGCATGCTGGCCGAGGCCTGCGCCACGGCCGGGGTCAGGGTCCGCACCGGCCTCCGCGTCGCCGGCGCGGTGGCGGGCGGCAAGGTCCGCTGCGAGGATGGCTCGGAACTGACCGCCGATCTGGTCGTGGGTGCAGACGGGGTGCATTCCTGCCTGCGCCCGCTGCTCAACGGGTCCGATGCCCCGTTCTTCACCAGCTTTGTCGCCTGGCGGGCGCTGATCAAGGACATGGTCGCGCCGGCCGAGTCCCGCATCTGGATGGCGCCCGGCCGCCATGTGGTGACCTATCCGCTGCCGGGGGGGCATCTCAACGTCGTGGCCGTGCAGGAGCAATCGGCCTGGGTGCAGGAGGGCTGGCATCAGCGCGACGAGCCGGCCTCGCTGCAGGCGGCCTTCGCCGATTGCGCACCCGTCTTGCGCGACATCCTCGCCCGCGTCCAGAGCACCCATCTTTGGGGCCTGTTCCGCCACCCGGTCGCCGAAACCTGGTTCGGCCATGGCCTGGCGATTCTGGGCGACGCGGCCCATCCGACCCTGCCATTCCAGGCCCAGGGCGCCAATCTGGCGCTGGAAGACGCCTTTGTGCTGGCCGCCTGCTGCAACGAGGAACCGGCGCTGGAAACCGCGCTGGCGCGCTACCAGTCTCGCCGCCGTGACCGCGCGGTGCGCGCCATCGACACCGCCGCGGCCAACGCCACCCGCTATCACCTGTCAGGCGTCAGGCGCCTTGCCGCCCACGCCGCGCTGCGGGCAGCGGACAAGCTGGCCCCCAACGCCTATCTGCGCCGGCTCGACTGGCTGTTCGGGCATGACGTGACCGCCGGCTAGGCCGCCAGCGAGACCCAGACCGGCACGTGATCGGAGGGCTTTTCGCGGCCCCGCAACTCCGGCTCGATCCAGCATTCCTCCAGCAGATCGGCGCATTGCGGGGTCAGCAGGAAATGGTCGATGCGGATGCCGTCATTGCGGTCCCAGGCGTTCTTCTGGAAATCCCAGTAGCTGTAATGCCCCGGACCGGCGGTGCGGGCGCGAAACGCCTCGGTCAGCCCCAGCGCCAGAATCCGGCGCCAGGCGGCGCGGCTCTCCAGCCGGAACAGCGCGTCCTCCTGCCAGGCTTCGGGTCTGGCGGCATCTTCGGGTTGCGGAATTATGTTGTAATCACCGGCCATTAGCGCGGGTTGTTCATCCGCCATCAGCGCCTGAGCGCGCAGCCGCAGCCGCTCCATCCAGGCCAGCTTGTAGTCGTATTTGGGGCCCGGCGCCGGGTTGCCATTGGGCAGGTAGAGGCAGCAGATCCGCACCGCCCTGTTGCCCACCACCGTGGCCTCGATCCAGCGGGCCTGCTCGTCACTGTCGTCGCCGGGCAGGCCGCGCACCACGTCTTCAAGCGGAAATTTCGACAGGATCGCCACGCCGTTGAAGCCCTTCTGGCCATGGGTGGCAACATTATATCCCATGTCTTCAAAGACTTCCCGGGGGAAGTTCTCGTCAACCGACTTGATCTCCTGCAACAGCGCCACGTCGGGCCGGCTCTCGTCCAGCCAGGTCGTCACCGCCTCGATCCGCGCCTTGACGCCGTTGATGTTGAAGGTGGCGATCTTCATGGGGCCCTCCGGCTGATTGCGTCAGTCTTGGCCCAAGGCCGGGCGCGGCGCAAGCGATCAGGCCAGATGCGCGCGCAGCACCTCGACCACCAGGTCGTGATCGTCGATTTCCGGCAGACCCGAGACCGTGACCGAGCCGATCGGGCCGGTGTCGCGCAGCAGGATCGGAAAGCAGCCGCCATGGGCGGCATAGGTATGGGGCGGCAGGATATAGGCGTCTTCCAGGCTGCGCCCCTCGATCCGTAGTCTGGTGCCGATATGGAGCGAGGATTGCCCGAACCGATCCACCACCAGACGCTTGCGCCGGATCCATTCGGCGTTGTCGGGGCTGGTGCCGGGCAGGCTGGCGTGAAACAGGCAGTGGCCATGCCGGGTCACGTTGATGGCGATGGCCAGGCCGCGCTGGCGGGCGCGCGCCAACAGGTCAAGTCCAATGTCGATCCCCATCGCATTGGAAAAGCGGGTGAAAACCAGATCGCGCTCCTCGGCGGCGACGCGGTCCAGCAGGGTCTGGTTAAATGGCCCGCTCACATCGAGAAACTGGTGCCGCAGCCGCAGGACGAGGAGGCGTTGGGGTTGTCGACGGCAAAGCGCGCGCCGATCAGTTCATCGGTGAAGTCGATGGTGGCCCCGGCCAGAAACGGCAGCGACACCGAATCGACCACCACCGTCTCGCCCTCGCCGGTCAGGCGCAGATCGTCCTCGGCCGGATCGTCGAGCGTGATTTCATACTGAAAGCCCGAACAGCCGCCGCCCTCGACCGCCACCCGCAGGGCCTTGCCGCTGGCGCTGGCGCCGATCTCGGCCAGCCGGGCAAAGGCGCGGTCGGTGACATTGGGAGGAAGTGTCAGCATGGTTGCACCTATCGGTTGCGTCGAGAGTGAAATATAGTCGGTCCAGGCAGTAACACAAGTTCAGGCAGGGCAGGACATGGCAGCCCCCTATGCCTCCGATCCGCAGACCGCCCGGGGAAGGCTGTACGCGGAGGAGGAAAGCGCGTTCCGGTCGCCCTTCCAGCGCGACCGAGACCGGATCATTCACGCGTCGGCCTTTCGCCGGCTCAAGCACAAGACGCAGGTGTTCATCGAGCACGAGGGCGATTACTTCCGCACGCGCCTGACCCATTCGATCGAGGTGGCGCAGGTGGCGCGCACCGTTGCCGCCGCGCTCGATCTCAATTCCGATCTCACCGAGGCCGTGGCGCTGGCCCATGACCTTGGCCATCCGCCCTTCGGCCATACCGGCGAGGAGGCGCTCAACGAGCTGATGGCGCCCCATGGCGGCTTTGACCACAACGCCCAGGCGATCCGCATCGTCACCTCGCTCGAGCGGCACTATGCCGAATGGGACGGGCTGAACCTGACCTGGGAAACCCTGGAAGGCATCGCCAAGCATAACGGGCCGGTGGCCGAGCCGGTGCCCTACGCGCTGGCCGATTACAATGCCCGCCACGATCTGGAACTGACCACCCATGCCAGCGCCGAGGCGCAGGTGGCCGCCCTGGCCGACGACATCGCCTATAGCAGCCATGACCTGCATGACGGGCTGCGCGCCGAGCTGTTCTCGACCGACGAGCTGGCGGAACTGCCGGTGCTGCGCGACTGTTTCGCCGAGGTTGACCAGAGCTATCCGGGCCTCAACTACTACCGCCGCCGCCACGAGGCGCTGCGGCGGTTCTTCGGGATCCTGGTCGAGGATGTGATCGTGGTGTCGCGCCGCGCTCTGACCGATCTGGGTCCGGCATCGGCCGCCGAAGTGCGCATGGCCGGGCGGATGATGGTGCGGTTCTCGCCGGAATTGTGGCGCGATCTCAAGGTGATACGCGAGTTCCTGTTTCACCGCATGTATCGGGCGCCCGACGTGGTCGAGATGCGCGCCGAGGTCACGCAGGTGATCCGCGACCTGTTCCCGCTGTTCATGTCCGACACCGAGCTGTTGCCCAAGCAGTGGCGCAAGGACGTGGCCGACGCGACCTCGCAGACCGGGCTTGCGCGGATCGTGGCAGATTACATATCGGGAATGACGGACCGGTTTGCATTGCAGGAACATGCAAGGCTAACAGGGTCGGACGTATTGATCAGAACGAGGGTTCTTCGTGGCGGTTGAGACACTGACTTCGGGCGCGATTGCGCCGATCACCGCGTTTGCGCTGGTGGGCGCGCTTGGCGTCGGCTCGCAATGGATCGCCTGGCGGCTGTCGATGCCGGCCATCGTGCTGATGCTGGGCGCGGGGCTGCTGATCGGGCCGGCAACCGGCGTGTTCGACCCGGCGCGCGATATCGGGCCACTGGTCAGCCCGATGGTCTCGCTGGCCGTGGCGGTGATCCTGTTCGAGGGCGGGCTGACGCTCAACCTCGGCACCCTGCGCGATGCGGCCAAGGGGGTGCGGCGGCTGGTCTTTGTCGGCGCGCCGCTGGGTTGGCTCCTGTCGACGCTGGCCTTGCGCTACGTGGCGGGGCTGAGCTGGGAAAGCGCCACCGTCTTTGGCGGCATCATGATCGTGACCGGACCCACGGTGATCGCGCCCCTGCTGCGCAATGCGCGCCTGGCGCGGCGCCCGGCGGCGATCCTGCAATGGGAGGCCATCGTCAACGACCCGATCGGGGCGCTGGCGGCGGTGCTGGCTTTTCAGGTGGTGGTGGCGACCCATAGCGGCACCACCTTCGCGCAGGCCGCGCCGGGGCTGGCGGTCGGCACCGCCTTTGCGGCCGCCGTCGGCGCGGCGGCGGCCTGGGCGGTCGCGCGGGCATTCCGTGACGGCCGGGTGCCGGAATACATGAAGGTTCCGGTGCTGTTCGTGGTGCTGCTGATGGTTTTCGCTGCCTCCGAGGCGGTGCTGCACGAAAGCGGGCTGCTGGCGGTGACGGTGATGGGCATCGGCATCGCCAACGCCAATCTGCCCTCCTACGAAGAACTGCGCCGCTTCAAGGAACATGCCACGGTGCTGCTGGTCTCGGGCGTGTTCATCCTGTTGGCGGCCTCGCTCGATTTCGGCGCCTTGCGGGCGCTCGACTGGCGCGCGGCGCTGTTTGTGGTGGTGGTGGTGCTCGTGGTGCGTCCGGCCACGGTGTTTGGCGCGCTGTTCGGCGCCGGGCTGCCCTGGCGCGAGGAGGTGCTGATCGCCTTCACCGGCCCGAGGGGGGTGGTGCTGGTCGCGGTCGCGGGCCTCTTTGGCGAGCGGCTGGCCGCACTGGGCATCGCCGATGCCGCGGTGATCGGGCCGCTGGCCTTTGCGCTGGTGGCCGCCACGGTGGTGCTGCACGGCTTCACGCTGACGCCGTTTGCGCAGTTTCTGGGCCTGTCGGGCTCGGGCCAGCCGGGGGTGATCCTGGTCGGCGGCTCGCGCTTCACGCTCGGACTGGGCGAGGCGCTGACCAAGGCCGAGATCCCGGTCCTGCTGACCGACCCCAATTTCGGCCATCTCAGTGCCGCGCGGGTGGCGGGGCTCAAGACCTTTTCGGGCGACATCCTGTCGGAGGCGGCCGATAACCATCTGGAACTGCTCTCTTATGACATCATCGTCGCCGCGACCGACAATGATGCCTACAACACGCTGGTCTGCACCGACCTTGCCCCGGAGTTTGGCCGCGACAGCGTCTATCAGGTGCTGCGCGAGCGCAGCGACAGCGCCCGCCACGCGCTGGCCAACGTGCTGGGCGGCAAGCCCTTCGGCCCCGACGAGACCCATGCCGGGCTCGAACGGATGCTGGCCGAGGGCTGGACCTTCCGCGTCACCCGCCTGACCGACGAGTTCGGCTTTGCCGAATGGCGCGCCAAGCGGCCCGGCGCCATGCTGGTCCTGACCATCTCGCCGCAACGGGTCATCCGTTTCGTCAGGAAGGATGAAACGCCAAAGCTGGGGGCGGGCAGCCGGCTGATCTCGCTCCTGCCGCCGGACGCCGATCCCGGCCCCGAGCCGCAGCCCGCCTCCTGACGCCGGGCGGCCGGATTGGTGCCCGCGCGGCGTTGACGCGGCAGTCTTCCGTGGTAAACCGCCCAAGTTGCCCTTGTGGCGAAAGGAACTGCCATGAACATCTTCTCCGAAATCCGTCTGCTGGTCATCGATTGTCTTGACGCGATGGTGGCCGAGGGCGCGCTGCCGCCGGGCCTGGCCTTCGATCAGGTCGCCGTCGAGCCGCCGCGCGACGCGGCGCATGGAGACATGGCCACCAATGCCGCCATGGTGCTGGCCAAGCCCGCCGGGCAGAACCCGCGCGCCATTGCCGATGCGCTGGCCGCCCGGCTGGCCGCCGATCCGCGGATCGAGCTGGCCGAAGTGGCCGGCCCCGGCTTTCTCAACCTGCGTCTGGCCGCGCCGGTCTGGCAGGCGGTGGTGCGCGCGGCGCTCACCGATGCGGGCTTTGGCCGCTCGCAACTGGGGCAGGGGCAGAAGGTCAATGTCGAGTTCGTTTCCGCCAACCCGACCGGGCCGATGCATGTCGGCCATACCCGCGGCGCGGTGTTCGGCGACGCGCTGGCGAGCCTTCTGGCCTTCGCCGGCTACGATGTGACGCGCGAATACTACATCAACGATGGCGGCGCGCAGGTCGATGTGCTGGCCCGCTCTGCCTATGAACGCTACCGCGAGGCCAACGGGCTCAGCCCCGAGATCGCCGAGGGGCTCTATCCGGGCGACTATCTCGTGCCGGTCGGCGCGGCGCTCAAGGCGCGCTATGGCGACAGCCTGCTGGAGCGGCCCGAGGCCGACTGGCTGGAAGACGTGCGCGAGTTTGCCACCGAGCAGATGATGGCGCTGATCCGCGCCGATCTGGCGCTGCTGGGCGTCGAGATGGACGTGTTCTCGTCGGAAAAGGCGCTTTACGGCACCGGCAAGATCGAGGCCGCCATCGCCACCTTGCGCGAACAGGGCCTGATCTACGAGGGCGTGCTGGAGCCGCCGAAGGGCAAGACCCCCGAGGATTGGGAGCCGCGCCAGCAGACGCTGTTCCGGTCAACCGCGCATGGCGACGATGTGGACCGCCCGGTGCAGAAATCCGATGGCAGCTGGACCTATTTCGCCCCCGACATCGCCTATCACTTCGACAAGATCAGCCGCGGCTTCGATCTGCTGATCGACGTGTTCGGGGCCGATCACGGCGGCTATGTCAAGCGGATGAAGGCCGCCGTTTCGGCCCTGTCGGGCGGGCGGGTGCCGCTCGATGTCAAGCTGTGCCAGCTGGTCAAGCTGTACAAGAACGGCGAGCCGTTCAAGATGTCCAAGCGGGCGGGGACATTCGTCACCCTGCGCGACGTGGTCGAGCAGGCGGGCGCCGACGTGACCCGCTTTCACATGCTGACGCGCAAGAATGACGCGCCGCTGGATTTCGACTTTGACAAGGTGCTGGAGCAGTCCAAGGACAACCCGGTCTTCTACGTGCAATACGCCCATGCCCGCGTCTGCTCGGTCCAGCGCCGTGCCGCCGAGGCCGGGATCGCCGCCGATGACGCGACGCTGCGCGCCGCCGATCTGGCGCTGATCGGCCATCCGGCCGAACTGGCGCTGGCGCGCAAGATCGCCGAATGGCCGCGCCTGATCGAGATCGCGGCGCGGGGCAACGAGCCGCACCGCATCGCCTTCTACCTCTACGAGCTGGCCTCGGACCTGCACGGGCTGTGGAACCGCGGCAATGACGACACGAGCCTGCGCTTCATCCAGGAGGGCGACGCGGCCACGTCAGCGGCGAAAATAGCGCTGATTCGCGCCGCCGCCGTTGTCATTTCGGCGGGTCTTGGTATTCTCGGCGTCACACCGGCCCAAGAGATGCGCTGAAGCGCACAGGCGCCGGCGCAGAGGCAATCAGAGCCGCCCGGTCGCCTGACCGCCGGCTCGCACCGGGGCAGTGGGGCGCAGATGACGGGCCAACCAGAAGACATGCCGCCAGAACGGCCCGGCCTGCGGCTTGGGTTCCTGGTGAACACTGTCGCGGCGCTCCTGTCGATCGGGCTTGTCGTCGGGGCAGGGGTCTGGGCCTATCGTCTGGTGATGCGCGACGTGACCGGCGTGCCGGTGGTGCAGGCCATGCAGGGCGCGACCCGGATCGAGCCTGAAAGCGCCGGCGGCGAGGTGGCCGACAATATCGGGCTGACGGTCAACTCGGTTCTGGCCGAGGGCGGCGCCGCCCCGCCCGAGGACACGCTGGTTCTGGCCCCGCCGCAGCCGCAACTGACCGAGGAGGATCTCGAGGTCCAGCCGCAGGCCGAAGCCGGCGAAATGCCCGCGCCGGGTGCCGCCACACCGGCAACCGATGTCGCGCCCGAGACCGACGATGCGCCAGAAGCCGAAGTGGCTGAGGCAGAAGCCGCAGAAACCGAAGCTGCCGAAGCCGAGGCCGCAACCGGGCCCGCAGAGCCGGAGGTGGCAGAAGCGCCCCTGACCGCCGAGCAGATCCTTGAACTGGCCGACCAGATCGCCGATGCCGCGGCCCCGCTCGAACCGCTGTCCGAAGGCAACGACGCCCCGCCCGAGGTTTCGGTCACCGGCGCCGATTCATCGGCCGAAGGCCTGACCCGCATCCCGGCGAGCGTTCCGGGCATCAGCCGCTCGCTGCGCCCGCAACTGCGCCCCGAAGCGCCGGTGGCAGCAGCGGCGGCCGCCGAGGCCGCCAGCCCCGCCCCTCAGGCCGGCGCCCCGGTCGAGGTGACGACGGCGGCGATCCCGGTGGGCACCAGCCTGGTGCAGCTTGGCGCCTTCGAGAGCGCCGAGATCGCCGCGTCCGAATGGGACCGGATCTCCGGCCGCTTCAGCGATTACATGGCCGACAAGGAGCGCATCATCCAGCAGGCCGAAAGCGGCGGCCGCCGGTTCTTCCGCCTGCGCGCGCTGGGCTTTGCCGATATCAGCGATGCCCGCCGCTTCTGCGCGGCGCTGGAGGCCGAGGGTGCCGAGTGCATCCCCGTCATGGTCCGCTAGCCCATGCCCTGCGCCGCGATCCTTGGCCCGTCCGGGACCGGTCTGGGGGCCGATGAGCGCAGCTTTTTCCGCGAGGCGGACCCCTGGGGCTTCATCCTGTTTGCCCGCAATGTCCAGACGCCGGACCAGCTGCGGCGGCTGACCGGCGACCTTCGCGCGGCGGTTGGCCGCGCGGCGCCGGTGCTGATCGACCAGGAGGGGGGCCGGGTCCAGCGGATGCGCGCCCCGCATTGGCGCGAATACCTGCCGGCGCTTGACCAGATGGCGCGCGCCGCCGATCCATTGCGCGCCATGTGGCTGCGCTCGCGGCTCATTGCCGCCGAACTGCACGATGTCGGTATCGACGTGAACTGTGCGCCTTTGGCCGATCTGGTCGAGCCCCAGACCCATGCGGTCCTGCGCAACCGCCTCTATGGCTCGCAGGTGCCGCTGGTGGTGGCCGCCGCGCGCGCCTGTGCCGAGGGGCTGATGGCCGGCGGCGTGCTGCCGGTGGTCAAGCAC
>CAUJIU010000010.1 GCA_963205075.1 Pseudomonadota bacterium | reverse complement strand
AGAACAGCCCCGCCTGCAAGGTATGCGACGTGGCGAGCACGGCCAGCGACAGGCCGCCGAGGATAAAGATGGTCAGGTATGGGATCACGCGCATGGGATTGCCTCCGTTATGCGCGTGATACGGATGCGGGCGGCGTTTCCGTCGCCCGCGCCGCCAACTCGGAGCGGGCCCGGTCAGAAGTGCCAGAAGGCCCCGAGGCGGAACAGGGTCGGGCCGTCCATGATGGCGCCGTCGGTGGTGTTCTGCTTGCCAACCTCGCCACGGACCGAGACATTGTCGGTGACCGCGAACTCGACGCCGACCGCCGCCTTGGCGATATCGCCAAGTTGCAGGCCGTCGCTGAACCCTCCCAGACCGTAGGTGCCATAGACCAGCAACTGCGGCGTTGCGACATATCCGGCCCGCAGGTTCAGCCAGGTCTCGTCGCTGAAACCGCCGCTCACGACGGTGAAGGACTCAAGCTCGGCGCCGAACATGAGGCCCGAGGCGATGTTCATGTTGTAGCCGAGGACCCCGCCGACAAAGCTGCTGCCCTCCTCGAAAGATCCGTAAATGGCACCGGCATAGGGGCCGTTCCACGGATCGGCGGACACGGTTCCGGCAGCAAGCGCAACCGCACTTGCAAGGAGTGATGTATGGAGTTTCATTGCATATCCCAACTTCAGCCAATGCTTTCAATGGCGCCATCCTACACCCGTTGGCGGACCCGGTCCAACCTTCAGGCGGCCGGGCGGGACCGAAGTGGCGGGGAGGCCACAGGCGGGACGATCTCCACCCCCGTCAACGGGCAGCAATACACCTCAGTTGGCCCATCCTTGTCCTGCGCAACCGGGGCTGCCAGCCTATTGGGCGACGGCGGTCAGCGACGCCTGACGTCCCGATCTGCGCCCGCCCAATTGTTGCACTATCGACAATGGTAAATGCAAGAATACGGCCATTCTGATCAACACTGGACCGTCCTATCTTGATCGCAACCGCTGATTGACGATTTGAAAGGCAAAACGATGATCAAGGACATCAAGGGTCCGCACCATGTCACCTCGATGGCGGGCAATGCTGCGGAAAACAACGCGTTCTTTACCGGAACCCTTGGCCTGCGCCGGGTCAAGAAGACCGTCAACTTCGACTCGCCCGATGTCTATCACCTCTATTATGGCGACGAGGTCGGCACGCCCGGATCGGTGATGACCTATTTCCCCTTCGGCCAGATGCCCAGAGGCCGGCGCGGTGCGGGCGAGGTCGGCGTGACCGAATTCGCCGTGCCCAAGGGCGCGCTGCCGTTCTGGAAAGAACGGCTGGGCAATCACGGTGTGACGGGCCTGCGCGAGGGCAGCTTTCTGGGCGAGAACCGGGTGCAATTCGACGGCCCCGACGGCGATGGCTTTGCCCTGGTGGAAAGCGCGGATCGGGGGCGCAGTCCCTGGACCGGCACCGATGTGCCGCAAGACGCCGGGATCCTGGGCTTTCATGGCGCACGCTTCACGCTGCGCGATGTCGCGGCCACCGCCGAATTGCTGACCTATATGGGCTATCAAAAGGACCAGACCGCCGGAAACGTCACCCGCTACCGCATCGAGGGCGGCAATGCGGCCGACACCATCGATCTGGAAGAAGCGTCTGGCGCCAGAACCGCCAGTCAGGGCTCCGGGTCGGTCCATCATATCGCCTTTGCGGTGGAAAACCGCGCCAAGCAATTGGCGGTGCGCAAGGCGCTGATCGACACCGGCTATCAGGTAACCTCGGTGATCGACCGCGACTATTTCTGGGCGATCTATTTCCGCACGCCGGGTGGCATTCTGTTCGAGGTGGCCACCAACGAGCCGGGCTTTGACCGCGACGAAGACACCGCCCATCTGGGCCAGGCCCTGAAGCTGCCCACCCGCTACGAGCCTCTCCGCGCCCGGATCGAGGGCCTGTTGCCCCCGCTTGCCCCGTAAGGAGACCGCCGTGACGAGCGAAACCTATCACGCGCTGACCAAGGCGCCAGAACCCGGCGCGCCGCTGATCTTTGCCTTTCACGGCACCGGCGGCGATGAGCATCAGTTCTTCGATCTGGCACAGCAGCTTTCGCCCAGGGCGGGTGTGGTCTCGCCGCGTGGTGATGTGTCCGAACGGGGGGCTGCACGCTTCTTTCGCCGCACTGGCGAGGGTGTCTATGACATGGATGATCTGGCCCGGCGCACAAAGGCGATGGCGGCATTCATAGCCGCCCACAAGGCGCAGCACCCCGATGCGCCGGTCTACGGCTTTGGCTATTCCAACGGCGCGAACATCCTGGCCTCTGTCGCAATGGCGCATCCCGATCTGTTTGCGCGCATCGGCCTGCTGCATCCGCTGATCCCCTGGGAGCCGAAACCTGCGCCGCAGCTTGTCGGCAAGCGGGTGCTGATCACCGCCGGAAAACGCGACCCGATCTGCCCCTGGCCACTGAGTCAGCGCCTGATCGACTGGTTCGCGGCACAGGGTTCCGAAGTGTCCACCCATGTTCACGAAGGCGGCCACGAGCTGCGGCAACCAGAGGTCGCTGCCCTGCAAACCCTGCTGACAGCGCCATGAGCCCCGGCGATATGGCCCGCTCGCAGCCGCCGGGCGATGATGCGGAGTTCATCCCGATCAGCCCGGAACCGGACCGCGCCCGCCCCAAGGATCGAGGGCAAACCGCGGTTCTGCCGGCCTTTCGGGCGTGAACTCGCAAACCGATCAGCAGGGGCGGTTTACCTTACAGCACATCACGACCTGGTGTAGGGTTCACCGCTTGCCGCGGGCCCGGAACATGCGCTACGACAGGATTCAACCAAGGAGAAAAAACCATGCGTATCAGTATTTTGGCTATTACCCTGCTGGCAACCGCCAGCGCCGCCACCGCACAAACGACCCTGTCGATTCCGCTCGAGATCGGGGCCGCAGACAGCGTCCTGTCGCAAACCTATAGCTGCGGCGATGCCGAGGCATTTGCCGTTCAATATGTGAATTCCGGTGCAAACGCGCTGGCCATCATGCAGATCGACGGGAAGGACCGGATCTTCGTCAATGTGGTCTCGGCTTCGGGCGCGAAATATGTGTCCGGCGCGGATGTGTGGTGGACCAAGGGCGATACCGCGACCCGGGAAAACGAGATGGCGGAAGGCAGCCTTCAGACTTGCACGGTGCAAGACGCCCCTCCGTCAGAATAACCGTTGCACGCCTGCGGCAACGACAGAAGTCAGACCTGTCCGCATCAAAGCGGGCAGGCCTCGGTCACATGGGTCTCGAAAAAGTCTGAAAAATTCGAGACCCGCAGCGGCAATTGCTCATAGGGCGGATAATACAGCGTCAGCCAGATTTCCGGCGCGGACCAGTCGGGCAAGACCGCCACCAAGCGCCCGGCCGCAAGATCGGCTTCGACGATAAAGCGCGGCACCAGGGCGATGCCCTCGTCGTTCAACACCAGCCCCGCCAGCAGATCGCCGTTATTGGCGCTCAGGCGGCCTTGCGCCTTGTGACTGCGCTGGCGCGCGCCGTCCGACAGATGCCAGACATCCTCGCCAAGGTCATCGCGATAGCCAAGACAGGCGTGACCCGCCAGATCCTCGGGCTGCTGCGGGGCGCCGCGCGCGCGCAGATAGGCCGGCGTGGCGACCAACAGGCGCGGCACCTTGCAGATCTTGCGCCAGATCGTGGATTTGTCACTGGGCGGGCCGGAAATGCGGATCGCCAGATCATAGCCCTCGTCGACAATGTCGACGAAGCGGTCCGAAAGGCTGACGTCCACCGAGGTCTGCGGATAGCGCGCGGCGTATTGTGACAGAACCGCTGGCAGCACCTTGATCCCCAGTGACAGCGGCGCGCTGATCCGCAGCCTTCCCGAAGCGATGCCCTGCCCTTCGCGGGTCTCATCCGCCGCCTCGGCCAGCTCCTTTGCCAGCGGCGCCACCCGCCCAGCATAGGCCGCCCCCGCCGAGGTCAGCGAGACCTGGCGCGTCGTGCGCACCAGCAGTTGCACACCAAGCCGCGCCTCCAGCGCCGCGACGGTGCGCGTGACCGAAGCCGGGGTCAGGCCCAACTGGCGTGCGGCGCCGGCAAAGCTCTGCTGTGCCGCGACGGCCAGAAACACCCGAATGGATTCAAGTTCGCCCATGCAGGATCATTACACTCATCGCAATAGTGAATGCAATATTATTGCCATTCAGAAACATGATCATCGCACCTAGATCCTGAGGAGCGACACACATTCCCGCTCACAGGAGACCGACCATGACCGTCAAACTCGCCATCATCTATTATTCCAGCTTTGGCACCAACTACCAGATGGCCGCCATTGCGGCCGAAGCGGCCAAGGCCGCTGGCGCAGAAGTGCGCCTGCTGAAAGCGCCCGAGACCGCACCCGATCACGTTGTGGCCGGGGTCGAAGCCTGGCAGGCGCAGACCGAAAAATCCGCCGATATTCCAACGGCAACCGCCGCCGACATGGAATGGGCCAATGCCTATCTGGTTTCCGCCCCGACCCGTTTCGGCGTCATGGCCAGCCAGATGCGCGCCTTCATCGACACGCTGGGCGGTATCTGGGGCAAGGGCGGGCTGGCCAACAAGGCGGTCTCGGCTATGACCTCGGCCCAGAACGCGCATGGCGGGCAGGAGGCGACGCTGCTGTCCTTCTATACCACGGTCATGCACTGGGGTGGCATCATCGTCGCGCCGGGCTATACCGACGGCGTCCTGTTCAAGACCGGCGGCAACCCCTATGGTTACAGCCACACGCAGGGCGCGGAATTCACCGATGACGTGAAATCGGCCATTGGCCATCAGGCGCGCCGTCTGGTCGAGATCGCCGCGAAACTGAAGTAAGGCGTCAGGCCGCCCATTGTTCCTGCAAGGGAACCCCGCCGGCACGACCATGCAAACCGGTCGTGCCGGCACTGCAAGGCCTCGCGCCTATTGAGAAGGATGCACCATCATGGGACTCTTGGTCGACGGGCACTGGCAGGACCAGTGGTATGACACCGCCAGCACCGGCGGGCGGTTTGTGCGCAAGGATGCGCAGTTTCGCAACTGGGTCACGGCTGATGGCACCGCTGGCCCGACCGGCAGCGATGGCTTCAAGGCCGAGGCGGGCCGCTATCACCTCTATGTCTCGCTGGCCTGTCCCTGGGCCAACCGCACCCTGATCCTGCGCGCGCTCAAAGGTCTTGAAGACGCGATCTCCGTATCGGTGGTGAACCCCCATATGGCCGAAAGCGGCTGGACCTTCGCGCCCGGCCCCGGCGTCATCGCCGACCCGGTCGGGCAGGCGCAGTTCATGTATGAAGTCTATCTGCGCGCCGATGCCAATTACAGCGGCCGCGTCACGGTGCCCGTGCTGTGGGATTTGCAGCGCAATACCATCGTCAGCAACGAATCCGCCGAGATCATCCGGATGCTCAATTCGGCCTTCGAGGGCATTGCCACCAAGGACGGCGACTATTCGCCCGTGGATCTGCTGCCGGAAATCGACGCCATCAACGCCTTCACCTATGACGCGATCAACAATGGCGTCTACAAGGCGGGCTTTGCCACCGATCAGGCGGTATATGAGGCCGAAGTGGGCAATCTCTTTGCCGCGCTCGACAAGCTGGAGGTCAGGCTGGACCAGCAGCTTTATCTGCTGGGCGACCGGATCACCGAGGCCGATTGGCGCCTGTTCACCACATTGATCCGCTTTGATCCGGTCTATCATGGCCATTTCAAGTGCAACCTGAAACGCCTGACCGATTACGACAACCTGTGGAACTATACCCGCGGGCTTTACCAATGGCCGGGTATCGCCGATACGGTGAATTTCGACCACATCAAGCAGCACTATTACCGCAGCCACCCAACCATCAACCCCAACGGCATCGTGCCCGCCGGCCCGGTTCTGGACCTGCATCGCCCCTCAGGCCGCGGTTAACCCGCCGATCAAGGCCGTCCTGCGGCGCGTGACATGTGGCGCTGGCGGCGTCCAGAATGATCCTCAAGATCACAAGACAGCCGCGCGGCGGGTCTTGTCGCACATGTCCCGCCAGGATGTCATCTTGTGAATCCATCTCGCCGGTCAGGGGCACATTCGGACGAATGGGGGACGACCTTGGGGGAAGGCCATCAGCCCTGTCTTTGTCCAGCAAGGATGTTGGTGGAAATAGTGGCGGACTGGGGAGGATTCGAACCCCCGACCCCTTGATTCGTAGTCAAGTGCTCTATCCAACTGAGCTACCAGTCCGCGGGAGTGGGGCGGATGTAGCCGCCCGGTCTGGCCATTGCAAGGGGCAAAATCGCCTTATCCCGGCTGGTCCGGACCGGAATCCAGTTCGGCCTTGGGCAGGCAGATGGCGAATTCGGTGCCGGTGGCGTCGGTGCGGCGCAGCTCCAGCGTGCCGCCATGGCCGCGGATCAGTTCGGCGGCGATTGTCAGGCCAAGTCCGGCCCCGCCCTTGGCGGCGCGGCCCTGAAACGGCTGAAAGAGGTGCTCGCGCGCGCGTGCCGGCAGGCCCGGCCCGGTATCGGTGACGTGGATCCACCAGCTGTCCTCGTCCTCGTCGGCATGCACGCTGATCTCGCCCGGCTTGCCCGAGGCGATGATCGCCTGCCGGGCATTGCGCACCAGGTTGTCGATGACGCGGATCAGTTGCTCGCGGTCGGCGCGCACGGTCAGCCCGGCGGGCACATCCTCCGAGAAGGACAGGTCGAACTCGCCCACGGCCAGCCGCTCGCTGTCGATCACCTCGCCGATCAGCCCGGCCAGATTGACGCGCGACAGCGCCGGCGGCGGCTCTTCGGCCCGCCCGAAAGCCAGCGTGGATTCACACAAGTTGACGGCGCGCGAGATCGAGTTGACCAGCTTGGGCGCCAGACGCCGCACCTGCGGGTCCTCCGACGCCTCGATCCGGTCGGTGATCAGCTGCGCCGAGGACAGGATGTTGCGCAGGTCGTGGCTGACCTTGGCCACCGCGCCGCCAAGCTGGGCCAGCCGCTCCTTCTGCTTCAGGGCGCCGGTCAGTTGCTGCTGCATCAGTTGCAGCGCCGTCTCCGCCTCGCGCAGTTCGGTGACGCCGGCGGTCGGGGTGATGATGCGGCGCGCATCCTCGGGCGCGGCGGCGTAGCTTTGCATATGGGCCACCACCCCGCGGATCGGCCGCACCAGCAACACCCGGACGGAAAAGAACAACAGACCCGCCGTCACTACCGAAATGACGGCCGACAACAGCAGGATGTTGATGCCGTATTCAACCATTGCCGTGCGCAGCGGCGCTTCCGCCATGGTGACCTCGATCAGCAGGCCGCCGTCGCGCACCGGGTTGCCGACCACCCGGATGATCGCGTCTTCCTTGGAAAACAGCGCCATCATCGCATCGCGGATCAGCATCCAGGGTTGGGCGTCGCGCATGTCGTATGTCGCGGCGATCGGGGCGGGAATGGGCGATGACAGGGCAAGCTGGCGCATCTCGTCGCGCCGCAGCACCACGTTGAAGACCTCGGCGTTCTTCAGCAGTTCGGCTTCCAGCTCGGGGGTGATCATGTCGTCGGCCAGCAGCGTCAGCGAGGCGATCTGCGCGCGCTCCAGCCGCGCCAGCAGATAGTCCTGCCGGAATCGCGCCACCGACGGCACGAAGATCAGCACTTCGGCCAGCATGACGAAGACCGTCGTCAGGATCAGGAAGCGCCCCGAGAGCGAATTGAGCATCTTACCTCCGCGCAGCAATCAGGCGATCCATCGCTGGACCAGGCTGACAACCCGCTTGACCATAGGGCTTTCAAACAGCTTTGGGCTAAAATAGGCACTCGCGGCGCGTTTGTTAATCTCGGCCAGTGTCGGATAGGGCAGAACGGTGTTGGCGATGGCCGAAAGCCTGAGCCGGTTGGCCAGCGCCAGCGCCCAGATGCCGATCAGCTCGCCCGCCCCCGCCCCGACGATGCCGACACCCACGGGGCGCCCCCTGACCACCAGCAGCTTGATCATGCCGTCGGTGCGGCCGCTGGTGATGGCACGATCATTGTCGGCAAAGTGCTGGCGGATGACCGTCAGCCGGTCGCCAAAGCGGGCGCGGGCCTCGTCCTCGCCCAGCCCGACATGGGCTATTTCCGGGTCGGAATAGGTGACACGGGGGATATGGTCGGTGCGGGCGCGGGCCGGCAGACCCAGAAGCGCCGAGCGGATGACGATGCCGGCGTGATAGCCGGCCAGATGGGTGAACTGCTGGCCCCCGGCAGCGTCGCCCACCGCATGGACGCGCCGGTTGGAAACCGACCGCAGGCCGGGCCCGACCGTGACGCCGCGCCGGTCATGGGCCACTCCGGCCTTGTCCAGCGCCAGACGCTCCAGATCGACCTGCCGCCCGATGGCGATCAGCAGATGGCTGCCGGTGATCTCGCCTCGGGCGGTATGCACGCTGACCCCCGGCCCGCCGCTGATGCGGTCTGCCGTCACGCCATCCAGTATTGTCACGCCTTCGGCGCGCAGCCGCGCCAGCGCGACCTCTGCCAGATCCCGGTCCTCGCGGCCAAGTGCCTTGGCGGCCTCGATCACCGTGACCCGCGATCCGAGCCGCGCATGGGCCTGCGCCATTTCGATGCCGATGGGGCCGCCGCCGATGATGATCAGGTGCTCGGGCCGCTCGCGCAGGTCGAAGATGGTCTCGTTGGTCAGGTAGGGCACCCGGTCCAGCCCGTCGATGGGCGGCACGAAGGGCCTGGAGCCGGTCGCCACCACGAAGCGCCGCGCCTTGACGATGTGGTCGCCCGCCTGCAACTCGGTGGGCGAGACAAACCGGCCCCAGTCGCGGATCACGGTGACGCCCAGCCCCTCGAAGCGCTCCTGACTGTCGACCGGGGCGATGGCGGCGATGGCGCGGGCGACATGGTCCATGGCCGCCGCATAGTCGACCTCGGGCCGGACCGGAGCGACGGCGGCACCGGGCACCCGCAGCGCCTGGGCATGGGCGGCGACCGAGATCAGCGCCTTGGACGGCACGCAGCCATGGTTGAGGCAATCGCCCCCCATCTTGTTCCCTTCGACCAGCACCACCCGCGCGCCCATCCGGGCGGCGCCCGCCGCCACGGACAGGCCACCGGCGCCGGCACCGATCACGCAGATATCGGCGTCAAGTCTGGTCATGTCGGTCACTCCCCGAAGGTTTCTTGCCCATGGATATCAGCATCGGCAGCGCCGCCAGCAGGCACAGCCCCAGAATGGGCAACAGGAATTGCGGCTCGAAGATCAGGCCGAGGTCCGGCGCCTCGTCGCGCTCGAACAGTTCGCCCAGCCCCGCGCCGACCGAGGTCAGGACCAGCGCGCCGGGGATGATGCCGAAAAAGGTCGTGACCGCGAAGCGCGTCAGCGACACGCCAAGGAGCGCGGGCAACAGGTTGGCGACAAAGAACGGCACCGCAGGCACCAGCCGCATCAGGAACAGCACCGACCACTGGTTGCGGTCGATCCCATCCTTGAAGCGCTTGATGGCGCCGGTCTGGGCGTCCATGCGCCGCGCGAGCCATCCACCCAGACCCCAGCGCGCCGCCTGGAAGATGCAGATCGCCCCCACGGTCGCGCTGGCGAGGTTGAACAGGACGCCGGGAAAGACCGAGAACAGAAAGCCGCCCGCCAGCGTGGCCACGGTCGCGCCGGGCAAGGAGAAGGCGACGATGACCACATAGACCAGCATGAACAGCGCCACGGCCAGCAGGTAATTGCCATCGCGCAGGGCGATCAGCTGGTCGCGATGGTCGCGCAGCGATTCGAAGCTGACGGCATCGCGCAGCAGCAAGGCGCCGCCCAGCGCCACGGCGAGAATGAGCAGGATCGGCAGCCGCCGGAGCCAGCCTGGCCCGCTCACCTCGGTCTGATCGCGCATGTTGGTGCCCTTCCGGTCTGGCCTGACCTAGATGGGCCAGAAGCCGCCGGTTGAACAGCCGCCTCACGGGCCGTTGATGCCCGAGGGGTGATTCCCGCGCCCAAGCGCAAGATAGGGGCCTGACTGTAACATTTGACCCGCGGCCGGGTGGCGATTGTTGCAGGAAAGGCGGGCCCGGTGCGTTGACAGCGCCGATAATGGCCTCTAAAGGCAAGGCTTCGGATAAACGGCCTCGAATCCCTGCGGGTGGTTTGGCCACGAATAGACAAAGGGCTACGCGATGAAACGCACGTTCCAACCTTCCAACCGGGTTCGCAAGTCCCGCCACGGCTTCCGTGCGCGCATGGCGACCAAGGGCGGCCGCAAGATTCTCAACGCCCGCCGCGCGCGTGGCCGGAAGGTTCTGAGCGCCTGAGACAGGGACCGCGCCTCGTGACATCATCCGGGGCCGATGATCTGACACAAACCGCCGGGGCGCAGTCCGCGGCGGTTTTCGTTCGTCTGGAGGGGCTGACGCGGCGTGCCGACTTCCTGCGCGCCGCGGGCGGGCGCCGGCAGGGCACGGCGGGTTTTCACCTTCAGGCCCGCAATCGCGGCGATGACGGCCCGGCCCGGATCGGCTTCACCTGCTCGAAAAAGGTCGGCAACGCGGTCGCCCGCAACCGCGCCAAGCGCCGCCTGCGCGAGATCGCGCGCCTGACCCTGCCAGGGCACGCACGCCCCGGATGGGACTACGTGCTGATCGGGCGGGCAGAAACGACGGCAACACTCGACTTCGAACAGATGCGCGCCGATCTGGTGCGCGCGCTCGCCAAGGTCCACGCATGACCCCCTTTGCCTTTGCCCTGTCGCTGCCGGTGCGCGCCTACCGGCTGCTCTTGAGCCCCTGGGTCGGGCATGGCTGCCGTTATCAGCCCACTTGCTCGGCCTATGCGCTCGAGGCGCTGGAACGTCACGGCGCCCTCAAGGGCGGCTGGCTGGCGCTGCGCCGCATCGGCCGCTGCCACCCGCTGGGCGGGCACGGCTACGACCCCGTCCCCGGTGCCGATCCGGAGCACGATCATGCCGGTCACCGCCACTAGCACCGCGCTTGCCGCGCCGTCGCAAAGGTCCTAAAGCCAGCACATGCTTGATGACGCCGACGAGATCCATCCGCTGTTTCACGGGGCCCCGAAAAGCACCGAATTCAAGAAGCTGCGCAAGCGGATCGTCCAGCAGGTGCGCGAGGCGGTCGAGCAATACGGCATGATCGAGCGCGATGCCCGCTGGCTGGTCTGCCTTTCGGGCGGCAAGGACAGCTACACGCTGCTGGCGATCCTGCACGAGTTGAAATGGCGCGGCCTGCTGCCGGTCGATCTGCTGGCCTGCAACCTCGACCAGGGGCAGCCCGGCTTTCCGGCCACCGTGCTGCCGGAATTTCTTGAGCGCATGGGCGTGCCGCACCGGATCGAGTATCAGGACACCTACTCGATCGTCACCGACAAGATCCCGGCGGGCCGCACCTTCTGCGCGCTCTGCTCGCGGCTCAGGCGCGGCAATCTCTACCGGGTGGCGCGCGAGGAAGGCTGCTCGGCCGTGGTGCTTGGCCACCACCGCGACGATATTCTCGAGACCTTCTTCATGAACCTCTTTCACGGCGGCCGGCTGGCGACCATGCCGCCAAAGCTGGTGAACGAGGACGGAGACCTGTTCGTCTACCGCCCCCTCGCCCATGTCGCCGAGGAGGATTGCGACCGTTTCGCGCGCGCCATGAACTATCCGATCATCCCCTGCGACCTCTGCGGCTCGCAGGACGGATTGCAGCGCCAGCAGGTCAAGGCGATCCTCGATGGCTGGGAAAAGACCCGCCCCGGACGGCGGCAGGTGATGTTCCGCGCCCTGATGAACGCGCGGCCCTCGCATCTGCTCGATCCCGATCTGTTCGATTTCCGCAGCCTCGCCAGGTCAGGCGCTATTGCCGAAAATTCGACAGACATTCCAATCCTGCGTTAACTGTCCCGCAGTCCCCACACCCTAATCATGCCCTGACCTGCGGAGTCGCCACTGGCTCCGGGCGAACTGCACTTGGGGACCACCGCATGCTTGACCTCTATCGCCGCATCGGCATGGCGCCGGACATCCGGCTTGGCGGGCTTCGTCCGACGCTGGCCTTTCTGGGCGCGGCCGGGGCATTTGCAGGGGTCAACGGGCTGTCGGGTCCGACCGGGCTGGTATCGGCGGGGCTGGTCGGCTGCCTTGCCGCCTATGCCTTCCGCGCCGGGCAGGACCTGGCCGAGGCCGGCAGGGACGCGCTGACCGGCTTGCCGGGCCGCAAGGGCGCGGTCGCCGCCATCGACCGGGCCCTGGCGGTCTGCGCCCGCCGCGCGCTGTCGACCGGGGCCATCGTCATCGAGGTCGACGGGTTCAAGGAACTGGAAGAGCGCCATGACCGTGCCGCGCTCGACCGGGTGCTGATGACCACCGCGGGCCGCCTCACGGCCGAACTGCGCGACACCGATCTGGCCTTTCACCTCGAAGGGCCGGCATTCGCGGTCATCCTGACGCCGGTGCGCCGGCTCAGCCTCGAAACCGTGATCCAGCTGTCTGCCCGCCTGCAACAATCGCTTGCCGAACCGGTCGCGGTCGGCCCGAACAACATCTATGTCACCGTCTCGGCCGGATTCTGCCTTGCCTCGCGGCTCGATGATCCGGACGGTCAGAAGGTGC
Source organism: Pseudomonadota bacterium (assembly GCA_963205075.1). Taxonomy (GTDB): domain Bacteria; phylum Pseudomonadota; class Alphaproteobacteria; order Rhodobacterales; family Rhodobacteraceae; genus KLAP22. The sequence continues at coordinate 921 of CAUJIU010000010.1, read as the reverse complement.
TGCGGGCCGCCGTCTCGGCCCAGATCGAGGCCGCCCGCAGCGGGCCGGGCGCCATCCGCTGCTATTCGGAGGCGATGCGCAGCCGTGTCGTCACCCGCAACCAGCTTGCCGACGAGGTCACGGGCGCGCTCGGGCGCGGCGAGATCTGCGCCTTCTTCCAGCCGCAGGTCACCACCGGCTCCGGCCGGATCACCGGGTTCGAGGCGCTGACCCGCTGGCGGCACCCGAGCCGGGGCCTGATCCCGCCGGCCGAATTCCTGCCGGTGCTCGAACAGGCCGGGCAGATGGAGCGCCTGGGCGAAGTGATGGTGTTGCAGGCCCTGACCGCCTTGCGCCATTGGGACGAGCAGGGGCTCGACGTGCCCAAGGTCGCGGTCAACTTCGCAACCGCCGAACTGCGCAACCCGCAACTGGTCGAACGCATCAGCTGGGAGCTTGACCGCTCGGGCCTCGCGCCCAACCGGCTGACCATCGAAGTGCTCGAAACCGTGGTGGCCAGCCGGACCGAGGACATGGTCATCCACAACCTCGCCGCGCTGGCCGAGCTGGGCTGCAACATCGACCTTGACGATTTCGGCACCGGCCATGCCTCGATCACCAATATCCGCAAGTTCTCGATCGAGCGCATCAAGATCGACCGGTCCTTCGTGACCCGGATCGACGAGGATACCGACCAGCAGAAGATGGTCTCGGCCATCCTGACCATGGCGGAACGGCTCGGGCTCGACACCCTGGCCGAAGGCGTCGAAACCGTCGCGGAACGCCAGATGCTGGCTGAACTCGGCTGCGGCCATGTTCAGGGTTTTGGCATCGCAAGGCCGATGCCGCTGGCCGATACCGATGACTGGATCCGCCGCCAGATCGACAGGCGCAAACCCGAACCGCCGGTCCGGCTTCGCAGCGCCTAGCCAAAGCCCGGCG
>CAUJIU010000009.1 GCA_963205075.1 Pseudomonadota bacterium | reverse complement strand
TTGTCTCTGGGGCGTCCGGCCCGGATGGCGGCCCGCCCTGTCAAACGGCAATGGGCCCCACTCTGGGCAGGGTCCCGAATTCGGTCTGCGCCGGATAAGTCGATTTCCCGGCGGCGTCAACCTGATTCATGCGTCCCCTTCCCCGTCGCCTTCGGCGTCCCCTTCGGCGCTCTCGTCCTGCGCGTCGGGGCGCGGAGGCGGCAGTCCGGCGGCCCGTGCGCGCGCCGCCGAGGCCAGTGCCGGACGGCGCGCCTCGGACAGCGCGGCCAGGCGATCCCAATAGACCGACGACCGCCGGCGGGAGACCCGGTGCGCTTCAAGCACCGGAACCGGATCGGGATCGGCCTGCATGGCGGCATGGTGCAGGAGCCATGCCCGCCGCGTCGCCTTGAGCACCTTCATCGCCGGATGGCCGCCAAAGCCCACCCGCGCCAACTGCACATTGGGAAACACCCGTTGCAGCATGGTCGCATTGGCCAGGTCCAGCCGCATGAACGGGTCAACCAGCATGAAGCCGCGCAGGCTGGCCGATGCGCGCGGCGCGAGGTCTCCGACCTGCGGATCGAAGTCCCGGCTTTCGACGCGATAGCGGCGGTCAAAGGGCACCACATCGGGATGGATCGAGTATTGCGGCGAAATGGCCACCACCGAGGCCGCCCCCAGCGCCGAGGCAAAGCGGAAGGCTCCGTAGCCGCCCATCGAATAGCCCAGGAGCCCCACCCGCTCGTAACGCGGGCCGAGGCCGTGCAACGCCGATTCGAGCGCCAGCGTCTCGGGGTTGACGAACCAGTCATTGGCGCGGCTGCGGATGCTGAGCTGGGCAAATCCGCGTCGGGCAAAGTTCCTGGACGGGGCGCTGTCCTGAAAGTCCGACTTGCCCAGCTTGCGGAAGTCGAAGGTCACGATCAGCCGCCGCGCATCGGGGTTGAACAGCACCGCGCGCAGATGAGCCCCGTCAAAGAGCGTTGCTTCAGCCGGGCCGCTCACGTCCTGATCGCCGCCAGAATCGCCTGCGCGGCCTCTGACGGGCCGATCTCGCCCTGCGCCACCTTCGGGGCCAGATCGGCCATGCGCGCCTGCACCTGCGGATCGGCCATGATCCGTGCCATCACGCCCTGGCGCACCTCCTCCTCGAACCAGTGCTGCGCCTGCCGGTGGCGCATCCGCGCCCAATGGCCGTTCTGGCGGCGCCACTCGGCCAGATGCTGCATCGCCTCCCAGGCGGCATCAAGTCCATCGCCGGTCAGGGCCGAAACCGTCAGCGCCCTGGGAAAGCCGTCCGGGTCCTGCGCCCGCTTGCGCAACAGCCGCAGCGCCCCGGCATAATCGGCCTGCGCCCGCGTCGCATGGGGCAGCAATTCGCCATCGGCCTTGTTGACCAGGATCAGGTCGGCCATCTCCATGATCCCGCGCTTGACGCCCTGCAATTCGTCGCCGCCCGCCGGAGCCAGCAGCAGCACGAACAGGTCCGACATCTCGGCCACCATGACCTCGGACTGGCCGACGCCCACGGTCTCGATCAGCACCACGTCAAAGCCCGCGGCCTCGCAGAGCGCCACCGCCTCGCGGGTGCGGCGGGCCACGCCGCCAAGCTGGGTCTGGCTGGGCGAGGGGCGGATGAAGGCCAAAGGATCGCGCGAAAGCCGCTCCATGCGGGTCTTGTCGCCCAGGATCGAGCCGCCCGAGCGGGCCGAAGACGGATCGACCGCCAGCACCGCCACCCGCAGCGACTGCGCGGTCAGCATCAGGCCGAAGGTCTCGATGAAGCTGGACTTGCCCACCCCCGGCGTGCCCGACAGCCCGATGCGCAGCGCCTGCCTTTCCGACCCCAGCGCGGCCAGCAGCGCGCCCGCCTCGGCGCGATGGTCGGCGCGGCGGCTTTCGATCAGCGTGATGGCCCGCGCCAGCGCCCGGCGGTCGCCCTGCCGGACCTTGGCGGCCAGATCGGTGATGTCTGCGGTCTTCATGCCCCTTTCATATCCGGCGGGCCAAGCCTGTCCAGCCCGCAGGCCGCATTTGCCGCCGATTGCCCTGCGCGCCGCTCTGCCGGATAAGGGGCGGATGACCGCCCGCCTGCCCATCCACTCCGCCCTGCCCGAGCTGCTTGCCGCGCTGCGCGCCCATGGCCGCGCGGTGCTGCAGGCCCCGCCGGGCGCCGGCAAGACCACAGTGGTGCCGCTGGCCATGCTTGAGGCCGGGCTGACGGCGGGCCGCATCCTGATGCTGGAACCAAGGCGGCTGGCGGCGCGCGCCTCGGCCGAGCGGATGGCGCAGACGCTGGGCGAGGAGGTCGGCGAAACTGTCGGCTACCGGATTCGCGGCGAGGCAAAGGTCTCGGGTTCGACCCGAATCGAGGTGGTGACCGAAGGCATCCTGACGCGGATGATCCAGTCCGACCCCGAACTGACCGGCATCGGCGCGGTGATCTTCGACGAATTCCACGAACGCTCGCTGAACGCCGATCTGGGGCTTGCGCTGGTGTGGGAGGTGCGCGGGGCGCTGCGCGAAGACCTGATCGTGCTGGCCATGTCGGCCACGCTCGATGCGGACCCGGTGGCGGCGCTGATGGACGACGCGCCGGTGATCACCGCCGAGGGGCGCAGCTACCCGGTGGAAATCATCTGGGCCGAGCGGCCGCTGGCGGCGACCGCGCGGTTCGAGACCGAGGTCGCGGCGCTGGTCGCGCGCGCGGTGGCGGAAACGGGCGGCGGGGTGCTGGTGTTCCTGCCGGGCGAGGGCGAGATCCGCCGGGTTGCGGCGGCGCTGGCGGGCAGGTTGCCGCCTGATTGCGAGTTGCGCCCGCTCTACGGCGCCCTGCCCTTCGCCGCCCAGCGCGCAGCGCTGGCGCCGGTGGAAAGCGGCCGCAAGGTGGTGCTGTCCACCGCCATTGCCGAAACCTCGCTGACCATCCCCGATATCGAGGTGGTGGTCGATGCCGGGCGGGCGCGGCGGGCACGTTTCGACCCGGCCAGCGGCATGTCGCGGCTGGTGACCGAGCGGGTGACCAGGGCCGAGGCGACCCAGCGGGCCGGACGCGCCGGGCGGGTGGCCGCTGGCCGCTGCTACCGGCTCTGGACCCGTGGCGAGGAGGGGGCGCTGGCGGCCTTTGCCCCGCCAGAGATCACCGTGGCCGACCTGACCGGGCTGGCGCTGGAACTGGCGCTCTGGGGCGGCGACCGCCTGCCCTTCCTGACCGAGCCGCCCGCCCCGGCGCTGGCCGAGGCGCGCGCGCTGCTGCGCGATCTGGGCGCGCTCGACGACGGCGGCGCCATCACCGCGCATGGGCGCGCCATCGCCGCCCTGCCGCTGCATCCGCGCCTGGCACATATGCTGCTGCGTGCCGGGCGGGGCGCCGCGCCGCTGGCGGCGCTTCTGGCGGACCGCGACCCGCTGCGCGGGGCCTCCGCCGATCTGGCGAGCCGGTTGCAGGCGATCAAGGATGGCCCGGCCGGGCCCGCCGACCGCGCCGGCATCGAACGCATCCGCACCGAGGCGCGCAGGCTCGCCAAGGGACTGCCTGAGGGGCCGGGATTTTCGCCCGCGCAAATGGCCGCCCTGGCCTATCCGGACCGCATCGGCCAGCGCCGCAAGGGCGGCGAGCCGCGCTTCCTCCTGTCGGGCGGCAAGGGGGCCTGGCTCGATGCCGGCGACCCGCTGGCGGGTGTGGCGCTGATCGTGGCCACCGATCTTGACGGCGATGCGCGCGAGGCGCGGGTCCGGCTGGCCGCCGCCATCAGCGAGGGCGAGTTGCGCGAGGTGCTCGGGGACCGCATCCAGAGCGGCCCGGTCTGCGCCTGGTCATCGCGCGACCAGCGGGTGCTGGCGCGCCTGCAGGAGCGGCTGGGGGCCGTGGTGCTGTCGGACAAGCCCTGGGCCGATCCGCCGCCCCAGATGGGGCTGGCGGCCATGCTGGAGGGCGAGCGCGAGATCGGGCTGCGGTTCAGCCCTGCCGCCGCGCGCTTTCGCGCCCGGGTCGGGCTCGTGCGGGCGGGCGGCGAAGACCTGCCCGACATGAGCGATGCCGGCCTGATGGCCGATCTGGAACGCTGGCTCGCGCCCTATCTGGGCCCGGTGCGCACTGCGGCGCAGTTTCGCCAGCTTGACCTGTTGCCGGCGCTGCGGGCGCGGCTCGACTGGGGGCAGATGCAGCGGCTGGATGCCGAGGCGCCGGGGCATTTCCAGACCCCGCTGGGGCGGCAGATCCCCATCTCCTACGATGGCGAGGTGCCCGAGATCTCGATCCGGTTGCAGGAGATGTTCGGCGTCACCCGGCATCCGACCGTCGGGCGCACCCCGATCCGGGTCACGCTCCTGTCACCCGGATCGAAGCCCATTCAGGTCACGACCGACATTCCCGGTTTCTGGGCCAGCAGCTACGCCGATGTGCGCAAGGAAATGCGTGGGCGCTACCCCCGCCACCCCTGGCCCGAGGACCCGACCGAGGCCGAACCGACGCTGCGCGCCAAGCCGCGCGGAACCTGAGCGCGGCCTGGGTGTTCAGTCCCACCATGGGCCATGGCTGCCCGCCGCGCCGCCGATGCGCTCGAAGCCGTGGCGGCCGAAGAAATCGCGCTGCGCCTGCACCAGATCGGTGGTGCCGCGCGCCTGCGCCATGGTGTCGATGAAGCCCAGCGAGGCCGACAGCGCCGGCACCGGGTGCCCGGCCGCGATGGCCGCAGCCGTGACCCGCCGCAATGCCGGGATGGTGGCCTGCAAGCGCTTGGCAAAGGCAGGGGCAAAGATCAGCTGGCCATGCGGCATGTCCGAGCGGAAGGCCGCCGAAATGTCATCCAGGAGCGCCGAACGGATGATGCATCCGGCGCGCCAGATCTCGGCAATGCGCGCGAAATCGAGCGCCCAGCCATAGGTCTCGGACGCGGCCGCCAGAATCCGGAAACCCTGCGCATAGGCGATGATGCGGGCGGCCAGCAAAGCCTGTTCGGCGTCGCCATGCGTCAGCGCCAGCGGGCCGCGCACACCGCCAAGGATCGCCTCGCCCGCCATGCGGGCCTCCTTCTCGGCCGACCAGCCGCGCGCCCCGACCGCCGCCTCGATGGCGCTGGCCGACTGGCCCATGGTCAGCGCCTCGATCACGGTCCAGCGCCCGGTGCCCTTCTGTCCGGCCCGGTCGAGGATCACGTCCACCGCCGGCTTGCCGGTCTCGCGGTCGGTCGCTGTCAGGACTTTGGACGTTATTTCAACCAGATAGCTCTTGAGCGCGCCCTTGTCCCACTCGGCGAAGATCGCTCCGATCTCGGCCGGAGACTTGCCCGCGCCGTAGCGGAACAGGCCGTAGATCTCGGCGATCAGCTGCATGTCGGCATATTCGATGCCGTTATGAACCGTCTTGACGAAATGGCCCGCACCATCGGGGCCCAGATGGGCGGCACAGGGCGCGCCCTCGAACTTGGCGGCGATCGTCTCGATCATCGGGCGGATGCCGGCATAGGCGGCAGGCGTGCCGCCGACCATGATCGACGGGCCGTGCCGCGCGCCGTCCTCGCCGCCCGAAACCCCCATGCCGATATAGGTGAGACCGGCGCCCTCGACGGTGCCGGTGCGGCGGCGGGTGTCGTGGAAATCGCTGTTGCCGGCGTCGATGATCGCATCTGCGGGGGACAGGAGCGGGATCAGTTCGGCGATGGCGGCATCGACCGGATCGCCGGCCGGAACCATCAGGATGATGGCGCGCGGGGCCGGCATGTCGCGAGCCAGATCGGCAAGGCTGCCATGGACCGAGAGCCGGCCATCGAGCCCCGACGCCGCGGCCTCGGACCGGAAACCTTCGGTGACCGAGGCGGTGCGGTTGGCCACATGCAGGGCAAAACCGTTGTCCAGGATGTTGAGCGCCAGCGCGCTGCCCATGGTGCCAAGTCCGTAGAGCGCCAGATGTGCCAGAGCCTCGCTCATCGCTATCTCCCGATCGTGATCGGCGCGTTGAACAGCCGATTTGAACATTCAAAGCCTCTTTGATAGTATAGGCTTCATAAAAACAAGGTATCAGGCAGGTTTATGTCAATTCTCAACCGACCGGTCAAAGCACCGGCAGAAAAAAAGAAGCGTCACACCAAGGAGGTCAAGCAGCTGGCCGCTCTGTGCACCCGCAAGGGCAAGAGCGGTCGCGAGGTGTTGCTTGTCACCAGTTCCAACGGGCGGTGGATCCTGCCCAAGGGCTGGCCGATGGATGGCAAGAGCGACCGCGACGCGGCCTTGCAAGAGGCCTGGGAAGAGGCCGGCGTGCAGAAGGCCAAGGCCAGCAAGCAGCCGGTGGCGCAGTATCAGGGCGACAAGCGCTATGACGACGGCTCGACCGCGCCATGCAGCACCGATGTCTTTGCCGTCAAGGTCAAGGAAACCCGCAAGTCCTGGCCCGAAAGCGACCGGCGCGAGCGGATCTGGGTCAGCCCGAAAAAGGCGATCCGGCTGGTGGACGACCCCGGCCTGATCGAAATTCTCAAGGACCTCTGACCGGCGCCGCCCGCGAACGGGGCTCAGCCGCCCATGTAATCCCGCTTGCCCAGCGCCACGCCATTGTGGCGCAGGATGTTGTAGGCGGTGGCGAGGTGGAAGTAGAGCTGCGGCAGGGCATAGCCCTGGTAGAAGGTCTCGCCGTCGAACTTCATCTCGCCGTCGCGCATCTTGATGATGATCTCGCGACCCGCCGCCCCGGCCAGAGCCTGCGGATCGACCGAGGCCAGATAGGCGCGGGCGGCAGCGATGCGGGCCTGCAACTCGGGCAGCGTGGTTTCCACATCGGGGAAGCTGGGGATCTCGGCCCCGGCCAGGCGCGCAGCGGCGCGGACGGCGAAATCGCAGGTCAGCTGCACCTGCCTGGTCAGGTCATACATGTCCGGAAACAGCCGCAGGCGCAGCAGCACGGCGGGATCGATCTTGCGCTCGGCGCAATGGGCCCCTGCCTTGGCAAGGATATTCGACAGGGCGGTCAGGGCGCGGTCCAGCGCGGGGATCGGCGAATTCATGAGAGCTCCTCGGGAGTTGGACCGGCCATGGCGGGCCGGTTGGCACAATCTACAGCAGGACGGCCGGCGGTGACAGGCCCACCGCAGGTCATTTGCCCAGACACCAGCGCATGATGGCCTTTTGCGCGTGCAGGCGGTTCTCGGCCTCGTCGAAGATCACCGAATGCGGGCCGTCCATGACGCTCGAGGTCGCCTCGTCGTCGCGATGGGCGGGCAGGCAGTGCATGAACAGCGCGTCCGGGCGGGCCTGCGCCATCAGCGCGTCATTGACCTGGTAGCCGCGCAGCTGGTTGTGGCGGCGTTCGCGCGCCGATTGCGGGTCATGCATGCTGACCCAGGTGTCGGTGACCACCAGATCGGCGCCCTGCACCGCCTTGAACGGATCGCGCTCGATGGTGATGGCGGCACCCCTGGCGCGCGCCTCGGCGACGAACTTTTCTTCGGGGTCCAGCGTCTCGGGGCCGGTGAAGGTCAGATCGAAGCCCAGCTGACCGGCGGCATGGATGAAGGAGGCGCAGACATTGTTGCCGTCGCCAGACCAGACCACCTTCTTGCCGGCGATCGGGCCGCGATGCTCTTCGAAGGTCATGATGTCGGCCATGATCTGGCAGGGATGGCTGCGGTTGGTCAGCCCGTTGATGACCGGGACATCGGCATATTCGGCCATGTCGAGCAGGGTCTGTTCCTCATAGGTGCGGATCATGATCAGGTCGACATAGCGCGACAGCACGCGGGCGGTATCGGCGATGGTCTCGCCGTGGCCGAGCTGCATCTCGGAGCCGGACAGCACCATGGTCTGCCCGCCCATCTGGCGCACGCCGATGTCGAAGGAGACGCGGGTGCGGGTCGAGGGCTTTTCGAAGATCAGCGCCACCATGTGGCCGTCGAGCGGGCGTTCGTCATCCGGCGTGCCCTTGGGACGGCCGTTGCGGGCCGTCTTCATGGCGCGGGCATTGTCGATCATCGCCCGCAGGTCAGCGGGGCTGGTCTTGTCGATATCAAGGAAATTGTTCATGCAACTGTTCTTTCCGGAGCGGCCGGGGGTTTCACTCCCCCGGACCCCCGTGAGGTATTTGTGCCAAAATGAAGGGCGGTCATCCGGCCGCTTCCAGTCGGGTGGCGGCGCGGTCGAGGCGATCGACGGCGGCGGCGATGTCGGCGTCGGGGATGTTGAGCGCGGGCAGGATGCGGATGACGTTGTCGGCCGCCGGAACCGTCAGCACGCCTTCGTCATAGCCGGCCTTGAGCACATCGGCATTGGGGGCGCGGCATTTCAGGCCAAGCATCAGGCCCGAGCCGCGCACCTGCTCGAAGATGTCCGGATGCGAGGCCACCAGGCCCTCGAGACGCTGGCGCAGCAGGCCGGCCTTGCGGTTGACCTCGGCCAGGAAGGCGTCGTCGGCGATGATTTCCATGACCGTGCCGCCGACCGCGCAGGCCAGAGGGTTGCCGCCATAGGTCGAGCCGTGGGTGCCGGCGGTCATGGCGGAGGCGGCGTTTTCGGTGGCCAGCACCGCGCCGAGCGGGAAGCCGCCGCCGATGCCCTTGGCCACCATCATGATATCGGGGGTTATGCCCGCCCATTCATGCGCAAACAGCTTGCCGGTGCGGCCCATGCCGCATTGCACCTCGTCGAGGATCATCAAGAGGCCATGCTGGTCGCACAGGTCACGCAGGCCCTTGAGGCAGGCATCGGGCAGCGGGCGGATGCCGCCCTCGCCCTGCACCGGCTCGACCAGGATGGCGCCGACATCGGGCTCTGCCGCCGCCGCCTCGAGCGCCGCATGGTCGCCCCAGGGCAGCTGGGTGAAGCCCGGCAGCAGCGGGCCGAAGCCCCTGGTCATCTTTTCGGAGCCGACCGCGGCGATGCCGGCGGCGGAGCGGCCGTGGAAGGAGCCCTCGAAGGTCAGGATGCGGGTGCGGTCGGTCTCGCCCCTGTCGAAGCGATACTTGCGGGCCATCTTGACGGCGAGTTCACAGGCCTCGGTGCCGGAATTGGTGAAAAACACCGTGTCGGCGAAGGTATGGGCCACGAGCAGGTCGGCCAGCCGCTGCTGGGCCGGGATCTGGTAGAGGTTGGAGACATGCCAGAGCGCCTGCGCCTGCTCGGTCAGGGTCTTGACCAGCGCCGGGTTGGCGTGGCCCAGCGAGTTGACCGCGATGCCGGCGGCGAGGTCGAGAAAGCGGCGGCCATCGGCTTCGATCAGCCAGGAGCCCTCGCCCCTGACGAAGCTCAGGGGAGCGCGATTGTAGGTCGGCAGGATGGTGGTGATCATGGGGGTCCCCTCTGGATCGAGACCTGTTGGTGCCGCAGGGTCAGGGCACTGTCAACGGCAATGGAATGCAATGGCCGCGCGCGGACGGCGGGTGCGTCAGCGTCGGCGTCGGAGCGGGAAAGGCAGCGCGCGGATTGGCATGGCGCCTGCATAGCCCGGCCGCGCGCGGGCCGAAAGGGGCAATCAGGGCTTGAGGCGGTATCCGGTGGCAAACCAGTGGCGTGCCAGTGCCAGCACCGCCAGGGTCGCCAGGGTCACCACCAGCAGGCCGGTGACGGGCGAGGCATCGGAGCGGCCGATCATGCCGTGGCGCACCCCGTCGATGATGTAGAAGAACGGGTTGGCCCGCGAGAAGCCCTGCAGCACCGGCGGCAGCGCCGCGATCGAATAGAAGGTCCCCGACAGGAACGACAGCGGCGTGACGATGAAGTTGGTGATCGCCGAAAGCTGGTCGAACTTCTGGGCGATGATCCCGGCCAATAGCCCGAGCCCGCCCATCATCACCGAGCCAAGCACGACGAATGTCAGGGCCCACAGGGGCTGGGCGAGCCCGGCGCCGAGCGCCAGCCAGCTGCCCAGTGCGATGACGCTTCCGACGATCAGCCCGCGCACGACCGCCCCGGCGATGTAGCCGGCAACCAGTTCGGAGGCCGAAAGCGGCGGCATCAGCGTGTCGACGATGTTGCCCTGCACCTTGGCGGAGGCCAGCGACGACGCGGTGTTGGCGAAGGCGTTCTGGATGACGGTCATGGTCAGGATGCCGGGAACGAGGAACTGCACCATCGATACGCCCATCACCTCGCCCCGGCCCGGACCGATGGCGACCGAGAAGATCAGCAGGAACAGCCCGGCATTGATCAGCGGCGCCATGACGGTCTGGCTCCAGACGTTGAGAAAGCGGCGGACCTCGCGCTCGGTCAGGGTCCAGGCGCCGAGCCAGTTGACGCGCCCGAACTGGCGCACGCCCATCTCTCTGGTTTCCATCCGTCGGTTCTCCGCATTTCCTGCCGCCAGCGCTTGTATCCGGCGCGGGGCTGCTTAGAATAGGGGGCTAGTCGAATTGCAAGGCCGGCGTGTAGCGCGGCGAGCCCCGCACCACCCGAAAGGTTTCGAGATGTCCTGGACCGACGAGCGCGTCGAGCTTCTGAAGAAAATGTGGGGCGAGGGCCAGTCGGCCAGCCAGATCGCCAAGGAACTGGGCGGCGTGACGCGCAATGCGGTCATCGGCAAGGTGCATCGCCTGGGCCTGTCGAACCGCGCCGGCGGCCCTGCCCCGGCGGCTCCGGCGGCGCCCGCCAAAGCCGAGGCCCCGGCGCCCAAGCCCGCCGCCGCCGCGCCCCGCGCCAAGCCCGAGGACAAGGCCCAGCCGAGCGCTGCGGAAGCGAAACCGGCCACCGATGACGACGATCTGGGCGAGATCCCGATGAGCGCGGCGCGCCGCGCCATCATCCCGGCGGGCCAGCCGCTGCCGCCGCAGCCTTCGGCCAACGAGGTCAGCCCCGAGGCGCTGGCCAAGGTCAACGAGGTCGAGAAATCGGCCCGCAGGCTGTCGCTGATGGAATTGACCGAAAAGACCTGCAAATGGCCGGTGGGCGACCCCGCGACCGACAACTTTTGGTTCTGCGGCCTGGCAGCGCAGCCGGGCAAACCCTATTGCGAGGCCCATGTCGGCGTGGCATTCCAGCCGATGAGCAGCCGGCGCGACCGGCGCCGCTAGTCCCTTATGGCGTGATTTCAACAGGAGCGAGCATGACCAGATATCGCGGCGTGGTGGTTTTTCTGCATTGGCTGGTGGCGCTCCTGGTCATCGTGTCGCTGGTGGTCGGCAAGCTGTGGCTGGCGCCGATGGCCAATGCCGAGCCGTTCAAGCTGACCTTGCTGGGCGGCCACATGCTGAGCGGCATCCTGGTGCTGCTGCTGATGATCTGGCGGGTTGCGGCGCGCTGGCGCGGGCCCGATCCGGCGCCTGCCAATGCCGGCCAGCCGCTGCTGGATTTCGCGGCCCGGGCCGCGCATGCCGGGCTCTATCTGCTGATCTTCGGGATGAGCCTGACCGGCATCGCCCTGTCGCAATCGGTCGGCCTGCCGGCGATCGTGTTCGGCGGCGAGGGGGCGCTGCCGGCCAGCTTCGAGCAGTTTCAGTTGAAATCCGTGCATGAGATGCTGTCGGGCCTGCTGATCGCGCTGATTGTGCTGCATTTCGCCGCCGCCATCTGGCATCAGGTGGTGCGCAAGGATGACGTGATGGCGCGGATGCGGTTCCGCTAGGTCCGAGGCCGCCCGACGCCTGCCCCTCAACGCCCCCTCGATTGCCATCCGGCGATTGCGGCCAACCGGAGACCCACATGACCAATCTTGCGCTGATTACCGGCGCCTCCTCGGGCATCGGGCTTGAGCTGGCGCGCATCCACGCGGCCCGTGGCGGCGATCTGGTCATCACCGCCCGGCGCGAAAGCGCGCTGGTGGCGCTGAAGGCCGAGCTGGAGGCCGCGCATGGGGTCACGGTCCACGTGGTCGCGCTCGATCTGGGCGCGGCGGGCGGGGCCGAGGCGCTGATCGCCGCGGTCGACGGGCTGGGCAGCCCGGTCGAGGTCCTGATCAACAATGCCGGCTTCGGCGGGCATGGCGAGTTCATTGCCCGCGATCTGGCCGATGATCTGGCGATGATCGACCTCAACGTGCGGGCGCTGGTGATCCTGAGCCACCATTTCGCCCGCCAGATGGCAGGGCGCGGCCGCGGCAGGATCCTCAACGTGTCCTCCACAGCGTCCTATCTGCCCGGCCCGATGATGGCCACCTACTACGCCACCAAGGCCTATGTCTCGTCCTTCAGCCAGGCGCTGGACGAGGAGCTGCGCGGCAAGGGCGTGACCGTGACGGCGCTGGAGCCCGGCCCGGTGGCGACCGAATTCATGGATGTGGCCGCACTGGGCGGCACGCAGCTGGGCCGGACCAGGATCACCGCCCAAAGCGTCGCGGCCTTCGGCTATGCGGCGATGTTGAAAGGCAAACTGCGCGCCATCAACGACCCGATGATGCGCTTTGCCCTCAACTGGCTCGCCCCCTTCGCCCCCCGCCGCATGGTCCTGCGCACGGTGCGCCGGTTCCAGACCAAGGCGGGGTGAGCGAAGGCTAGCGCAGGTGGCTATTCAACTGGTTTGATAAACCGAAACACATTCAAGAATCGCCGCCGAATGATCGTAGATATCGTTCAGTCTTGATATAGTATGTCGAGTCTCAACCTTTCCGGAATCGAATATGCCGATCGCGCGGAACGATTTAGCGTTGAAGTAGAATCGACAAATCGGCTTTCTGTTGTTATCGTCAACAAATACGCTGCAATAGGTCTTTGAGTCCCGAATGGTTATCCTCTCCAGTGGGAGGACCTTTGCGGTAATTGCCCTCACAATATAGAATGCCTGTAATTCTTCCTCGGTGGTCTCAATTTCCTTGCTCGATCCGTCGTCAGTCGGTTTGGCAACCTCTGGCAC
>CAUJIU010000008.1 GCA_963205075.1 Pseudomonadota bacterium | reverse complement strand
CCAGATCGGCCTCACCCACGGATCGGTCTGCGCTCAGATTGGTCATCGGCCCCTAGCGTGGGCAGCGGAACGGCTGCCCCTTTCAGGATGAAAACGCGGCCCCGACGCGCGGAGCCGCTGCAAAAGTCGCGGCAGTTGCCCGGTCAGGCGGGAAACTCGACCTTGGCGGTTGCCAGCCATTCGGCATAGGCCTCGGGCGAGACCACCTTGACCGTGATCGGCATGAAGGCGTGGTCCTTGCCGCAAAGCTCTGAACACTGGCCAAAGTAGATGCCCTCGCGCTCGGCGGCGAACCAAAGCTGCGCCAGGCGGCCCGGAACCCCGTCCTGCTTGACCCCGAAGGCCGGCATCGCCCAGGAATGGATCACGTCGGCGCCCGTCACCTGCATGACGACCACCGCGCCCACCGGAACCACCACGGCGGTGTCGGTTGCCAGCTTGAACTCGGCATCGGTATAGCCGGCCTCGGCCAGTTCGGCGCTGATGGTCGGGTTGAGGTTGCCCTCGCCCGATCCGATCATGAACGAATCGAACGCCACCGCGTCATCGACATATTCGTAGCTCCAGTACCACTGGTGGCCCGTCACCTTGATGACGATGTCGCCCTGCGGAATCTCCTGCTGCTTGAACAGCACCGGCAGCGAGAAGGCGCCGATGAACACCAGGATCACGATCGGAACCAGCGTCCAGGCCACTTCCAGCGGCGAATTGTGGGTGAAGGTCGCGGGCTTGGGATGGATGCGCCGGTTGTAGCGCACGATCACGAAGGCCAGCAGCAGAACGACAAGGGCAGTGATGACCGAAATGATGCCCAGCACCATTCCGTCGAGCCATTGCAGATCGCGCGCCAATTCGGTCGCGGCGGGCTGGAAGCCCATCTTGCCGTCGACCGGCGCCCCGACGATCTCGAGCTCCTGGGCGACGCCCGCAGTGGCGGCCAAGGCTGCGCCCGAGACGGCGGCGAATTTGGTGACGAAGTTTGTCAGTCGCATATCCTACCCTGTCTGAGTGACGCCACTGGCGCCGATGCCGGCAATCCGCCCCTGTCCCCAGCGAGGATCCCGTTGTATCCGGCGTTTCCAAGACCATATTCTGGCTCTAAGAGCAAGCGTGGCGGCGGCGCAAATGCGGCGTTTTTTGAGCCGCGGCCCGGTCCGGACCATATCCGGGCGGCCCCAATGACAAGGAAGTCCCATGACAGTCGCACCATTTCGCCCCTTTGAGACGGCATTTGACCTCGATACGGCGCTGATGCTGCTGCGGCAGGCAACCGAGGGCGCCGACGATGGCGAGCTGTTCCTCGAGCAGCGGCGCTCGGAGGTGCTGTCTTTCGATGACGGCCATCTCAAGACCGCGAGCTTCGACGCCTCCGAGGGCTTCGGCCTGCGCGCGGTGCGCGGCGAGACCGCCGGCTACGCCCATTCGACCACCATGGACGAACAGGCGCTGCGCCGCGCGGTGGCCACGGCGCGGCTGGCCGTGGGCTCGGGCGGCGGCACCATGGCCGAGGCCCCGCGCCCGACCAATGCCCGCCATTACACCGATCAGGACCCGATGCTGCAGGCCACGTTCTCGGCCAAGGTCGACCTCTTGCGCGAGATCGACGCCTTTGCCCGCGCGCTCGACAGCCGGGTGGTGCAGGTCTCGGCCACGCTGGCCGCCGCCCATCAGGAAGTGGTGATCCTGCGGCCCGAGGGCACCCATGTCAGCGACATCCGCCCGATGTCGCGGATCAATGTCAGCGTGATCGTCGATCAGGGCGGGCGGCGTGAAAGCGGAACGGCGGGCGGCGGCGGGCGTGCCGGGCTGATCGGCCTGATCCAGCCCGGCCACTGGCAGCAAGCGGCGCGCGAGGCGCTGCGAATCGCCCTGGTCAACCTCGAGGCCGAGGATGCCCCGGCCGGGGTGATGGACGTGGTGCTGGGGCCGGGCTGGCCCGGCATCCTGCTGCACGAAGCCGTCGGCCACGGGCTTGAGGGCGACTTCAACCGCAAGGGCAGCAGCGCGTTTTCCGGGCTGATGGGGCAGATGGTGGCCGCGCCCGGCGTGACCGTGCTCGACGATGGCACCCTGCCCGACCGGCGCGGGTCGATCACCGTGGATGACGAGGGCACGCCCGGCCAGCGCAACGTGCTGATCGAGGATGGCCGGCTGGTGGGCTACATGCAGGACCGGCAGAATGCCCGCCTGATGGGGGTGGCCGCCACCGGCAACGGCCGGCGCCAGAGCTATGCCCATGCGCCGATGCCGCGCATGACCAATACCTTCATGCTGGCAGGCCAGGCCGAGCCCGACGCGCTGGTCGCCGAGATGGGCGACGGGGTGCTGGCGGTGGGTTTCGGCGGCGGGCAGGTGGATATCACCAACGGCAAGTTCGTCTTTTCCTGCACCGAGGCCTATCGCGTGCAGGGCGGCAGGATCGGCGCGCCGGTCAAGGGCGCCACGCTGATCGGCGACGGGGCGACCGCCCTGCGCAAGATCCGCGGCATCGGCAACGATCTGGCGCTCGACCCCGGCATCGGCAATTGCGGCAAGGCCGGCCAGTGGGTGCCGGTGGGGGTGGGCCAGCCCTCGCTGCTGATCGGCGGGCTGACGGTGGGCGGCGCGCGCGGCTGAGCGGAGGCGGAGTGGCGGGCATTCATCACTCGTTAACCGAAAGGTTCTAATCCTGATTCTGTAGCAGGCGGAGGACAGGATGACCGGGCAAGCCCATTCTTCCACTCACCCCCAACTCCCACCCACCACGGAAGATGACCGGTTGGATCACCTCCGCCTGCTACGCTCGCGCCGCGTCGGGATTGCCACCTATAACCGCCTGATCCGCGATCACGGCACGGCGCGCGCCGCGCTGGCGGCGCTGCCCGAGATTGCCCGGGCCGCCGGCGTGGACGGCTACGCCGCCTGCCCCGAGGGGGTCGCGGTGGCGGAACTGCGCGCGGGCCGCAAGGCGGGCGCGCGGCTGATCTTCCGGGGCGAGGCCGCCTATCCGGCCCTGCTGTCCCATGTGCCCGAGGCGCCGCCGATGCTGTGGTGTCTGGGCGATGCCGCCCTGCTGGCGCGGCCCAAGATCGCGCTGGTCGGCGCCAGAAACGCCTCGTCTCTTGGCCTTCGCATGGCCCGCAAGCTGGCTGCCGATCTGGCCGATGCCGGGCTGGTCGTGGTTTCCGGGCTGGCGCGCGGCATCGACGCCGCCGCCCATCTGGCCGCCCTGACCGGCGGCACGATCGCCGTGCAGGCGGGCGGCGTCGACGTGATCTATCCGTCCGAGAATGCCGCGCTCGCCCATGATATCGCCAAGAGCGGCCTGCGCCTGAGCGAGCAGCCCATGGGGCTGGAGCCGCAGGCGCGCCACTTTCCGGTGCGCAACCGGATCATCGCCGGGCTGGCGCAGGCGGTGATCGTGATCGAGGCGGCGGCCAAGTCCGGCAGCCTGATCACCGCCGATGCCGCCCTGGCACTGGGGCGCGACGTGATGGCCGTGCCCGGCCACCCCTTCGACGCGCGCGCCGGCGGCTGCAACCACCTGCTGCGCGACGGCGCCCTGCTGATCCGCGGCGCCGAGGATGTGCTCGCCGCCCTGCCCGACACGGCCCCGGCCGTAACCGCGCCGGTGCTGCCGCCCGCACCGGCCCCGCGCCCGCTGCGCGAGATCGCCGCCCTGCACTCGATGATTCTCGACCGTCTGGGCCCCTCGCCGGTTGCCGAGGACCAGTTGATCCGCGACCTGGCCGAGCCGGTCAGCGCCGTGGCCCCGGCGCTGGTGGACCTGGAGCTGGAGGGGATGATCGCCCGCCAGCCCGGCGGCATGCTGATGCGCTGCAACTGAGGCTACGCCGCCCGCGGGGTCGCCCTGGCCGGGCCGCCCGGAACGGACTGCCGGCCCGGCGCGGCACCGGCGCGTCCGTGATGCCCGGCCACGGGGCCGCGGCTTTCCGGCAGAATTGCCACGGCGCGGCAGCGGGACACAAATCCCTCTTGTCGAGCGCCACGCACTGGCCCTAACGATGCCGCGATGGGACAGGACTTTCGCACGGCTGTTCACGCGACCAGCGTCGTTGGCCTGATACTGGCCACGGCGATGCTGGTGCCTGCCGCCGTCAACCTGAGCTACGGCAGCCCGTACTGGCGCGAGTTCCTGATCTCGGCGCTGCTGACCGGGCTGATCTGGCTGCTGGTCGCCACCGTCACGCGCGGCTCGACCACCACCTTCACGCCGCGATTCGGCATCATCCTGGTCAACATGCTCTGGTGGGTGCTCACCGTCTCGCTGATCGCGCCGCTGGTGATCGGCCCGGCGCAACTCTCGATCGCCGAGGCGGTGTTCGAGACCGCTTCGGGCTTCACCACCACCGGGTCCACGGTCCTGACCGGCCTTGACGACATGGACCGCGGCACCCTGGTCTGGCGGTCGCTGCTGCAATGGTTCGGCGGCACCGGGATCCTGTCGCTGGGGCTGATCGTGCTGCCCTTCCTCAATGTCGGCGGCCTGCAACTGTTCCGGCTCGAAAGCTCGGATCGCTCCGAAAAGGTGCTGCCGCGCGCCGCCGAGATCATCCGTGCCATTGTGGTCATCTATGTCGGGCTGACCGTGGCCTGCGCGCTGGCCTATCGCATCGGCGGCATGACCGGATTTGACGCCATCAACCACGCCATGACCACCCTGTCGACCGGAGGCTTTTCGACCCACGATGCCTCGATGGGGTTTTTCAAGACCGATGGGCTGCTCTGGGCCGGCTCGGTGTTCATGGCTCTTGCGGGGCTGCCGTTTACCCTGTTCGTCGCGCTTTTCATGTCGCGCAAGAACCTCAAGGCGGATCCGCAGATCCAGTGGTTCTTCTCGATCATCGCCGGGACGGTCACGCTTTTGATGTTCGCGCGCGCCTCGGTCGCGCCGCTGACCGCCCGGTCGGTCGCCGAAGACGTGTTCGACGTGATCTCGGTCATCACCACGACCGGATTCGCGGCCGGAGACTACACCACCTGGGGCAGTCTTGCCGGCCCGATGTTCTTCATACTCACCTTCTTTGGTGGCTGCGCCGGATCGACGGCGGGCGGGCTCAAGATCTATCGCCTGATCGTGCTGACCAACATGGTCAAGGTCAGCTTGCAGCAACTGATCCAGCCCCATGGCGTGTTTCCGTTGCGCTATGGCCAGGAGCGGATCAACCCGGCCATCTTCAATGCCGCACTGGTGATGAGCGCCGGTTTCGCCGGCGTCCTGGCGCTGTGCACGCTGGTTCTGGCGGCGCAGGGAAACGACTTCGTGACCGCCCTTTCCGGCTCGCTGACCGCGCTTGCCAATGTCGGGCCGGGACTGGGCAGCATCATCGGGCCATCGGGGACATTCCAGAGCCTGCCCGATGCCTCGCTGCTGGTTCTGGCCGCGGCGATGATCGTCGGGCGGCTGGAAATCATGGTGGTGCTGGCGCTGTTCCTGCGCGCCATGTGGCGCTGAAACCGGAATTTTTCACCGCCATTGACATTGCCGCCCGTGCCGCCACATGTTCCGCGCCCAATCCGTTCTGTCCTTGAAGTCAGGTGATCCATGCCAGTAGTCGTCGTTGAATCTCCTGCTAAGGCCAAGACAATCAACAAATATCTTGGCAGCGACTACACGGTTCTCGCCTCCTATGGCCATGTTCGCGACCTGCCGTCCAAGGATGGCTCGGTGCTGCCGGACGCCGGATTCGAGATGCTCTGGGAGGTCAGCGCCGACAGCCGCAAGCACGTCAAGGCGATTGCCGACGCCCTGAAGGACGACCCCGAGCTGATCCTCGCCACCGACCCCGACCGCGAGGGCGAGGCGATCAGCTGGCACCTGCAAGAGACGCTGACCGCCCGCAAGGCGATCAGGAAAGACACCGCCGTTTCCCGCGTCACCTTCAACGCCATCACCAAGGCCGCCGTGCTCGAGGCCATGGCCCATCCCCGCCAGGTCGATGCGCCGCTGGTCCAGGCCTATCTGGCGCGCCGCGCGCTTGATTACCTCGTGGGCTTCAACCTGTCGCCGGTCCTGTGGCGCAAGCTGCCCGGCGCCAAGTCGGCGGGCCGCGTGCAATCGGTCTGCCTGCGCCTGATCGTCGAGCGCGAGATGGAGATCGAGGCCTTCGGCGCCCAGGAATACTGGACCGTCGGCGCCCGGCTGCGCTCTGTGCGCGGTCAGGAATTCGATGCGCGGCTGACGGTGCTGGCCGGCAAGAAACTCGACAAGTTCGACCTGGCCAATGCCACCCAGGCCGAAATGGCGGTGCAGGCCGTGACCAGCCGCGATCTGACGGTGCAGTCGGTCGAGGCCAAGCCCGCCACCCGCAACCCCGCCCCGCCCTTCATGACCTCGACCCTGCAGCAGGAGGCGAGCCGCAAGTTCTCGATGGGGGCCAAGGCCACGATGAGCGCGGCGCAGCGGCTCTACGAGGCCGGCCTGATCACCTATATGCGCACCGACGGCATCGACATGTCACCCGAGGCGGTGATGGCCGCGCGCGATGCCATCCGCGAGAAATTCGGCGAGAAATACCTGCCCGCCAGCCCGCGCATGTACAAGAACAAGGCCAAGAACGCGCAGGAGGCCCATGAATGCATCCGACCTACCGACCTGTTCAAGTCGGCCGAGGATCTGCGCATCACCGATGCCGACCAGCGCAGGCTTTATGACCTGATCTACAAGCGCACCATCGCCAGCCAGATGGCCGCCGCCAGCATGGAGCGCACCACCGTCGATATCGGCAGCCGCGACCAGCAGGTGGTGCTGCGCGCCACCGGACAGGTGATGCTGTTCGAGGGCTTCATCGCCGTCTACGAAGAAGGCCGCGACGATTCGGCGGTTGATGACGATGACAAGCGCCTGCCGCAACTGGCCGTGGGGGAGGCGACCGCCAAGCAGGCGATCACGCCGGAACAGCACTTTACCCAGCCGCCGCCGCGCTACACCGAGGCGACGCTGGTCAAGCGCATGGAAGAACTGGGCATCGGGCGGCCCTCGACCTATGCCTCGATCGTCACCACGATCCAGGACCGCGACTATGTCACCAAGGACAAGGGCCGGCTGATCCCGCAGGACAAGGGCCGTCTGGTGACGGTGTTCCTGTCCAACTATTTCCGCCGCTACGTCGAATACGATTTCACCGCCGAGATGGAAAACCAGCTCGACGAGGTCAGCGCCGGCGAGGCCGATTACCTTGACGTTCTGGGCCGGTTCTGGCGCGATTTCTCGGCCGCTCTGGCCGAGACCGCCGACCTGCGCATCGGCGAGGTGCTCGACAAGATCAACGAGGTGCTGGAACCGCATCTGTTTCCGGCCAATGCCGATGGCACCGACCCGCGCCTGTGCCCCAATTGCGGCAAGGGCCGCTTGTCGATGCGCACCGCGCGTTCGGGCGGCGCCTTCATCGGCTGCTCGAACTACCCTGAATGCCGCTTTACCCGCCCCTTCGGCCCGCCCGGCATGCAGGAGGCCGGGGTCGGCCCCGATGGCCGGTTGCTGGGATACGACGACGGCGACCCGATCAGCCTGCGCAGCGGCCGCTTCGGCACCTATGTCCAGCGCGGCGAAGTGACCGAGGAAAACCCCAAGCCGCAGCGCGCCAGCCTGCCCAAGGACTGGTCGCCCGAGAGCATGGACCTGGAACGCGCCCTGACGCTGCTGAACCTGCCCCGCCAGATCGGCCCGCATCCCGAGGACGGGGTGATGATCGAGGCCGCGATCGGCCGCTACGGGCCTTACGTCAAGCACGGCCCGGTCTACGCCAATCTCAAGGAGGTGGACGAGGTCTTTACCATCGGCATGAACCGCGCGGTCGAGGTTCTGGCCCAGAAGGCCGCCAGCCGTGGCGGGCGCGGCGCGGCGGTGGCGCCGCTCAGGGAACTGGGCGAGCATCCCGAAGGCGGCGCGATGTCGGTGATGGCGGGGCGCTACGGGCCCTACGTCAAATGGAACAAGGTGTTCGCGACCATCCCCAAGGAGGTCGCGCCGGAAAGCGTGACCCCGGAGCAGGCGCTGGTCCTGATTGCCGACAAGCTTGCCAAGGGCGGCAAGAAACCGGCCCGCAAGGCTGCGGCCAGGAAGCCGGCTGCAAAAAAGCCCGCCGCAAAGAAGCCCGCCGCAAAGAAGCCCGCGGCCAAGAAGACGGCCAAGAAACCCGAGTAATCGGCCGGGCGTCCGGCGCGGATCAGAGCGCGGCGAGGAAGTCCCTGCACCGCGCCCGGCAGGCCTGGTCGGCCAAAGCCGAGTAGTCCGGCAAGGCGGGGTCCATGAACAGGTGCCCCGCCCCGTCATAGCGGAACATTGCCAGCCGGGCGCCGGGGTTGGCGGCCTCCCAATCCTCGAACACCGATTCCTCGTCAAAGGGATCGGGCCGGGTCGCGTGCATCTGCACCGGAACCGCGCCGGTGCTGGCGGGCCATTCGCCCGGCCCCGCCAGAAACAGCACCCCGCTGACATCTTCCCGTTCCGCCCAGACCCGGGCCGCCATGGCGCCGCCCAGCGAAATGCCGGCCAGCACCACCGGCCCGGCAACAGCCTTCGCCGCCGCCCGCGCCCTGTCGCTCAGGGCGTCGACGCCGATCGCGCGCAGAATCGCGAAGCCGCCGTCATAGGTCTCGGCGGTCTTGCCATCGTACAGATCGGGCAAGATGACCTGATGGCCGTCACCGCGCCAGTCCCCCGCCAGGGATTGCTCGACCTGGCGCAGCCCAAGGACGGAGTGGAACAGGATGATTGTCGCCACCGCGGCCGATCCCCTTTGGTGAAACTTCCGGCCTTTATGGCCCCATTCCCGGCACCCGATCAAGTTGCGGCACGACTTCGCAGCCCCCGCCGCGCCAAACGCCGGGACGCGGCGATTGACACTCTCCTGTCCGCTTGCCAGAACCGCAGGGTGGCAGGATGGAGACCCCGATGAAGAAAGTTTACAGCAGCGCGACCGCCGCCCTGGACGGGTTGTTGCGCGATGGCATCCTCATCGCCGCCGGCGGTTTCGGATTGTGCGGCATCCCCGAATTGCTGCTGTCAGCCATCCGCGACAGCGGCGTCAAGGATCTGACCTTCGCCTCCAACAATGCGGGCGTCGACGATTTCGGCATCGGCATCCTGCTCAAGACCCGGCAGGTGCGAAAGATGATGAGCTCCTATGTCGGCGAAAACGCCGAGTTCATGCGCCAGTATCTGTCGGGCGAGCTGGAGCTGGAGTTCAACCCGCAAGGCACGCTGGCCGAGCGGATGCGCGCCGGCGGCTGCGGCATTCCGGGTTTCTACACCCGGACCGGTGTCGGAACGGTGATTGCCGAGGGCAAGGAACACAAGGAATTCGACGGCCAGACCTATATCCTCGAGCGTGGCATCTTTGCTGACCTGTCGATCGTCAAGGCGTGGAAGGCCGACGAGACCGGCAACCTGGTGTTCCGCAAGACCGCCCGCAACTTCAACCCGCCGGCGGCGATGTGCGGCAAGGTCTGCGTGGCCGAGGTCGAAGAGATCGTCCCGACCGGCAGTCTCGATCCCGACTCCATCCACCTGCCCGGCATCTATGTGCACCGGATCGTGCAGGGCACCCATGAAAAGCGCATCGAACAGCGCACGACGCGCAAGAAGGAGGCTGTCTGAGATGTGGGACCGTGACCAGATGGCCGCCCGCGCGGCGCAGGAGCTTCAGGACGGCTGGTATGTCAACCTCGGGATCGGCATCCCGACGCTGGTGTCCAACTACATCCCCAAGGGCATCAACGTGACCCTGCAATCCGAGAACGGCATGCTCGGCATGGGCCCCTTCCCTTATGAGGGCGAGGAGGATGCGGACCTTATCAATGCCGGCAAGCAGACCATCACCGAACTGCCGCAGACCGCCTATTTCGACAGCTCGCAATCCTTCGGGATGATCCGGGGCGGCAAGATCGCCATGGCCATTCTGGGTGCGATGGAAGTGTCCGAACAGGGCGATCTGGCCAACTGGATGATCCCCGGCAAGCTGGTCAAGGGCATGGGCGGGGCGATGGACCTGGTGGCGGGCGTCGGGCGCGTGGTCGTGGTCATGGACCACACCAGCAAGCACGGCGAGTCCAAGGTGCTCAGGGAATGCACGCTGCCGCTGACCGGCAAGGCGGTGGTCGACCGGATCATCACCAATCTGGGCGTGCTCGACGTGGCGCACAAGGGCTTGCAGATCGTCGAACTGGCTCCGGGTGTGACGCGCGAGCAGATGATCGCCGCCACCGAGGCCACCATCGTCTGACACCTTGACGCCCGACCGATTGGTGCGATTGTTTCCGAATTGGCGACAACATCATAATGTTGCCCCAATCCGTTGCTAACGGTCACGGTAATGACGTCGCACGATTCTGCCCTTACCGGACCCGCCCTGCACGGCGCTGACCGACAGCGCCGTGGGTTGGAGCGTGCGCTGATCTTTGGTCTGGTGGCACTGGTGGCGCTCGGGCTGTTCGGCCTGGCGCAGGCGACCGGCTGGGCCGAGTTGCGGGCGCAGATCTCCCGGCTTGGGCCGGCGCAGATCGCCGCGCTGCTGGCGCTTTCGCTGGCCAATTACGGGCTGCGCGCCTTGCGCTGGCACGGCTTTGCCCGCGCTTTGGGGCTGAAAGTCACGCCCGGACAAAGCCTTGTGCATTTCCTTGGCGGATTTGCCTTCAGCGTCACGCCGGGGCGGCTGGGTGAATTGGTGCGGATGCGCTGGATCGGGCGAGAGACCGGCTGGCCGGCAGAGCGCACCGCCCCGCTGGCGCTGATGGACCGCGCGCAGGATCTAGCCGCAACTGCTGTCATCCTTGGCCTCGGGCTGGCCTTCGGCTGGACCGGATCGGCGCTGGCGCTGCCGGTCGTGCTGCTGGCCCTGCTGGCCGCCTATGTCGCGGTGCATCCGCGTTTGCTGCATCTGGCGGCCGGGCTCGGCTACCGGCTGACCCGGCGCTTTGCGCGCATTTTCGCCCGGTTGCGCCGCGCCGCGCGGTCGCTGGCGCGCTTTCGCAGGCCGGGGCTGGTTCTGGGCGGGCTGGCATTGGGCGTGATTGGCTGGATGGCCGAGGCCTGGGCCTTTCACCTGCTGCTGACATGGCTCGGCGCCGAAATCGCGCTCTGGCGGGCGGTCTCGATCTTTGTCTTCGCGATGATCGCGGGCGGGCTGACCGGCGCTCCGGGCGGCATCGGCGGTGCCGAGGCGGCGATGCTGGCGCTCCTGAGCCTTGAGGGCGTGCCGCTGGAAATCGCCATCCCGGCCACCGCGATCATCCGCGTCACCACCTTGTGGTTCGCCATCGGGCTCGGGCTGGCGGTGATGCCGCTGGCAGAGCGGCGCGCGGCGCGGGCACGGACATGACGCCGCGCCGCAAGCCCGCTGACTTGTCCGGCTGGGGCCGCGCCCTGCGCGCCAGCATGGATGTTTCCCGGCCAGACCGGCTGGCCGACATCACCTGCGCGCCGCTCACCGGCCCCGCCATCGGTGCGCGCCGGTCCTACGGCGATGCCGCCCTGCGCGGGCAAGGCATGGCCACCGACATGACCCGGCTCGACCGCATTTCGGGCTTCGATCCCAGGACCGGACTGGCCGAGGTCGAGGCAGGCGCGCGGCTGGGCGATCTGCTGGCGGCATTTTCGCGTCATGGCTGGATGCCGAAGGTGTTGCCCGGAACCGGGCACGCCACCCTCGGCGGCGCCATCGCGCTGGACGTGCACGGCAAGAACCATCACCGCGACGGCAGCTTCGGCCAGCATCTGGCCGGACTGACCCTGCTTCTGGCCTCCGGCGAACAGCGCCAGATCACCCCTGCGGACGACCTCTTTGCCGCAACCCTCGGCGGGCTGGGCCAGACCGGCATCGTGCTGCGCGCGCGGCTGCAACTGGCGAAATGCCCCGGCAACGCCGCCCGCGTCACCGAGAACCGCGCCGATGGTCTGGACGAGCATCTGAGCCTGCTGGACGACCCCAAGGCCGATTACTGCGTCGGCTGGCTCGATGCCACGGCAAGCGGCGCCGATCTGGGGCGCGGCATCGTCGAGGTGGCGAAACTGGTCGCAAGCGAGGTTCGCGCCAGGCCCGCAGGCCGCAAGGTGCCCTTCGATGCCCCGGCCTTCGCGCTCAGCCCGCCGGTGGTGCGCCTGTT
The DNA here is from genome assembly GCA_963205075.1 of Pseudomonadota bacterium. GTDB lineage: Bacteria > Pseudomonadota > Alphaproteobacteria > Rhodobacterales > Rhodobacteraceae > KLAP22. The sequence continues at coordinate 3,293 of CAUJIU010000008.1, read as the reverse complement.
CAACCGGGCCTATTTCGGCCGCGTGCCCGCCGAGGGGCGCAGCATCATCCGCCCGGTCAGCGATTTCTTCTTTCCGCTCGACCGTATCGGCGACTGGAACCGGCTTTATGGCCGGCGCGGCTTCCACCAGTTCCAATGCGTGATCCCCGACCGCAACATCGCCGCCCTGCGCGAGATGCTGGCGCGCATCGCCGCCAGCGGCCTCGCCTCGCCGCTGGCGGTGCTCAAGCGCATGGGGGCAGGCCGCGCCGGGCTGATCTCCTTCCCCGCCGAGGGCTACACGCTGGCGGTCGATTTCCCCAACAGCCGCGCCGCCGCCGCGCTGATCGCCACGCTGCATGACCTGACCCGTGCCGCCGAAGGGCGCATCTACTTTGCCAAGGATTCGCTCTGCCCGCCGGAACTGGTGCCGGCGATGTATCCCGAATTGCCGCGCTGGCAGGCCCTGGTGGCCGAGGCCGATCCTGAGCGCACCCTGCTCACCGATCTGGTGCGCCGCCTGAAACTGCGAGAGGCCCCATGACCGAAACCTGGATCATCCTGGGCGCGACATCGGGCATGGCGCGCGCCTTTGCCCGTGACCGCGCCGCCAGAGGCGCGTCGCTGATCCTGTGCGGCCGCGACATGGACGACATGCAGGCCAGCGCCGCCGACGCGCTGGCCCGGGGTGCCGCAGCCACCGAGGTGATGGCAATCGACATCCGCAAGCCCGAGACCTTCACTCCGATCCTCGATCGGGCCGCCTCGCTGGCCGGGCTGATCAACGTGGCGGTCTTTGTCGGCTCCATGCCCGCCCAGTCCGACGTGGACGACAACCCCGGCCTGATCGCCGGCACCGTGACCGACAACCTCGCCGGCCCCGCCACCTTCCTGCACCGCATCGCCCCGATGCTGGAGGCGCGGGGCGGCGGCTTCGTCGTGGGGGTCAGCTCGGTTTCGGGCGACCGGGGGCGGCTGTCGAACTACGTCTACGGCGCGGCCAAGTCGGGCTTTTCGACCTATCTGTCGGGTTACCGCAACCGCATGGCGCGGTCCGGGGTGCATGTGATGACGGTCAAGCCCGGCCCGGTCGACACCGCCATGACCTACGGCATGGGCAAGCTGCCCTTCATGACCACGCCCGAGGCGGTAGCCGCCGACATCGCGCGCGGGCTGCAAAAGCGGCGCCGCATCCTCTATACCGCGCCGATCTGGCGGCTGATCATGACGGTGATCCGGCTGATCCCGGAGCCGATCTTCATGAAGACCAGGTTCTAGAGCCCGAGTGCCGCCAGCCAGACCGTCCACAGCCCGGCGGCGTAGAACATCAGCGACAGCGTGATCAGCAAGAGCCCGATGCCGCGCTTGTCGGTCAGGGCAAAGACGATCGGGTCGTAATCCTGCTTGCCGTGATAGCCCAGCCGGATCATCCGCCAGAGCCAGGCCGCGATCGGCAGCAGCGCCACCCAGAGCAGCCAGCGCGTCGGGTACAGAATGGCGGCCTGCGGGCTGAAGGAATAGGCCAGAAAGATCACCAGCGCCCCGATCATGCCCAGCGCCGACATGTTCAGCAGGTCGCCCCGGTCAGCGCGCCCGTAGCCGCGGCCGGGCAACCGGTCGTCACCGCTGGCCAGCGACAATTCGGTCAGCCGCTTGACGCAGCCCAGCGTCACGAAGATCGGGAACACGAAGATCAGCATGAAGACCGAGGCATCCACCCCGCCCGCCGCCGCACCGGCGACGACGCGCAGGGTGTAAAGCGAGGCCAGCGTGGCGATGTCGATCCAGCGCAGGCGCTTGAGCCGCAGCGAGTAGGCCAGCGACAGCAGCATGTAGCCGACAAGCACCGCCAGATAGCCCGGCCCCAGCAGGATGCCGATGCCCACGGCACCCAGCCCCAGCAGCAATGCCGCCAGCATCCCGGCCCGGATGGGCACCGCACCGCTGGCAAAGGGCCGGGCCTTCTTGGTGGCGTGCAGGCGGTCGGCCTCGAGATCCAGCAGATCGTTGACGATATAGATCGACGAGGCCGCCGCCGAGAACCCGACCATGCCGAGCGCCACCAGCCCCAGCGTATCCAGACCAAAGGCATGGGCCGCGATCATCGGCAGGATCAGCAGCACGTTCTTGACCCATTGATGCGGACGCATCGCCCGGATCAGGTCGCGAAAGCGCCAGCCGCCTGCCAGCTCGGTCGAGGCCATACCCTGCGCCTGCAGCCGCCGCACCGCGCCGCCGGCCCGCCCGACGACAATCGCATGCGCCCCCTGCTCCCACACGGCGAGGTCGGAGCGGTGGTCACCCGCGTAGTAGAAACCACCCTTGCCAAAGGCATCGGTCAGGGCGGCGGCCTTCTGCGGGCCCTTGAGGTTGATCTGCCCGTCCGAGGCCAGCGACCCGTCAAACCCGTGATAATCGGCCAGCCCCTGCACCAGCCTTGTGTCGGACGCCGAGGCGAGGATCACCTCCTGCCCTTCCTCCTGCGCGGCGCGGGCAATCTGCATCACCTGCGGGTTGACCGGCAACAGGTCGAGCCGCAGCGGCACCATCCGCGCCAGTGCGGCCTTGAGCGCCGCGCGGTTGCCGAGCTTGCCCAGAACGGTGGCAAGCGTGCGCAGGGGCGCGCGGCCCAGTCCGGCCCAGAAGGTCTCGTAAAGCAGGTCGGTGCGCAGAAAGGTGCCGTCCACATCCAGGACCAGCGGCTTGGCATCGCTCATTCAGTCAGCCTCCGGTAGCAGAAAAGACGCAGCCGTCCGTCATCAGTTCGGGCGGGGTTATGCACAGCGCCCGCGCCACGTTCCAGGCGGCCAGCACCTTGGGCACATAGGCGCGGGTTTCCTCGAAGGGCGGCACGCCGTCATAGTCGCGGATCGAGCCTTCGCCGGCATTGTAGCCGGCCAGCACCAGGATCGGGTCGCGGCGGAAATGCTCCATCAGCCAGTCCAGATAGGCAACCCCGCCGCCGATATTGTCGGTGGCGACCAGGCTGTCGGCCACGCCGAAGCGGGCCGCCGTATCGGGCATCAGCTGCATCAGCCCCTGCGCGCCGGCGCGGCTGACCGCGTCGGACTGCCCGGCACTCTCGACCGCGATCACCGCCAGCACCAGCGCCGGCGAGACCTGGGTGCCGACGGTCGCCCGCAGGATGTCGCGCCCGTAGGTCTGGGCGATGCTCTGCATCAGCTGCAGCCGGGGCGCGGCGACGCCCTGACCCTCGGCGGCGCTGTTCATTTCGTTCAGGGCGATGCCGAGCCGCCCCGGCCCCGTGTCGGAAAGCCTGGGCGAAACCGCGAGCCAGAACCAGTCGTAGCCGC
>CAUJIU010000007.1 GCA_963205075.1 Pseudomonadota bacterium | reverse complement strand
CGCGTCGTCGGCCCGATGCGCGTGCTTGCGGTCGGGGCCGACCGGCTGGGGCGCGGGCTGGATGTGGACCCGCTGCCGATGACCGGGCCGTCCGAGGTGCGCGACACCACCCAAGCCTTCAACCGTATGAAAGACCGGCTGACGCGCTTTGTGAACGAGCGCACGCATATGCTCGCCGCCCTCAGCCACGACCTGCGTTCGCCTCTGACCGCGATGCGGCTGCGGATCGAGATGCTGGACGAAACTGACGACAGCATCCGGCTCAAGGCTCTGGTCGAGGAAATGCAAGCCATGGTCGAGGCAACGCTGGAATTCGCGCGTGGTGTCACCAAGACAGAACCCGCCACCACGGTCGATCTCGCAGTCCTGCTGAGCGATCTGGTGGGCGATGTGGGAGAGAACAGAGCCACCCTTGCGCCGTCACAGCCACTATCTGCCACCATCCGCCCGCAATCGCTGAATCGCGCACTTCGCAATCTGATCGACAATGCGGTCCGTTATGGCGGCGTGGCGAAGGTGAAGTTGCGGCAAGAACCGGGGCTGGCCGTCATCGCCATTTCAGACAGGGGAGCGGGATTGCCCGACGATCAACTGGAGGCCGTCTTTGAACCTTATGTGAGGCTCGAAGGCTCACGAAGCCGCGATACCGGGGGCGTCGGTCTGGGCCTGGCAATCGCCCGGACGATCATTCAGGCGCACGGTGGGACGGTAACGCTCCGCAACTTGCCCGGCGGGGGACTGGAAGCATCCGTTCATCTGCCGACCGGATAGGCGTGATCAAGCCTGACCTTGCTTCGGTTCTGGTTCGATCTGTGAGCGAACACTGCACCGCAATGTCGCACCCTAATGAATTCATTGATTTTTTTACAGAGAAGGTTCGACTGCAGTCGCGTTCCCTCCGCCACTTGCCCCCGCGAAAGCGTTCTCCCCATCCGGCTCCGGCCGGATTTTCCCGTTGTGTCAGGGGGGTATGCAGGAGGGGTTGGGCTCTGGGCCTGCCACTTGCGTCTTTGGCTGGCGACGCCCCCATGCGTGACCACAATCGGGACATCGACAACCGGCACTTCCCGGCTCATTACTGGCGGAGATCGAAACTGCGGCACTGAACTGGGAAGGACGCGCATTTCCTTGATCCGGTCAGAACGCCAACTACTGGCCCCTGCGCCATTCGGACCAGCGGATTCATGAGCAAGTACCACCTGCCACCCCTGGACCTGCTGCACAGCTTCGAGGCGGTGGCGCGCCATCGCAGCTTTACCCTGGCCGCGCGGGAGCTGTGTCTGACGCAGAGTGCGGTCAGCCGGCAGATCAGGTCGCTGGAGGACAGGCTGGGACTGCGTCTGTTTCGCCGCCTGCATCGGGCGATCGACCTGACCGCGGAAGGGCAGCGGCTGTTCGAGTCGGTGACCCGCGGGTTGGATGACCTCAGCGCATGCCTGGCGGCGCTTGGCGCGGTGACCAAGGCGCCACAGATCACCGTGAGTGCCTCGGTCGCCTTTGCCTGGTTCTGGCTCATGCCGCGGCTGCAGCTCTTCGGTGCGCTCCAACCGGAGGTCGATCTGCGGGTGCTGGCGACCGACCAGCCGGTGTTGCCGGGGACAGGCGACGTCGATGTGGCAATCCTGTTCGGATCGGGCCAGTGGGAGGGGCTGGAGGCGCGGCTTCTGTTCGGGGAGCGGGTCTATCCGGTATGCAGCCCGGCCTATCTGCACAACCATCCGGCATTGCACCGGCCCGAGGACCTGCTGGACCAGACGCTGCTGCACCTCGAATATGGCAAGCTTTCCTTCGGCGGTGTGGACTGGCGCTCCTGGTTGCTGAGGCAGGGGGTCAACGGGCAGCCGGTGCGGCGCGGCCTGCGCTTCAACTCTTACCCGATGGTCTTGCAGGCGGCAGAAGCGGGCCACGGGGTGGCGCTGGGATGGAGCTATGTCACCGACCCGCTGCTGGCCGAGGGCAGGCTCGTGCGCCCGGTGGACCGTATCCTGGAACCCCGCGATGGCTATTACCTCTGCACATCCGCCGATGCTGTCCAGTCGCCGGGCATCACGGCTTTCCTGGACTGGATAAAGGTCGAAGCCGCCGTTCGGGACGGGCCTCGCATGACGCAGGAGAATGCGACACATGCGGAATGATCGTTTGAAAGGCGCAAGGATGCGGTGCTAGCTGGCACCAAAGCAACCCGCGGGGCGCCTCCATGTCCGAAATCCTGTTGCGCCGCGCCGGAAGGCGCAATCGTGCCGAGGCCGCGCTGCCGGCCACGCCGGTTCCGGCCGGCATGGTTGGCGGCCGCTACCAGCCCCTGACCGATGCCGAGGTCCTGCAGATCCACGACCTGGTCTTGCGACTTCTGGAAGATCTCGGCCTGTCGCAACTGACCCCCAGCCTCGAGGCGCGGGCGGTGGCGGCGGGCTGCCGGGTGGACAGCGACGGGCGGCTGCGGTTCCCGCGCGCGCTGGTCGAGGACGTGATCGCCCGCAGCCGCCGCAGCTTCATCCTGCACGGCATCGATCCGATGCATGACATCGAGATCGGCGGCCGCCGGGTTCACACCGGCACCGGCGGGGCCGCGCCGACGATCATGGATTTCGAGACCGGCCGCTACCGCGAAAGCACGATCGCCGACCTTTACGACATTGCCCGGCTGGTCGACCGGCTGGACAACATCCACTGGTATCACCGCTCGATCGTGGCGCGCGATGCCAGGACCATCCTCGATCTCGACCTGAACACCACCTATGCCTGCCTGTCGGGCACGACCAAGTCCATCGCCGTCAGCTATACCGACAGCGCCTCGGTGCGCGCGGTGCAGCCGATGCTGGATGCGGTGGCGGGCGGCGAGGGCAGGCACCGCGAACGCCCGTTCTGCACCGCCGTCTGCTGCCATGTGGTGCCGCCGATGCGCTTTGCCACCGAAAGCTGCGACGCGCTGGAGGCCGCCGTCCTGGCCGGAATGCCGATTCTGCTGGTCTCGGCCGGGCAGGCCGGGGCGACCGCGCCCGCGGCCCTGGCCGGAGCGGTGGCGCAGGCCTGCGCCGAGGTGCTTGCCGGGCTGGTCCTGTGCCACATCATCGATCCTGCGTGCCGTGGCATCTTCGCAGCCTGGCCCTTTGTCAGCGACCTGCGCACCGGGGCGATGTCGGGCGGGTCGGGCGAACAGGCGCTGTTGTCGGCCGCATGCGCCCAGATGGCGAATTTCTACGACCTGCCGAACTCGGTTCCCGCCGGCATGACCGACAGCAAGCTGCCGGATGCGCAAAGCGGCGGCGAAAAGGGTTATACCGTTTCGCTCGCCGCGCAGGCGGGGGCCACGATGATCCATGAATGCGCCGGCATGCAGGGCTCGCTGATGGGCACCAGCCTTGAGAGCTATGTCATCGACAATGACCTGCTTGGAGCGATCCTGCGCACGGTGCGCGGTATCGAGGTCACGTCCGACGCGCTGGACTTCGAGGTGATCCGCGAAACGGTGATGGGGGTCGGCCACTACCTTGGCCATGCCCAGACCTTTGCCCGGATGAAGACCGATTACGTCTATCCCGAGATCGCCGATCGCCGCAGCATCAGCGAATGGCAGGACGCGGGCGGGCGCGATGCCCGCGCGGTGGCGCGCGACCGGGTGCGCAGGATCCTGTCCGAGCACTATCCGCGCCATATCGGCGCCGAGGTCGACGCGGCGATCCGCGCCCGCTACAACATCATCCTTCCGCGCGAGCGGATGCAGGCCGGCAACGGCGCCTGGTAGGGGGGAAGTCATGCAGACTCAGGCACGAGTGGTGATCATCGGCGGCGGCATGATGGGGGTGGGTCTGGCCTATCACCTGGCCGAGGCGGGCTGGACCGATGTCTTGCTGATCGAGAAGGGCGAGTTGACCAGCGGCTCGACCTGGCATGCGGCGGGGCAATGTCCGTCGTTCATCGGCAATTACAACATGGCCAAGATCCACCATTACGGCAACACGCTCTACCCCCGGCTGGAGAAGATCACCGGCCTGCCCACCGGCTGGCATGGCTGCGGCGGCATCCGGATTGCCACCACGCCCGAGGAGGTGGACTGGTTTGCCCATGTGGCGGGCTTTGCTGCCAATGTGGGCTTCGAGATGGAGATCATCGGCCCCGGGCGCATCCGCGAACTGAACCCCTGGCTGCGCACCGAAGGCATCCTCGCCGGCGCCCATACCACGCTCGATGGCCATGTCGACCCGTCGAGCGCCTGCAACTCCATGGCGGCGGGGGCGCGGCAGATGGGCGCGACGATCCAGCGCCACACCCGCGTGACCGGCATCACCCGGCTGGCAACGGGCGAGTTCAGGGTCGAGACCGGGCAGGGCGATGTCACCTGCGAACATGTGGTCAACGCCGCGGGTTGCTATGCGCGCGAGGTGGGCAAATGGCTGGGCGTCGACACGCCGATCACCAACATGGAGCACCAGTATCTGGTGACCGAGCCGCTGCCCGAGTTCAGGGACAGCCCGACCGAACTGCCGGTCATGCGCGACCCGGCGACGGCGGGCTATTACCGGCAGGAACAGAAGGCGGGGCTTGTCGGCATCTATGAACATGCCGGCGCCAGGGAAGCCTGGGCGGGGCGCGGCGGCTGGCCCGAATGGTCAAGCGAGAACGAGCTGTTCGAGGGCGATCTTGACCGCATCACGCCCTGGCTGGAAAAGGCGCTGGAGCGGATGCCGATCTTCGCCAATGCCGGCATCAAGCGCATCATCAACGGTGCCATTCCCCACACGCCCGACGGCAACCCGCTGGTCGGGCCGATGCCGGGCGTGCGGAACGCCTGGGCCTGCTGCGGCTCGTCCATCGGCATCGCGCAAGGTGCCGGCTGCGGCAAGTTTCTGGCGCAATGGATGATCCACGGCGATGCCGAGATCAACATGGGCGGCGTCGACCCCCGCCGCTTCGGGGCCTATGCGGATCAGTCCTATACCCGCGCAAAAAGCTTCGACGATTATCAGAACATGTTCGAGACGCCCTTGCCCGGGCGCGAGGTGCAGGCCGGCCGCCCCCGCCGGGTGACACCCCTGTTCGAGGTGCTCAGGGCCAGGGGCGCGGTGATGACCGAAGTGCATGGCTGGGAGCGGCCGAAATATTTCGCACCCGCCGGCTTTGTCGAAAAGCTGCAATTCCGCCGCACCAACACCCATCAACTGGTGGCCGCCGAATGCCGCGCGGTGCGCGAACGGGTCGGGATCATGGACCTGTCGAGCTTTGCCAAGTTCGACGTGAGCGGGCCGGGGGCCGAGGCCATGCTGGACCGTCTGACGGCCAACCGGCTGCCGAAACGGCCCGGCGGCATCGGGCTGACGCAGGTGCTGTCGGACAATGGCCGCATCCTTGGCGAATGGACGATCACCCGGCTTGGCCCGGACCGCTTCTATGTGCTGACCGGCGCCGGGGCCGAGGAACAGGCGCGCGACGATCTGGCCCATGCCGCCGGGCCGGGGGTGACGATCACCAATGTCACCGACGCTTTCGGGATGCTGGTGGTTGCCGGGCCGCAATCGCGCGCGTTGCTGGCCACGCTGACCGATGCCGATCTCTCGAACACCGCCTTCCGCTGGCTCTCGGCGCAGGAAATCACCCTTGCCGGCATCCCCGTCCGTGCCCTGCGGGTGACCTATGTCGGCGAATTGGGCTGGGAACTGCATGCGCCGATGGCCGATCTTGCGCGGCTCTATGATGCCCTCTGGCAGGCGGGCGCGCCGCACGGCATCGCCGATTTCGGGGGGCAGGCGGTCAATGCGCTGCGCATGGAAAAGGGCTATCGCGGCTACGGGTCGGAACTGACCAACGAGATCACCCTGATCGAGGCCGATTGCAGCCGCTTCTACGCCCCCGACAAGGGCGATTTCCGCGGCCGCGCCGCGACCGAGTCGGCGCGTGCAAGGCCCGCCGCCACCACGCTGGTCTATGGCGAGATCGCCGCGACCGACTGTGACATCTGGGGCGGCGAGGCGGTGATGCAGGGCGACCGCGTGGTTGGCGTGTGCACCTCGGGCGGCTATGGCCATGCAACCGGCAAGAGCCTGGCCTTCGCCTATGTCTCCCCCGGCGCAACCGAGGGGTTGGAGGTTGTGGTTCTGGGCGAACGTCGGCCGCTGACGCTCTTGCCCGCACCGGCCTGGGACCCGACCAACGCCCGCCAGAAAGCCTGAACCCGGCCAGCCGGCCCGTGGCGCCCCGATGCCCTGACCGAACCGCGCTTTGCGCCGTTCCGTTGAGAAAGCCCGGCCACCTCGCGTCGGGGGTCTGGGGAAGCGCTCAGTCACGACGACGGTGGAGCGGACGGCCTTTCCCCAGCGATCCTGCCGCCCAGGCCGCGACGACAAAGCCACTGGAACCCGTTAGCGTTACAGGGCACAGGACGGTGACCGTCGGCACCCGGGAACCGGCCATCGGCTAACGGAACTGACTGCGGGAGAGTACATGGGAACGGTCGATATCATCCCCGACATCCACGGGCAGGTCGCCAAACTGCGGGCGGCGCTCGATGTACTCGGGTGGCGGCGGCGGATTGCGGGCTGGGTCCATCCCGACCCCGAGCGGACCATCGTCTTTCTGGGCGACTTCATCGACCGTGGACCGGAGAATAGGGCCGTCATTCACCTGGTGCGCGACCTGATCGACAGCGGCAAGGCCCGCGCGATCATGGGCAACCACGAGCTCAATGCCCTTCACTTCCACGCGGTGCACCACGAGACCGGCCAGCCCCTCCGTGCTCATTCGGAGAAGAACCTGCGCCAGCATGCAAGCTTCCTGGCGGAGTTCCCCGTCGGTGCCGGCGAGACCCGCGAGGCGCTGGCGTGGATGCGCAGCCTCCCGCTGTTTCTGGAGGCTGACGGATTCCGCGCCGTGCATGCCTGCTGGACCGACCCCACGATCGACCGCGTGCGGGCGCTATCCCAGAACGGTGTCTTGTCCGAAGCGCAGCTGATCCGCGCGGCCGACCCTGCCGACGAGCTTTTCCACCTTGCCGAGGAAATCACCAAGGGGCCCGAACACCAGCTTCCCGATGGGTTTGCATTCCGCGACAAGGACGGCACCCACCGCGATCACGTCCGACTGCAATGGTGGAATGCAGGGGCCCGGACCTGGCGTGACATCTCTATCTCGGTTCCTGTTCCGGATGATCTGCCCGATGCACCACTACCGGGAACCCTGATGTCGCAGACCTATCCCGTCCACGAACGCCCCGTCTTCTTCGGTCACTACTGGCTCAGCGGCGATCCGGTCCTGCAGGCTCCGAACGCGCTGTGCCTCGACTATTCCGCCGGCAAGGATGGGCCGCTGGTCACATACGAACTGCGTCCGGACGAGAAGATCCTCTCATCGGACCGCCTCTGGATGCATGACTTACCCAGCTAGCGCGCCCATGCGTGCCGGCTGAACCTCACCGATGGCTGGTGGTCATACAGAAGTCCGAGACACCGTACATCAATCACCCGAATAACGCCGTTCGGACGGGTTGGCGATGGATGCTGCGTCGCGTCCGCGAGGGTGCGGGCGGTGACATTTGGACTTCCGATCATTTCCGCGAGTTTTCAGTGGGTTGCGTGGCGTCCTTGGTGTGGCTCCAGATTGCAGGCATGGCTTGGAGGCGAGGACCGGAGCCTGGAGGTCCGGCCCGCAGGGATGGCGCTGCCCAGACCACCAACGCCAAGTGTCGCGGGCCCGGCATGGGGGCAGCACTGCCGCTCGTTCCCGGGGGCCTGACAGCGCTGCAATGTAACTTGTCCATTTCTATCCGGATAAACAGACAACTTGACTATACAAATTGCTGATGAATAATCGAAGATCATGAACGCAGCCGATTCCCGCCTTCTAACGCCTCGCTATCGCGCTCTGGCCGAAAGCCTGAGGGCAAGGATCGTTGCCGGAGATCAGGCGCCGGGCTCGCAGCTTCCGACGGAAATGGACCTCGCGCAGGAATTCGGCGTCAGCCGCGGCACCGTGATCAAGGCGATCGACGTGCTGGTGGCCGAGGGCATCGTGACCAAGCGGCAGGGGGCGGGCAGCTTCGTGTCGTTGCCCTCGCTGCACCGGCGGTCGCTGCGCATGCTGTCCTTCACCGAGACGGTGTCGGCCGAGGGTTACAAGGCCTCGCAGCGTGTCCTGTTCTATCGCCCGGCCCGCGATGACGAGGCGCGCGCCTTCGGCGCCGTCGAGCCTTCGGCCATGCTGGTCAGGCTGCGCTTTGTCGACTCGGTGCCCTGCGCGATCCACCGTTCGGTCATTCCGAACCGGGTGATGGAGATGCTGCCGTTCGCGATGCTGGGCCAGATCCTGCGTGGCGGCGAAAGCGACTATTCCCTCTACGCGGCCATCAATGCCGCGGGGCTGGTGATCCACCGCGGCAGCGAGCATGTCTCGGCCCGTCTGGCGACCACTGACGAGGCCGAAGTGCTGAACGTGCGGCTGCCCGCCGCGCTGATGGTCGTGGTCCGGCAGAGCTTTGACGCCGAAGGGCGCCTGATCGAGGCCGCCGAGGCCAGCTATCACGCCGATTACTACAGCTACGATCTGGAGCTGACGCGCGGCAATTCCCACCGCGCTCCACATCGGCTGCGCCTGACCTAAGACCCCATCTGCCAACACGACAACAGGAGAACTCACATGACACTGAAGACATTGCTTGCGAGCAGCGCATTTGCGCTTGCCGCTGTTCCCGCCCTCGCAGACTCCGCTCCGGCCGCGCTGATCGTGGCTCAGGGCGGGCTTGGCGACGGATCCTGGAACGATACCGCCTATGCCGGGTTCGAGGCCGGGATCGCCGCGGTCGGCATCGAGGGCCGCGCCATCGAATCCAACGACGTTGTGGCCCAGGGCGAAGAGATCATGCGCCGTGCCGCCGATTCAGGCTTCGGACTGGTCATCAGCCTGGAATACGCCCATGGCGAGGCGATGCAGTCGCTTGCCGGAGACTATCCCGACACCAACTGGGCCATCTACAACCAGGTGCGCGAGGGGGACAACATCGCCTCCGTCCTGTTTGGCGAACATGAGGGATCCTACCTCGCCGGCGTACTGGCCGCGCAGGTGACCACGACCGAGGGGATCGAGGGCATCAACCCCGAGGCAATCCTCGGCGTGATCGCCGCCGTCAAGAGCCCGGGCATCGACAAGTTCATCGTCGGCTTCATCCAGGGTGCGCAATCGATCAATCCCGATATCCAGGTCCAGGTCGCCTATTCCGAGACCTTCGGTGATCCGACCAAGGGCGAGCAGATGGCCAACGCCATGTTCGAAAGCGGCGCCGACATCATCTATCACATCGCCGGCGGCACCGGCATCGGCGTGATCGCGGCGGCGGAATCCTCGGGCCACTTCGCCATCGGCGTCGATACCAACCAGGACGGCATGGCGCCGGGCCATGTGCTGACCTCGATGGTCAAGCGGGTGGACGTGGCGACCGAGCAGCTTGTCAGGGACTATGCGGCCGGCAATTTCCCCGGCGGCCAGACCCTGGTCTTCGGCCTGGCCGAGAACGGCGTCGGCCTGACCGACATGGAATATACCCGTGACCTGTTCCCGGCATCCTATCTCGACGCGGTCGAGGCCGCACGCGCGAGCATCATCGCCGGCGACCTGCATGTCTGGGACGTGTCGAGCGAAGGCTATCCCGACTTCTTCCAGTAAGAGGCCGGCAGGCAGGCACACAGATCGATCGGCGGGCCGGTAATCCGGCCCGCCCCCTTTCACCCCCTCCCGTTCCCAGGAGCCAGCATGACCGCCATTGCGCTCGGAGCCTCCCATGTCTGGAAAAGCTATGGCCGGGTGCAGGCGAACCGGGACATCACCCTTGCCGTGGCACCAGCCGAGATCCACGCCATCGTGGGCGAGAACGGCGCCGGCAAATCCACGCTGATGCGCATCCTTCAGGGGATCGAGCGGCCGGACCGGGGCCATGTCATCGTCAACGACCAGAAGACCGAGTTCTCCGGACCGGCCGAGGCGCTGGCCTGCGGGATCGGCATGGTCCATCAGGAATTCATGCTGGCGCCCGACCTGTCGCTGCTCGAGAACCTGGTTCTGGGCGACGAGCCGGTGCGCGGGCGCGGCGGCCCGCTGGCCCGGATCGACTGGGCGGCGGCCGAGGCGCAGGGGCGCGAGCTTGCCGACAGGATCGGCATCGAGGTCGACTGGCACCGGCGCTCGGGCAGCGCCCCGGTTCACATCCAGCAATTCGTCGAGATCATCCGGCTTCTGCGGCGCGGCACCCGCATCCTGATCCTTGACGAGCCTACCGCCGTTCTGGCCCCGCAGCAGGTGAACGAGCTTTTCGACCTGTTGCGCCGGATACGCGCCGACGGCACCACGATCCTGTTCATCAGCCACAAGATCCGCGAGGTCACGGCCCTGGCCGACCGCGTGACGGTGATCCGCCAGGGCGCGACCGTCTTCAGCGCCGCGCTGACCGAGACCAGCGCCGACGAGATCGCCTCGCATATCGTCGACGGCACGCCGCCGCCGCGGGCCGCCTCCGAACGCGGCGCGCCGGGGGACGGGGTGCTCGAGGTTCGCGGCCTGAGCGCGCTCTCGGTCGAGAAATCGCGCCAGCTGCGCGACATCTCCTTCACGGTCCGTGCCGGCGAGATCGTGGGCCTTGCCGGGGTCGCCGGCAACGGTCAGGTAGAGCTGATGGAGGCGCTGTTCGGTCTGATCCGCTCCACCGGTTCGGTGCATCTGAACGGGACGGATCTGTCGGGGCTGAGGCCGGACCGGCGCCGCGCCGCCGGGATCGGCTTCATCAGCGCCGACCGGGGGCAGGAGGGGCTCGCGCTGGCCGCCTCGATCGAGGACAACGTGATTGCCGGATCGCAGCGCCAGCCGCCCATCGGCAAGGGCTGGTGGCTGAGCCGCCGCGCCCTGCGCCGGGTCGCCCTGGACCGGCTGGGCCGGCTTTCGGTCCGCTACGGAGCCGCGCGCGACAAGGTGTCGAGCCTGTCGGGCGGCAACCAGCAGCGCGTGGTCTTCGCGCGCGAAACCGCCGGCACGCCGCCGCTGCTGCTGGTCTCGCAGCCCACGCGCGGGGTGGACCTGAACGGCATCGCCGCGATCCATGCCATCTTGCTTGATTTTCGGGCCCGGGGCGGTGCGGTGCTGCTGGCCTCCGAAGAACTGGACGAACTCCAGATCCTGTCGGACCGCATCCTGGTGATGGTGGATGGGCGCATCGCCGGCGAGCTGGCGGCCGATGCCGACCGGGGCGAGATCGGGCGCATGATGGTGATGGAAGGCGCGGCATGACCTCTACCTTGTTCAAGACCTGGCTCGAGCGCGGCACCGGCTTTGCCCTGCCGGTCGTCATCGCATTGGCGGTCAGCGCCGTGGTGCTGCTGGCCATCGGGGAAAGCCCGCTCGATACCTTTTCGCTGATCCTGTCGGAATCCTTCGGATCGGCGCGGCGCATCGCCTCGACCCTCTCGGCGGCGACGCCGCTGCTGTTCACCGCCGTGGCCACCGCGATCTGCTTTCGCGCCGGGGTGTTCAATGTCGGCGTCGAGGGCGCGTTCCTGATCGGCGGGCTTGCCGCCGTGGTGGCGGGGTTCAGCCTGCCCGCATCGCTCGGCTGGGCGCTCACCCCGATATGTCTGGCGATAGCCGCGGCCTTCGGGGCGGCATGGCTGTGGCTTCCCGGCTGGCTTCTCGCCAGGCTCGAGGTCGATGAGGTGGTCTCGACCCTGATGCTGAACTTCATCGCCGCCGCGATCACCGGCTATCTGGTCAACGGCCCGTTCCTGTCGGCGCAATCGGGCAACAACGTCACCCCTCCGGTCCACGAGGCGGCGGAACTGTCGCGCCTCATGCCACCGGCAACGCTGCACAGCGGTTTCCTGATCGGGCTGGCGATCCTGTTTGTCTATGCCATCTGGGCGCGCCGCACCCCGGCCGGGGTCGAGGGCGCCTTTGTCGGGCTGAACCGCCGCTTCTCGCGCGCGGTCGGGATCTCGGTGCGGCACACGATCATCCTGGCCATGGTGCTCTCGGGCGTCGTGGCGGGACTGGGCGGCGCCTCGCACGGGCTGGGGCAGCTCTACCGCTATACCGACGGGTTCTCGGCGGGGTACGGCTTTACCGGCATGGCCGTGGCGCTGCTGGGCCGCAATCATCCGGTGGGGATGCTGCTGGGCGCGGTGCTGTTCGGGGCGCTGGCCTCGGCGGGGACCACGATCCAGCTATTCTCCGACATCCCGCTCGATCTGGTGAACATCATCCAGGGCATCGTGATGATCTTTTCCGTGGTCGAACTGGGCCGCATCACCATCCGGCGGAGGGCACGGGCATGATCGAACAGATAGCCGCCGCCGCGATCCTGCTGACGACGCCGATCCTGATGGCCGCCATGGGCGGTCTGGTCAACCGGCAGGGGGGCATCGTCAACATCGCGCTCGAGGCCAAGATGCTGATCGGCGCCTATGTCGCGGTCGTGGTGTCCTCGGCCAGCGGAAGCTGGATGCTGGCCGTGCTCGCCGCGGCGCTGGTCGGCACGGTGATCGGCTGGCTGTTTTCGCTGACGATCACGCGGCTGGGCGCCAACATGATCATCGCCGGGCTTGGCCTCAACGTGCTGGCGGCCGGGGCGCTGGGGTTCGTGATGACCATCCTTTACGGCTCGTCCGGGACGCTGCGCCTGCCCGATACCGTCCTGCTGCCGCGCCTTCTGCCCGAAGGCGTTTCGCAGATCCCCCTGATCGGACGGATGCTCGCCGGGCTCGACCCGCTGACGGTTCTCGCCTGGGTTTCGGTCGCGGCGCTGCCGTTCCTTCTTGGCTCGACCCGCATCGGGCTCTGGATCCGGGCCACCGGCAATGCCGCGCAGGTGGTGCGGTCGGTCGGCCTGCGGCCGGCGCTGGTGCAGGACGTCTCCACCGCCTTCGCGGGCTTTTTCTCCGGCCTGGCCGGGGCGCATCTTGCGCTGTATTCCATCGGCATCTTCAACGAGGGGCTGACGGCCGGGCGCGGCTTCATCGCGCTCGCCGCCTTCTATTTCGGCCGCAACAGGCCCTGGCCAACCGCCGCCGCCTGCCTGCTGTTCGGCATTCTCGACGCGGCGCAGATCCGGATGCAGACCGTGGGCCTTCCGCCCCGTCTGATGGGGGCGCTGCCCTATCTGATGGTCCTCGCCATCCTCGTTCTGACCCAGATGCGCAGCCTCAGGAGGGCGAAATGACCGACCGCACCGCACTTGTCGTCGTCGACATGCAGAATTCGTTCCTGCACCCGGATGGCGAGAACTTCTATCCCGCCGCGCCCGAAGTCATCGCGCCGATCCGCGCCCTGATCGAGGCCGCCGCCGCCTCCGATACCACCATCGTCCATGTCTGCGACCGTCATCGCGAGGGGTTCGATGATCTCGAACAGATCCGGCTGCCGGTCCATTGCGTGACCGGCGGGTTCAATGCCGAGTTCTATGACGGCTTCGGCCCGCAGGGCCGGCCGCGCGAGATCACGATCACCAAGCGGCGCTACTCGGCGTTTTTTGCCACCGAACTCGCGCTGTTCCTGCACGAACAGGGCATCAGCCGCGTGCTCCTGTGCGGCGTCAAGACCAATGTCTGTGTCCGCGCCACCGCGACCGATGCCTTTGCCAACGGATACGAGGTGGTTCTGGTGCGCGAGGCCACCAATTCCAACCGCGCCCATCTGGCGGAGGCCTCGCTGGAAGACGTGGATCGCTATATCGGCAAGGTGGTCGACCTGAAAACCGCGCTCGGGATGCTGGGATGAGCCATCTCGTCGTCACCGGCTACGCAAGCCTCGACTATGCCGTGGGGCTGGCGGGACAGGCCATCGGGGACAAGACCACCCTGATCGCCAGCCGCGATACCGGCGCCTGGCCGCGGGCGGGGGGCTGCCCGACCTATGTCGCCGCGGCGGCGGTGCGCGCCGGACAGCCCGCCACGCCGATCATGTGGGCGGGCAGCGGCGAGGAGGGGGCGCTGTTCACCCGCGCGGTTGCGGCGCAGGGTCTGCCGACCGGCGGCATCGGTTCCGTGCCATCGCCGCGCTCGCCGACCGCGCTCATGGTCTACCAGGCGGATGGCAGTTGCATCTGCCTCTACGATCCGGCCCTGAACGGGTCCGAACGCCTGACCGAAACGCAGACGGCGTTGATCGCGGGGGCGAGCCATCTTTGCATCTCGGTCGGCCCGCCGCATCTGATGGCGCCGATCCTGGAGGCCTGTCCGCCCGGCGCGCGCCTCTACTGGGCGGTCAAGAACGACCCCGATGCGTTTCCCGCAGCCCTGCGCGCCCGTCTGGCCGGGCGGGCGGACGTGATCTTTTGCAGCGCGTCGGAACGGGTGCTGATCCCGGCGACCGACGCGCTGGTGGTCGAGACGCGCGGGGCGGCGAGCGTTGCCATCACCGAAGGCGCCACCACCACCGAACTGCCCGTCCGGCGGGTGGAGACCCGCGACACCACCGGCGCCGGCGATACCTTTGCCGGCGGATTCATCGCGGCCGAAATGTCGGGCGCCACGCCGTTTGCGGCCGCGCAGGCCGGCATCAGTGCCGCGGCCGCGCTCTTGAAAGCACGCGCAGGAAGGAAAGATCAATGAAAAGAGCATGGTATACCGGCCACGCCGCCGAAGAACTCGGCGAAAGCGCGATCCTGGTCGGCGATCCCGACCGGGTGGACCGGATCGGATTGCTGCTGACCGATCCCGTCTTCCTGCCGGTCAAGCGCGGGCTCAAGACTGTCACCGGCAGCTGGAACGGCGCCCGGGTCAGCGTCGTGGCCTTTGGCATGGGCGCGCCCATCGCCACCATCGTCCTGCACGAATTTGCCGATCTGGGCGTGCCCCGCTTCGTGCGCATCGGCACGGCGATGTATTTCCCGCCCGCCGCAGGCGGCGACTTCCTGATCTCGGACGCGGCGCTTGCCTATGACGGCACCTCGCCCGCCTATGGCCTGCCCCATGGCCAGAGCGTGACGGCCGATCAGCACCTTGCCGCCGCGCTGGCGGCCGCCGCGACGGCGCACGGCGAGACGCCGCATCGCGGGCTCTATGCCACCTATGACGCCTTCTACCGCGACATGTTCGGCATCGACCCCAAGGGCGATGCCCGCGCGGTCGCCATGCGCGCGGCGATGCGCGACAAGGGTGTCACCGCCGTGGACATGGAAACCGCCGCCCTTCTCGCCGCAGGGCGCGATCTTGGCCTTTCGGTCGCGACGCTGTGCTACGGCACGGTTGACGCGATGCGCCAGGAGAAACTGAACGCCGCCGATCTCGCCCGAGGCGAAGGCGTGCTGTTTCGCATCGCGCTCGATGCAATCACCGCCCGAGAACAAGCACCACTCCCATGAGCACCATGCCTAGACGGTACCTGCAAACCCTACACGACCGGCTGGACGCGGACAGGCCGACCCCGAGCGA
>CAUJIU010000006.1 GCA_963205075.1 Pseudomonadota bacterium | reverse complement strand
GCTGACGCTGTTCGGGATGACGCTGGCGCTGAACGTGGGGGCGCTGATCGTGGTGCGCAAATACCGGGAGCAATACGAATGACCGCGCCCAAGTCGCTGTTGACCATCGACCCCCATACCCGCAAGCGCCACGCGGCCGAGAGGCGGTTCCGCCGCTACGGGCTGGCCGGCATCGTGATCTCGGTGGCCGCGCTGGCGCTGCTGCTGGTCTCGATCCTGCACAACGGCACCTCTGCCTTCCGGCAGAGCTACCTGACCATCACGCTGGAGCTGCCGGCCGAGATCCTCGACCCGACCGGCGCCCGCGACCGCGACGCGATGGCGCGCGTCACCACGCTGACCTATGGGCCGCTGCTGGAGCAGGGGCTGGCCGATACCGCGGGCGATCTGGGGCTGGAAACCGGACTGAGCCCGCGCGACATGCGGCAGCTGATCTCGCGGCAGGCGGCGGCCGACCTACGCTACATGGTGCTGGACCGGCCCGAACTGGTGGGGACCACCATCGAGTTCCGCGCCCTGGCCAGCGGCCGGATCGACGGGTTTCTCAAGGGCCGCGTCAGCCGCGACAGCGCCGAGCGCGATGGCAACATCTCGCCCGAAGCCCTTGATCTGGCGGCACAACTCGCCAAGGCCGGGCGACTGGGCCTGCGCTGGAACTGGGCGTTCATCACCGCGCCCGATGCCTCTGACCAGCGCCCGGAGGCGGCAGGGCTGGGGGTGGCCATCCTCGGGTCGGTCTACATGATGCTGGTGGTCCTGGTGCTGGCGCTGCCCTTGGGCACCATGGCCTCGATCTATCTGGAGGAATTCGCCCGCAAGAACCGGCTGACCGACCTGATCGAGGTCAATATCTCCAACCTCGCCGCCGTGCCCTCGATCGTCTACGGCATCCTCGGGCTGGCTATCTTCATCAACTTCGCCGGGTTCAACCAGTCCTCGCCGCTGGTGGGCGGGCTGGTGCTGACGTTGATGACCCTGCCACGCATCATCATCCCGGCCCGCGCGGCGCTGAAATCGGTGCCGCCCTCGATCCGCGACGCGGCCCTGGGGGTAGGGGCCTCCAAGATGCAATCGGTGCTGCACCACGTGCTGCCGCTGGCCATGCCCGGCATCCTGACCGGGGTGATCATCGGGCTGGCGCAGGCCCTGGGCGAGACCGCGCCCCTGCTGCTGATCGGCATGGTGGCCTTCGTGCGCGACTACCCGGCCGCCTGGACCCCGGATTCAGGCCTCTTTGGCGAGGCGTCGACCGCGCTGCCGGTGCAGGTCTACAACTGGACCCAGCGCGCCGACCCCGCCTTTGCCGAGCGCGCCATGGGCACGATCATCGTGCTCCTGGCGCTCTTGCTGGTGGTCAACGCCGCCGCCATCATCCTGCGCCGCCGCTTCGAGCGGCGCTGG
The DNA here is from genome assembly GCA_963205075.1 of Pseudomonadota bacterium. GTDB lineage: Bacteria > Pseudomonadota > Alphaproteobacteria > Rhodobacterales > Rhodobacteraceae > KLAP22. The sequence goes on along the minus strand of CAUJIU010000006.1, from coordinate 8,738 downwards.
TGACGCCTCCCATGACCCATACCCCGAGCGAGCAAGCCCACATGACCGACTTCAAGATCACCGCCCGCAACGTGCAGGTGCATTACGGCACCAACCACGCCATCAAGGATGTGAATGTCGACATCGCCGACAAGACGGTCACCGCCTTCATCGGCCCCTCGGGCTGCGGCAAATCCACCTTCCTGCGCTGCATCAACCGGATGAACGACACCATCGACGTCTGCAAGGTCAGCGGCACCATCACGCTGGACGGTGAGGATATCTACGACCCGCGCGTCGATCCGGTGCAGCTGCGCGCCAAGGTCGGCATGGTGTTCCAGAAGCCCAACCCGTTCCCCAAGTCGATCCATGACAACGTGGCCTATGGCCCCAGGATCCACGGGCTGGCGCGCAACCGCGCCGACATGGACGAGATCGTCGAGCGCGCCCTGCGCCGCGCCGCCATCTGGGACGAGGTCAAGGACCGCCTGTCAGAGCCGGGCACCGGCCTGTCGGGCGGCCAGCAACAGCGCCTGTGCATCGCGCGCGCCATCGCCACCGAGCCCGAAGTGCTGCTGATGGACGAGCCGTGCTCGGCGCTCGACCCGATCGCCACCGCGCAGGTCGAGGAGCTGATCGACGAATTGCGCCGCAGCTATTCGGTGGTCATCGTCACCCATTCGATGCAACAGGCCGCGCGCGTCAGCCAGAATACGGCTTTCTTTCACCTCGGCAGTCTGGTCGAATTCGGCGAGACCGGCCAGATCTTCACCAACCCCGTCGATCCCCGCACCGAGAGCTATATCTCGGGCCGGATCGGGTAAGGAGCAGAGCCATGAACCACGATCACATCGCCTCGGCCTTCGACCGCGACCTGGAAGCCATTCAGGCGCTGGTGGTGAAGATGGGCGGCATGGTTGAGGAAGCCATCCGCGAATCCGCCCAGTCGCTGGAAAGCCGCGACGTGGAGCGGGCCGAAAAGGTCCGCGCCGGCGACAAGGAGATCGACGAGCTGGAGCGCCGCATCAACGACGAGGCGGCACGCACCATCGCGCTGCGCGCGCCGGTCTCCAAGGACCTGCGCACGGTGCTCAGCGTGCTGCGGCTGGCCGCCAGCCTCGAACGGGTAGGGGATTACGCCAAGAACATCGCCAAGCGCACCAGCGTGCTGGCCGAGATGCCGCGCATCAGCGGCACCGAAAACTCGCTGCGCCGCATGGCGGGCGAGGTGCAGTCGATGCTCAAGGACACGCTCGATGCCTTCATCCGCCGCGACCCGGTGCTGGCGGAATCGGTGCGCCAGCGCGACAATGACGTCGATCACATGTACAACGCGCTGTTCCGCGAATTCCTGACCTTCATGATGGAGGATCCGCGCAAGATCACCGCCTGCATGCATCTGCATTTCATCGCCAAGAACACCGAACGCATGGGCGACCTGATCACCAACATGGCCGAGCAGGTGATCTATCTGGTCACCGGCAAGCCGCCCGAGGAAGCGCGCCCCAAGGGCGACGAGACCGCCTATATGCGCGACCAGGCCTGAGCGGATGAGCGTCGATCAGCCGCTGATCCTGATCGTCGAGGATGAGCCGGCCCAGCGCGAGGTGCTGGGCTACAACCTGCGCGCCGAAGGGATGCGGGTGGCGCAGGCCGCTGACGGGGAAATGGCGCTGCTGCTGGTCGCCGAGGAGGCGCCCGACGTGATCGTGCTGGACTGGATGCTGCCCCGGCTCTCGGGCATCGAGGTCTGCCGTCAGCTGCGCGCCCGGCCCGAAACCCGCGAGCTGCCCATCATCATGCTCTCGGCGCGCTCCGAGGAGGTGGACCGGGTGCGCGGGCTGGAGATCGGGGCGGATGACTACGTGATCAAACCCTATTCGGTGGCGGAACTGATCGCGCGGGTGCGCAGCCAGTTGCGCCGGGTGCGTCCCGCCAGCGCCGGGCAGGTCCTGACCCATGACGACATCGCGCTCGACGCCCGGCGGCACCTCGCGACCCGCGCCGGGCAGGAGCTGCGGCTCGGACCCACCGAGTTCCGCCTGCTGACCACGTTTCTCGAACGCCCCGGCCGGGTCTGGTCGCGCGCGCAGCTTCTGGACCGGGTCTGGGGGCAGGATGTCTGTCACGACAGCCGCACGGTGGATGTGCATGTCGGGCGGCTGCGCAAGGCATTGACCGGCCATGGCGGCAGCGACCCGGTGCGCACCGTGCGCGGCGTGGGCTACGCGCTGGGCTAGGGGCCAAGCGGCACCTGGGGGGCCGGTCGTCTGGCTGATCCATTTGGCGTATAATATGTATTATGTTCCGTCTTGGTGATATCCGGAAACCTCACAGCCACCGCATTTCGCAATCCGGGCGCTTGACGCGATAAATGAGGATCAGGCCGCAACACCTTGTCTTGACACGCTTTTGAACCTTCGGCGAACCAATGGCACCGGGCCCGTTCCGTCGCACTGGCGCGCCCGGTCACCGATGATAAATTGACTGGCCGGCCAATCAGACATCTGGCATAGTGCAAGCGTTTGGTAAGAGGTGCTTTTGTTTACAGCCGGTTGGCCGGTATCGTCCCGCGATTTCGGGTGATACTGGCCGGTTGGCGGCAGGATGTCCCGTGCCGGGACCCGGCGCCAATGCAAAGCGTGATGTCTGTCGTGGCCCGGGTTCGGGCTGGTGCAATCCGCCCAGCGGCCCCGCCGCCGGTAACGCGCACGAAAAAGGGCCGCTGCGGTCACCCGCTGCGGCCCGATCTCTGTCTGCGGTCAGGTCAGCCCTTGGCGGCCTTGGCGACCTCGGCCGCAAAATCCTCGGCGACCTTCTCGATGCCCTCGCCCACTTCCAGGCGGATGAACCCGGTCACTTCGACGCCGGCTTCCCTGGCGGCGGCGGCAACGGTCAGGTCCGGGTTGACCACGAAGGCCTGGCCAAGCAGCGTCGACTCGGCGATGAACTTCTTCATCCGGCCTTCCAGCATTTTCTCGATCACCGCGTCCGGCTTGCCGGATTCGCGCGCGATCTCGACCTGGACGGCCTTTTCCTTGGCGACCACCTCGGGGTTGAGATCGGCCTCCGACAGCGAGGCCGGGTTGGCGGCGGCGATGTGCATGGCAATCTGCTTGCCGATGCCGCCATCGGTGCCCTTGACGGCGACCAGCACCCCGATCTTGCCCATGCCCTCGGCGGCGGCGTTGTGCACGTAAGAGACGATGGTGTCGCCCTCGATACGGCCCATGCGGCGCAGGGTCATGTTCTCGCCGATCTTGGCGATGGCATCGGTCAGCGCGGTCTCGACCGGCTTGGCGCCGATCTGGGCCGCGCGCAGCGCCTCGATGTCGCCAACCGACAGCGCGGCATTGGCGATGGCGCCGACCATGGACTGGAACTCGCCGTTCTTGGCGACGAAGTCGGTCTCGGAGTTGACCTCGACGGCCACGCCGACGCCACCCTTGACCGCGACCCCGATCAGGCCCTCGGCGGCGGTGCGGCCGGATTTCTTGGCGGCCTTGGCCAGACCCTTGGTGCGCAGCCAGTCGCTGGCGGCTTCCATGTCGCCATCGGTTTCGGTCAGGGCGCGCTTGGCGTCCATCATGCCGGCGCCGGTCATTTCGCGCAGGTCCTTCACCATTTGTGCGGTGATCGACATATCATATCTCCTGGAATTGGTGGCGGGCGCGGCAGGCTGGCCGCGCCCTGAATGCTGTATCGAAGCTGCGCGCCTTACTTGGCGGCGGCGGCGGCAGCGGCTTCCTCGGCCAGAGTGTCCTCGGCCAGCTGCTCCATGGCGCCCAGATCGACACCGGCCTTGGACAGCTGGGTCGACATGCCGTCAAGTGCGGCGCGCGAGGCCAGGTCGCAATAGAGCGCGATGGCGCGGGCGGCGTCGTCATTGCCGGGGATGACATAGTCGACGCCGGCGGGCGAGCAGTTGGTGTCAACCACGGCCACGACTGGGATGCCGAGCTTCCTGGCTTCGAGGATCGCCAGTTCTTCCTTGTTGACGTCGATGACGAACAGCAGGTCCGGACGGCCACCCATCTCGCGGATACCGCCGAGCGAGGCTTGCAGTTTGGTCTGCTCGCGCTCCATGCCGAGGCGCTCTTTCTTGGTCAGGCCCTCGAAACCGTTGGCGGCGGCCTCGTCGATCTGCTTGAGCCGGTTGATCGACTGCGAGACGGTCTGCCAGTTGGTCAGCGTGCCGCCGAGCCAGCGGTGGTTCATGTAGAACTGCGCCGATTTCTCGGCCGCATCGGCGATCGACTTCTGCGCTTGGCGCTTGGTGCCGACAAACAGGATGCGGCCGCCACGGGCCACGGTGTCGCGGATCACGCCCAGGGCGGCGTCCAGCATCGGGACGGTCTGGGTCAGGTCGAGGATGTGGATGCCGTTGCGCGAGCCGTAGATGAACTCGCCCATGCGGGGGTTCCAGCGTGCGGTCTGGTGGCCGAAGTGAACGCCGGCCTCAAGCAGCTGACGCATGGAGAACTCTGGAAGAGCCATGTCTTGGTCCTTTCCGGTTTAGCCTCGGCGGGGGTATCAGGCCAGATGGCCCAACCGGTGGATGCGATGGGATTTCTCCCCATGGCACCCGCCCCCGCCTGCGGGATTGAGTAGCGGCCCTATAAACGCAAGCGCTGCGGGCCGCAAGAGGCGCCTTGGCGTCAGAGAAACACCCGCTGGAACGCCCACCAGCTGCCGACAAGGGCAATGGCCGCCGAGGCCGGGACGGAGATCACCCGCCGGTACCAGGGTTTGGCGCCGAACCAGAAGCCCACCAGCGCGAAGGCGGCAGCGATCACCGCCAGTTGTCCGAACTCCACCCCGAGGTTGAAGCCGATCAGCGCCGGCACGAAGGCGCCTTCGGGCAGGCCGAACTGGCCCAGCACGCTGGCAAAGCCCAGCCCGTGCAAGAGCCCGAAGCAGAACACCACCAGCGGCCGCCAGCGGCTCAGGCCGTCGGTCAGCAGGTTTTCCACGGCCACGAACACGATCGACACGGCGATCAGCGGCTCGACGATCGAGCCCGGCAGCCGCACATAGCCCAGCGCCGCCAGCGCCAGCGTGATCGTATGGGCCACGGTAAAGGCCGAGACCTGCCCCAGGAGCGGCCGCCAGCGGGTCGACAGGAAGAACAGCCCCAGCACGAACAGGATATGATCCAGCCCCTTGGGCACGATATGGTCAAAACCCACCGGGATGTAGCCCAGGAAGGTCTCGAACCGGCCCGCCTGACCACCGCCGGTCAGGGCGATGGGCGGCGTGACGGCACCGGCCTCCAGATAGCCGTCATAGGGCGCCGCGACCCCCATCTGCCGCAGGACCAGCGTGCCGAAACCCGCGTCCCAGCCGACCACCACCGACCCGGCGCCAGCGGGCAACGCGGCGACAAAGCGGATGGCCGAGGCGCGCGTGACCTCGACATCGCCCACGGGCGGGATCTCGACGCCGGTCAGCTCCGGCTCCAGCCGCGCGCCATCGGCGGTTATGGCGATGCGCGCGGCCATGGCCGGCCAGAACTCGCGAAACCGCGCCTCGAATTCCGCCGGATCCAGCTGGCGCAACTGGTCATAGGTGGCGGCCTGCGGCGCGGCGTTGGTGTCGGCGGTCTGCGACAGGTCGATGCCCGCGACCACGCCTTCAAGGTTGAGCCGCACCTCGAAGGTCAGCGCGCTGCCCTTCTGCTCCATGTCGGCGATGGCGGGCAGCACTTCATGGGCGCCGGCCTGACCGGCAAACACCAGCATCCCCAGCAAGAGGCTTGACATACGCATGCCAGGGCCGACCTTGGCCACCAACCGTTGGAGCAGAACCATGACCCGCCTCATATTTCTTCTTGTCGCCCTCGCCTGCCCCGCATCCGCCCACGAATTCTGGCTCGAGCCGGAGGCCTATCAGGTGGAGGCCGACGGTATGCTGGAGGCCGAGATTGTCAACGGCCAACAGTTCGGCGGCGTCAAGCTGGCCTATATTCCCCAGCGCATCGCCAGTTTCACCGTCTATGCCGGCGTCCGGTCCCGCCCGGTCGAGATGCGTCTGGGGGCGTCGCCGGCGCTGGCGGTGCCGGTGCTGGCCGAGGGGCTCAACATCATAGCCTACCAGTCAACGGTCGCCACTGTGTCCTATGACGAATGGGAGAAGTTCGCCCGCTTCGTCGCCCACAAGGACCTGCCGGTGACGCTGGAGGCGCATCTGGCGCGCGGACTGCCCGAGGCCGGGTTCTCGGAGGCCTATTTCCGCTTTTCCAAGACCCTGATCGGGGCGGGAAATGCCCGCGGCGCGGATCGCCGCGTCGGGCTGGAGACCGAGCTGGTGGCGCTCGACAACCCCTATGCCGACGATCTGGCCGGGGGGCTGCATGTGCAATTGTTCTACCTCGGCGAGATACGCGCCGACGCGCAGGTCGAGATCTTCGAGAAGGCCGCCGACGGCACCGTTGCCATCACCACCACCCGCACCGATGCGGACGGCATCGCCACCATCCCGGTCAGGGCGGGGATGCGCTACATGCTGGATGCGGTGGTGCTGCGCGAGCCTTCGCCGGCGCTGGCCGCCTCGACCGGCGCGGTCTGGGAAACGCTCTGGGCCAACCTGACCTTCGCGGTACCGCAATAGCGACTTGCGCCGCCGCATGCGCCTTGGCATGAGAGGCGCATGACAAGTCGCCCGGACATCCTGTGCATCGGCTCGGTCCTGTGGGACGTGATCGGCCGCGCGCCTACGCCGATGAAGCTCGGCGCCGATGTGCCCGGCCGCATCACCCGCCTGGCCGGCGGCGTGGCCATGAACATCGCCATGACGCTGGCGCGCCTCGGGCTGAAGCCGGGCCTGCTGAGCACCGTGGGCCGGGACGCCAGCGGCGAGGAGCTGATCGCCGAATGCACCCGCATGGGCCTGATTGCCGAGCATATCTACCGCTCCGACGACCTGCCGACCGATTTCTACATGGCGATCGAGGGCAAGAACGGCCTGATCGCCGCCATTGCTGACGCCCATTCGCTGGAGCAGGCTGGCGACAAGATCCTGCGGCCGCTGGCCGATGGCCGGCTCGGCTCCGAGGCCGAGCCCTGGGCCGGGCCCATCGCGCTTGACGGCAACCTGACCACCGACCTGCTGCACCAGATCGCCGGATCGCCGCTCTTTGCCCGCGCCGACCTGCGCGTGGCCCCGGCCTCGCCGGGCAAGGCCGAGCGGCTGGCGACGCTGCTGCGCCACCCCGGCGCCACCTTCTACGTCAACCGCGAGGAGGCGGGGCTCTTGTGCCATTCGCGCTTTGGCACTTCCGCCGAGGCCGCCGCCGGCATGATCGCCCGCGGCGCCCACCGGGTGCTGGTGACCGATGGCGGCCGCCCGGCTTCCGAGGCGACCGGCTCGGACATCATCACCCAGGCGCCGCATCCGGTGCTGGTCAGCCGGGTGACCGGCGCCGGCGATACCTTCATGGCGGCCCATATCGTCGCCGAACTGCGCGGCATGGACCGCGGCGCGGCGCTTGCCCGCGCGCTCGATGCCGCAGCCACCTATGTTTCCGGAGAGGCTCCCCAATGATCGACCTGCATTATTCCCCTGAAGTGGCACTGGCCCGCGACAAGGGCCGGCCGCTGGTGGCGCTGGAAAGCACCATCATCACCCATGGCATGCCCTATCCCCAGAATGTCGAGACCGCAGCCCGTGTCGAGGCCGAGATCCGCGCCCATGGCGCGGTGCCCGCCACCATCGCCGTCCTGGACGGGGCGCTGCATATCGGCCTGACCGAGGCGGAACTGACCGCGCTGGGGCAGGCCAGCGGCGTCGCCAAGCTCAGCCGCGCCGATCTGGCCGCCTGCATGGCCACGGGCGGCACCGGGGCCACCACGGTCGCGGCCACCATGATTGCCGCCCATCTGGCCGGGATCGAGGTCTTTGCCACCGGCGGCATCGGCGGCGTGCATCGCGGGGCGGAAGACTCGTTCGACATCTCGGCCGATCTGCACGAGCTGGCCCAGACCCCGGTCAGCGTGGTGGCCGCCGGCGCCAAGGCGATCCTCGACCTGCCCAAGACCTGGGAAGTGCTCGAAACCCTGGGCGTGCCGGTCATCGCCTTCGGGCAGGACGTGCTGCCGGCCTTCTGGTCGGCCCGCTCGGCCCATCCGGCGCCGTTGCGCATGGACAGCGCCGCCAGGATCGCCGCCGCCCACCGGATGCGCGCGACGCTGGGGCTGCCCGGTGGCCAGCTGATCGCCAATCCGATCCCGCTGGCCGACGAGATCCCGGCCGAAGTGCTGGCGCCGGTGATCGCGCAGGCGCTGGCCGAGGCCGCGCAGCAGGGGATCGCCGCCAAGGCGGTGACGCCCTTCCTGCTGGGGCGGATCTTCGAGCTGACCGAGGGCCGCAGCCTGGCCGCGAATATCGCGCTGGTGCTCAACAATGCCCGCCTTGGCGCCGCAATCGCCGCCGAATTGCAGGCAACCCGCCGATAGCGCGCGCCGGCCTGCACCATCCCATTGCGCCCGGCGCGTCACGGGCCTACATCTGCACGGTCCTGACCTGAGGCAAAACCCGTGAAACCGATCGACCTGCCTGAAAAGCCCCGCCGCCGGTTCAGCCTGATCGGCTTCCTGCGCAACAACTTCCTGGCCGGCATCGTGGTGATCGCCCCGATCGGCCTGACCGTGTGGCTGATCTGGACGGTGGTCGGCTGGATCGACGGCATGACGCTGCCCTTCGTGCCGACCCGGTTCAATCCCGAGCAGTATATCGGCATCAACCTGCGCGGCGTGGGCGTG
>CAUJIU010000005.1 GCA_963205075.1 Pseudomonadota bacterium | reverse complement strand
GCCGAGAAAGCCGAAGATCTCGCCCCTCGGGATGTCGAAGCTGACGGAATCGACGGCGGTAAAATCGCCGAAGCGGCGGGTCAGGTTGCGCGCACGGATGGCGATCTCGCCGCCGTCGGGCAGGGCAACCGGGGCCGGAGCAGGGGGCCTGGCGTCCGGCTGCGGCAGCAGTGCGACAAAGGCATCGCCCACCGAAGCGGTGCCGGTCCGCGCCATCAACTCATCCGGGCTGCCCGTTGCCAGCACCCGGCCCGCGTCCATCGCCACCAGATGATCGAAAAGGGCGGCTTCCTCCATATAGGCGGTGGAAACCAGCACGCTCATCCCCGGCCGGTCGGCGCGGATCGTGGCGATCAGATCCCAGAACTGCCGGCGCGACAGGGGGTCGACGCCGGTTGTCGGCTCGTCCAGCAGCAGGAAATCCGGGTCGTGGATCAGCGACGAGCACAACCCCAGCTTCTGCTTCATCCCGCCGGAAAGCTTGCCCGCCGGCCGGTCGAGAAACGGATGCAGCCCAGTGGCACGGGTCAACCGTTCGATGCGCCTGCGCCGCTCGGCCCGGCCGAGGGCGAAAAGCTTGCCGAAGAACTCCATGTTCTCGCGCACCGACAGGTCGTGATAGAGGTTGCGCCCCAGACCCTGCGGCATGAAGGCGATGCGCCCGCCCATGGCGGTGCGGTGGCGGGCGCGCGCCATGTCGCCGCCAAGGCAGGTCACGCTGCCCTCCTGCAACCGCTTGGCCCCGGCGATCAGGCCCATCAGCGTCGATTTGCCCACCCCGTCCGGGCCGATCAGCCCGACCATCCGCCCCGCGGGCAGATCGAGCGTCAGATCGGCCAGCGCCATCACCTTGCCATAGCGATGCGTGACGCCCGAAAGCCGCGCCACGGGTTCCGGCGTGGCGGTCATGGCACGGCCAGAAGCGGCGGGGTCAGCCCGTCGGGCCATGCGGTCAAGGTGCCATCGGGCGCGGCCAGCCGCACCCAGGCCACCCCGCGCACGCCAGTCTTGACCTGATCCACCCGGGCCAGCACGAATTCGGGCGGGATCCGCACCCGGACTCGGAACATCAGGCTTTCGCGCTCGCTCAGCGTCTCGACCTGCTTGGGCGTGAACTGCGCCTGCGGCGAGACGAAGATCACCGTTGCCGGAACCGATTGGCCGGGTGCGATGTCCGCCACGATCCGCGCCTCGTCGCCGATGACGACGCGGGGCGCGTCGGTCGCGGACAGGAAGAACTCCATATAGACTTCGTCAAGGCTGATCAGCGTCAGGATCTTGCCGCCGCTGCCGACGATCTCGTCGGGCTGGGCAAGACGGTAAAGCACCCGCGCAGGCCCGGTGGCATGCAGCGTAGAGTCTGCAATCCGCGCGGCAATTTCGGCGCGGGCGGCCGTTTCCGCCTCGACCCCGCGCTCCTTCGACAGGCGCGTTGCTTCTGCGGCGGCCAGATTGGCCTCGGCCAGTTGCGTCTCGGTTCGTTTTACATCGAGGTTCACGCGCGAGATCACGTCACGTTCGCCCAGCGTTTCGGCACGGGCCTGCTCGCTTTGCGCCAGCGCCAGCCGCGCCTTCGCCTCCTTGACCTGCGCGGCAGCCACACCCACGGAGGCCTCGGCGCTGGCAACGGCCGCGTCGGCGCGGGCAAGCTGGGCGCGCAATTCGGCGGTATCCATCACCGCCAGCACATCGCCTGCCTTGACAAGATCGCCCTCGCGCACCCGGATTTCCGCCACCCGCCCGGCGAGTTTCGGCGAGACGTCGACCAGATCGGCCTCGATCCGGCCGTTGCCACGGGAAAACCCATCCGGCGGCAGGTCAGAGGGGCGGAGCAGAACCGTCCAGGCGCCGAAGCCCAAGAGACCGACGAGAAGGACGGCTATGATGATGATGCGGCGCGACATTGCGGGTTTCTCCAAGACGGTGCAGGGCGGCGTTCAGGGATTGGCGCGGATCATGGTGGCGGCGTCCCGCCATAGATGCGTTCAAGCGCGAAGACGGGCGGCCCTCCTCCGGGCCAGGATCGCCGCCCTGATGCTTCTGGATCGTCCGGCGGGTTCATCGCCCGGCCACCTCGCGCGCTGCTCCAAGAACGGTCAGCTTCATGCCCGGCCCTCCTGCGCGTGCTCCGCCGCAAGCAGGCCCGCGCGATAGATCACCCATACCCGCGACGCATCGGCACGCATGCGCGCGCTGTCGCCATGGATGAGATGCTGCATCACAAGCCCCTGAACCATCCCCAGAAAAAGTGTCGCGGCGGCATCGATATCAAGACCGGGGGGCACCACACCTTCGGCACGCGCGGCCGCAAGGATCCGGCGCAGCCGGTTGCCATAGTTTTCGACCAGCGTCCGCGCCAACCGCTTTGCGGGGGTCTCGCCGGCATTCTGCAACTGCCCGGCCATCATGCGCGGCACGCCCGGATGTTCGGCGATGAAGTCGACGTGGCCAAGGAACATCGCCTCAAGCGCCGCGAGCGGATCCGCCTCTGCCCCCGCCAGCCGGTCGATGCGCGCCAGCAGGCGGTCGGAGACCCACTCCATGACGCCTTGCCAGATCGCATCCTTGGTGGGGAAATGCCGAAACAGCGCGCCCTGCGTCAGCTTCATCCGCGCGGCAATGGCGGAGGTGGTTATCTCCTCCGGATTGGTGCTTGCGGCAAGCCTGATCACCGCCTCGACCGCTTCGGCCCGGCGCTCCTCCGATGGCAGATGCCTGGGGCGTGGTGTCATTGGCTGCCTGCTCCATTATGTGAGTAAGTAATTACTTTGACACGAGGGGAGAAGGTGTGTCAATAGAGTAAAGGAAATGGCGCGGCCAATATGCCTGATCCGTATGCGCGCGATGCCATGGATACAAAATCTGTAATAGATTACTTGCTTTTGCCACAACCACAGGATCAGACAAAGGAGGGTGACCATGGGTTTCCAAGTCCGCAAGGCCACGCTGTTCCTGCCGCTTGCCATCGCGTTCTGCGCAATCCCGGCTCAACCGGTGCATGCCGATGCGATGACCGGCGCTGAGATCACCGCGCAGATCATCGGCAAGGATCTTGTGACGCGGCGCGCGGGCATGACCGTGCATCTGCGCTATGATCGGGACGGATCCGTGACGGTGAGAGCGCCACTGTTCTCCGGCCGCGGTCGCTGGACGCTTGCGGGCGGCACCCTCTGCATGACCCTGACGGAAGGGCCACGGCGGGGCGAGACCTGCCATACATTCGAGGGGATGGGCGCAGACAGCTATCGAAACTCCGAGGGCCAGATCTTGCGGCAACAGTGAGATAACGTCCGCAGGGATCTTCGGGAAGGGGCGCAGCCGTCCGGCCTGCCGTCCCGCGACCCCGACAGGCCGGGTTCGCCCGATGCAGGCTGGATCGCGCCCCGGCACGTCACTCTCTGGACGACACATGTTTGACTGGCAATCGGGGCTAGGACGGCGCTTCGGTCTGCATACCAAGCTGCACGCAGTCACGGACGCCAGGGGGTGTCCGCTGAACTTCTTCGGCCAGATCACAACCACACCGGCACAGTGGCCTTGTCGGCCAGCCTGCCAGCCGGTCATTGGTTGATCGCGGACCAGGGGTCCGAATCTTGCTGGTTCCGGGACGCGTTGAAAGACAAGGGGATACGCCCCCTGCATCCCGAGTCGATAGCCGGGGCATGTCAGGTGGCGGCCTTAGGGTCGAGACTCAATCAAGCCCACCATATGATGGTCGCGGCGATAGCGACGGCGGAAGCGAAGTTGATGGCGAGTTTGTCGTAGCGGGTTGCGATGCGCCTCCAGTCCTTGAGACGACAGAAAGCGCGCTCGATCAGGTTTCTGTTGCGGTAGGCGTCGACATTGTGGGGGATGTGTGCCTTGCGCGATCTGGTCGAGGGGATGAAGCGTCCCGGGTTTTCAGGAGGCGGTTTCCTCTAAGTCATGCGACCATATCGAGGTTGTCGATGGCCGCATAGTAGTTGGCTTCCGCCTCGGCGGGTGGGATGTGCCCGATGGGACCGAAGAGGCGGTGGTTGTTGAACCAGTCGACCCAACGCAGGGTCGCCATTTCCACCGCTGAAGCGCTCGGCCATGAGCGTTGGCGCCAGATGACCTCGGCCTTGTAAAGACCGTTGATGGTCTCGGCCAAGGCGTTGTCATAGCTGTCGCCGACGCTGCCGACCGATGGCACCAGGTTGGCCTCGGCCAGACGCTGGGTGTAGGTCATGGCAAGGTATTGAACGCCCCTGTCGCTGTGGTGGATCAGGCCATCGTCAGCACTTGGCCTGCGAGCGTGGATCGCCTGCTCGAGAGCATCGAGGACGAAGCCCGCCGTGGCGCTGGTGCTGACCTTCCAGCCCACGATCCGGCGTGCGTAGGCGTCGATCACGAACGCGACATAGACAAACCCGGCCCAGGTATGGACGTAGGTGAAGTCGACCACCCACAGCGCGTTAGGGCGGCTGACCCGGAATTCCCGGTTGACCTTGTCGAGCGGGCACGGCGCCTTCGGGTTGCTGATGGTCGTTACCGTCTTCTTGCCCCGGCGCACGCCGGCCAGCCCCATGGCCCGCATCAGCCGTTCCACGGTGCACTTGGCCACATCCCTCCCGTCGCGCCGCATCTGGTGCCAGACCTTGCGCGAGCCGTAGAGGCCGAAGCTGGCGGCGTGAACCTGCCTGATCTGTTCCATGATTGCGTCGTCGCGCCGGGCCCGGGCCGAACGCCTGCCGGGATCGGCAAGGCGAGCAGCGTGTTCGTGGTAGGAGGAGGGGGCGATCGCCAGTTCGCGGCAGATCGGCTCGATTCCCAGTTCCTCGCGATGGGCGTCGATGAACGCCATCATCATCTCTCGCGGCGGTCGAGCTCCGCCATCGCAAAATACGCGGACGCCTTGCGCAGGATC
>CAUJIU010000004.1 GCA_963205075.1 Pseudomonadota bacterium | reverse complement strand
GTGAGGATCCGGTCGCGGTGCCCTATGCGCGGATACGGATGGAAAACGGCGTCGATGTCTTCGATCAGGTGGTCGCGGATTTCCCCTCGTTCAGCTATTCGGGGCTGGTGTCGATGCGCATGTTCAACCGTCAGGAAGTGGTGTTTCACGGCGAGACGGGCGTCTTGCGCGTGACCTGCCCCTTCAATGCCAACGTGTTCGGCCAGGCCGAATTGCGGCTGGAGAACGAGGCGATGAAAGTGACGGTCGAGCGGTTTCCGGGCGTCAACCATTACGTGCTGCAGGTCGAGAATTTCGGCCGCGCCATTCGGGGCGAGGCGGCCTATCCCTGTCCGCTCGAATTCAGCCGCGGCACGCAGGCCATGATCGACATGGCCTATGCGGTCGGGGGCGTACATCCCTAACCAACTGAAGCAACAGGAGTTTTCAACATGGCAGAGAAAGACAAGACCGATCCCGTGGCGCTCGAGGAGCCGGCGGAAGGCGGGGCGCAGGACAATATCTGGATGCGGCTTTTGTGGATGGTGATGATCGCGCTGATGATCTCTGTCGCCCAGACGGTGCTGGGCGTGGTGACGCTGATCCAGTTCATCATCATGCTCACCAACAAGCGCCAGCCCAATGAACGTCTGGCCGAGTTCGGCTCGTCGCTGGGCATCTGGATTGCCAAGGCGGCCCGGTTCCAGACCGCCGCCTCCGAGGTCAAGCCCTGGCCCTGGACCGAGATCGACTGAGGGCGCTTTGCAGGCAGGCCCAATTGCCCTAGCCTGCACCGGCGGAGGAGTTGGACCATGGCGGGCGGATGGGCGCGCGACGGCGCGGTAAACGAACAGATCGAAGCCTCGATCAACGACGAACTGGCCCGCAGGCGGGCGCGCCGCGCCCCTGCCGGCGAGAGCTTTACCCATTGCGCCGAATGCGAGGAGCCGATCCCCGAGGCGCGGCGTCAGGCCATCCCCGGGGTGAAGCTCTGCATCGACTGCCAGCAGCAACGCGACGCCGCCTTCAAGCCGCGCGCCGGCATCAACCGGCGCGGCAGCAAGGACAGCCAGCTGAAGTAAGCGCCGCCCGCGGGGGGCTTACCCCTCCATCGCCTCCAGCTCGTCGATCATCGCCTCGATCATCGACAGGCCCTTGTCCCAGAAGGCCGGATCGGCGGCATCGAGCCCGAAGGGGGCCAGCAACTCCTTGTGGTGCCGCGAGCCACCGGCGCCGAGCATGTCGAAATACTTGGCCTTGAAGTCCGGGTCGCCGGCCTCGTAGACCGCATAGAGCGCGTTCACCAGCCCGTCGCCGAAGGCATAGGCATAGACGTAGAAGGGCGAATGCACGAAATGCGGGATATAGGCCCAGAAGGTCTCGTAGCCTTCGGCAAAATCGAACGCATCGCCCAGCGATTGCGCCTGCACTGACATCCAGAGGGCGTTGATGTCCTCGGGGGTCAGTTCGCCTTGCGCGCGCGCCGCGTGCAGCTTGCACTCGAAATCGTAGAACGCGATCTGGCGCACCACCGTGTTGATCATGTCCTCGACCTTGCCGGCCAGCAGGATCTTGCGCTCGGTCTTGTCCCTGGCGCCGGCCAGAAGCTTGCGGAAGGTCAGCATCTCGCCAAAGACGCTGGCGGTTTCCGCGAGGGTCAGCGGGGTGGAAGACAGCAATTCGCCCTGTCCCGCCGCCAGCACCTGATGCACGCCATGGCCCAGTTCATGCGCCAGCGTCATCACGTCACGCGGTTTGCCGAGGTAGTTGAGCATCACGTAGGGATGCACGGTCGTGACCGTGGGATGGGCGAATGCGCCCGGCGCCTTGCCCGGCTTGACGCCCGCATCGATCCAGCCCTTTTCGAAGAAGGGCCGGGCCAGGTCGGCCAGCCGCGGATCGAAGGCGGCATAGGCTTCCAGAACCGTGGCGCGGGCCTCGTCCCATGGCACCACGCGGGTGCTTTCCATCGGCAGCGGCGCGTTGCGGTCCCAGACCTGCATCCGCTCCAGCCCCAGCCACCTGGCCTTGAGCCGGTAATAGCGGTGTGACAGCCGCGGATAGGCGGCGACAACGGCGTTGCGCAGCGCCTCGACCACTTCGGCCTCGACATGGTTGGACAGGTGCCGCCCGGTCTGCGGCGTCGGGAAGCCGCGCCAGCGGTCCTCGATCTGCTTTTCCTTGGCCAGCGTGTTGTGGATGCGCGAGAAGGTCTTGATGTTGTCGCCGAAAACCCGCGCCAGCTCATGGGTCGCGGCCTCGCGCTGGCTGCGGTCCTGCTCGGTCAGCAGGTTCAGCGTGCCCTCGATGGTCAGCGCCTCGCCATTGACCGAGAATTCCAGCCCGGCAATGGTCTCGTCAAAGAGTTTGTTCCAAGCCGAGGCGCCCACAGTCGATTGATCGTGCAGGAATTTCTCCAGCTCGTCCGACAACTGATAGGGCTTCATCGCCCGCATCCGGTCAAAGACCGGCTTGAAACGCGCCAGCGCCGGGTCATCCTTCAGCAAAGCCGCCAGCCGGTCATCCTCCAGCCGGTTGAACTCGAGGCTCCAGAACACCAGCGGCGTGGTGCAGGTGGTGATCCGGTCCTGGCAATCGGACATGAACTTGGCCCGCTCGCTGTCGATGGTCAGCTGGTAGTAGCGCAGGCCCGCATAGGACATGACCCGCCCGGCGATGATGTCGATGGCCTCGTAGCGCCTGACCGCCTCGAGCATGCCGCCGGCGTCGAGCCCGGCCAGCTTGCCTTCGTAATCGGTCGCGAAATCGGCGCAGGCATGTTCCAGCCAGTCCAGGTCGCGGCCGACTTCCGGGGCATCGGGGGCGGCGTAGAGATCGCTCAGATCCCATTCGGGCAGCTTGCCGAGCGCATTGCCGCCCGAGATATGGGTGTCAAGACAGGGTTCGCGGCGACGCATGTGAAGGCCTTTCAGAAGTTGCCCATCCTAGATAGGGGGTCGCGCCACCAGAGGCCAGCACCGCCCTAGCGATAGGCGTCAAAAAGCGCCGTGGCCGCGTCAAAGACCCGAGTGCGGATGGGGGGCAGCTCCATCATCACCTCGTGGCGCGCATCTTGCAGGATCTGCAACTCGCCGCCGGGCCAGCTGGCCATGCGGGCGCGGATCGGGCCGGGCTCGACAATGGCCTCGTCAGTGCCGAGGAAGGCCAGGCAAGGATAGTCAGGTGCCGGCAATTTCTCCAGGGCGCGCATCTCGACCAGGGCCTCGTTCAGCCAGCGCAGCGTGGCCGCGCCAAGCGCCAGATCGGGCACGCCCGCGACCTGCGCCTGCATATAGGCGAACATGTCGGGGTCATGGGTCAGGGTGTTGCCCTCGAAGGGCGCGCGCTTGACATAGGTCTCGGCGGACTGGCCCGGCACCATCTTGTCGGCAATGCCCAGCGCACCGCTGATCGCGGCCAGCCCCTTGGCCACCGGGCGCAGGGCCGGGGCCATCATGATCCCCCACATCGGCGCCGAAAACACCGCCGCCTTTACCGGCAGGCCATCGAAAAGCGAGCGCAGGCCGATGCAGCCGCCCATGGAATGGGCCAGAAGGAAATAGGGCTCTGGCAGACCGGCCGCGCGGACATGGTCCATCATCGCCGCCACATCGCGCTGGTAGTCGCAGAACTCGAGCACATGCCCGACCAGCCGGTTTTCATGCACGCGCTGGGCAAGGCCCTGTCCGCGCCAGTCGATGGTGGCCACGCCATAGCCGCGCGCGCGCAGGTCGGTGGCGGCGCGGCCATATTTCTCGATGTATTCGGTCCGGCCCGGAAACAGCAGAACGGTGCCATGCAGGCCCGGGCCGCCCCAATGGGCCACGCGCAACTGCACGCCGTCATCGGCGGTCAGCCAGAATGCCTGACCGCCTTCGGGTCCGTCCGCCAATGCCTCATGCAGCGGCGCCGGGCGCATGGATCAGACCAGAACGCCGGAGAGGCGCAGCGCGGTGCCCATGTCGCCGTCAACGGTGAGCCGGCCGGTCATGAAGGCCGTGGTCGGGTTCTGCTCGCCGGCGAGGATGGCCTCGAAAGTCTCGGCGCTGGCGGTCAGGGTCACGTCGGTATCCTCGTCACCCGCATGCACGCCCGAGCCGTCGATCACGATCGAGCCTTCGCCGTCGATGACGAATTTCGCCGAGCCGTCAAAACCCTCGCCGCCGATTTTCGCCGTCAGGGCGACAACTGCCTTTTCGATAATGCTGCTCATCTCAATGGTCCTTGTCCTAGATGTGACTGCGGGGCCTCTGGCGCCCGCCACTTGCTGCGTTACAGTGACGTTATGGGTATTCGCATGACAATCGGCAATCGTATCGTCGCGGCAATTCTGGCTTTCGCGGCGGTTTCGGCGCCTGCCTGGGCCGATGAGGCCGCCTTGGCGGCGCTGTTCGACCAGTTGGCCCACGCCGCCCCGGACACTCAGCCGGGACTGGAAGAGCAGATCCGCCAGGAATGGGGCAAGACCGGCTCGCCTGCCATCGACCTCTTGCTGCAGCGCGGGCGCGAGGCGATCGAGACAGGCGAGATCGACGCGGCCATCGAGCACCTGACCGCCGCCATCGACCACGCACCTGACGTGGCGCGCGGCTACACGATGCGCGCCGTGGCCTATTCAGCGGCGGAACTGGTGGGCCCGGCGCTCGATGATCTGCGGCAGGCGCTGGTGCTGGAGCCGCGCGACTTTGACGCGATGGCGCTGTTTGGCGGCATTCTCGAGCAATTGGACCGCCCGCAGGACGCGCTTGAAACCTACCGCCGGATATTGGAGATCAATCCGATGTCGCCACAGGCCGCCGAGGCGGTGCAGCGGCTGGAACTGCAACTCGAGGGCCAGACGCTCTGACGTCCGGCCCCGGCCAACCGGGGACCATCCATGGCTGAGCACCCCCGGATAACGGCGGTCCTGGGACCGACCAATACCGGCAAGACCCATTACGCCATCGAGCGGATGCTGGGCCACCGCACCGGCGTCATCGGCCTGCCGCTGCGGCTTCTGGCGCGCGAGGTCTATGACCGGATCGTGGCGCTGCGCGGCCCCTCGGTGGTGGCGCTGGTGACCGGCGAGGAACGGATCGTGCCGCCGCGCAGCCAGTACTGGGTCTGCACCGTCGAGGCGATGCCCGAGGGGATGGGCTGCGACTTCCTCGCGGTCGACGAGATCCAGCTTTGCGCCGACCCCGAGCGCGGCCATGTCTTCACCGACCGGCTGCTGCATGCGCGCGGCTTGCATGAAACCCTGTTTCTGGGGGCAGAGACCATGCGCGGCGCCATCGCCGCCCTGGTGCCGCACGTGCAGTTCCAGCACCGCGAAAGATTTTCGACGCTGACCTATTCAGGTTCCAAAAAGATAACCCGGATGCCTGCCAGAACCGCGATCATCGGCTTTTCGGTTGAAGAAGTATATGCAATTGCCGAGCTGATCCGCCGCACCAAGGGCGGCGCGGCGGTGGTCATGGGGGCCTTGTCACCCCGCACCCGCAACGCCCAGGTGGCGCTCTACCAGAATGGCGAGGTCGATTACCTGGTGGCGACCGACGCCATCGGCATGGGCCTCAATCTCGATATCGACCATGTGGCGTTTTCCGGCCTGACCAAGTTCGACGGCCACCGGATGCGCTATCTGGAGCCCGAGGAGATGGCCCAGATCGCCGGGCGGGCCGGGCGGCACCTGCGGGCCGGCACCTTCGGCGTCACCGGCGACGCGCATGACCTGGACGATGAGGCGGTTCAGGCTATTGAAAACCATAGCTTTCGTCCGGTAGGCAAGTTGCAGTGGCGCAACTCGCAGCTGCAATTCGGCTCGGTCGACCGCCTGCTCTCGACGCTCGAGACCCGCACCGACAATCCCTGGCTTGCCCGCGTGCGCGAAAGTGACGACCTGGCCGCGCTCAAGGCGCTGGCCGCCAACCCGGTGATCCGCGCCCGGGCCGGCGACGGGCCCACGGTGCGGCTGCTGTGGGATGTCTGCCGCATCCCCGATTTTCGCGGCATCAGCCGGGCCGAGCATGCCGCCCTTCTGACCGAGATCTTCACCGACCTGCACCAGCACGGCCATGTCCGCGCCGACTGGTTCGCGCGCCAGATCGCCCGGGTGGACCGGGCCGACGGCGATATCGACGCCCTGTCCCGGCGGCTGGCCTATGTGCGCACCTGGACCTATGTGGCCCAGCGTCCCGGATGGCTGCAGGACGATTCCCATTGGCGTAAGGAAACGCGCGCGGTAGAAGACCGCCTGTCGGATGCGCTCCACGGCGCGCTGACCCAGAGATTTGTGGACCGGCGGACCAGCATCCTGCTTCGCCGGCTCAAGCAGAAGGAAGTGCCTGTGGCCGAAGTGAACGACAAGGGTGAGGTGACTGTCAGCGGCGAGTTCGTCGGGCGGTTGGAAGGCTTCCGGTTCCGGATGGACAAGACCGGCAGCCCCGACGAGGCCAGGACGCTGCGGCAGGCCTGCACGGTGGCGCTGATGCCGCAGTTCAGCCTGCGTGCCGACCGCTTCTACAACGCGCCGGATCCGGAGCTGGACTTTACCGAGCAGGGCGGCCTGATGTGGGGCGAGCTGGCGGTGGGCAAGCTGGTTTCGGGCGCCGATGCGCTCAAGCCTCGGGTGGTGGCCTTTGTCGACGAGGAAGCAGGCGAGGAGGTTGCCGCCAAGGTGCAGCGCCGCCTGCAACATTTCATCGACCGCAAGATCGCCGCGGCCTTCGAGCCCTTGCTGGGCCTGGCCCGCGACGAGGCGCTGACCGGGCTGGCGCGGGGCTTTGCCTTCCGTCTGGTGGAGAATTACGGCATCGTGCCGCGCTCCGAGGTGGCCGAGGACGTCAAGGCGCTCGATCAGGAGGCGCGCGGCGCGCTGCGCAAGCATGGCATCCGCTTTGGCCAGTTCACCGTGTTCCAGCCGCTGCTGCTCAAGCCCGCGCCGACGCGGCTGCGGCTGGTGCTGTGGTCGCTGGCCCGGGGGCTCGACCAGTTCCCCGAGGCGCCGCCGGCCGGCATGGTCACCGTGCCGACGCTGCCCGATCTGGAGCCGGGCGTCTACGCCATGTCGGGCTACCGCGCGGCGGGCGAGCGGGCGATCCGCATCGACATGCTGGAGCGGCTGGCCGACATGCTGCGCGACAAGGACAGCCGCGGCGGTTTCGAGGCGGTGGCCGACATGCTGTCGATCACCGGATTGTCGCTGGAGCAGTTCGCGGTGCTGATGACCGGCCTTGGCTACAAGGCCGAACGCGGCGAGCGGCCCAAGGTCAAGGCCATGCCGGTCGAGGCGGCCGGCGACATGCCCTCCGAGATCCCCGGCGACATGCCGCTTGAAATGCCGTTCGAGCAGCCGCAGGAAATGCCCTCGGACGCGCCCGACGCGCCCCCCACCGAGGAACCGGAGCAGCCGGACGAGCCGGAGGTCGACCCGGACGATGACCAGAAGGCGGCGGAACCGCCGGAAATGGAGGTGTTCTACACCTTCACATGGGCGGGGCGCGCGGCAGGCAACCGGCGCGCGCCGCGCGGGCAGGAAAGCGGTGAAAGCGCCGAGAAGCCAAGGCGCGAGCGTTCCGAGCGGCCGCGCGGCAAGGGCAAGGGCAAGAACCGCCCCGGCAAGGACGCCCAGGCGGGCAAGCCGGGCGGGCGCGACGAGCGCAAGCCGGCGCCGCGCCCGGCGCGCGACAAGCCGATCGACCCCGACAATCCCTTCGCGGCGGCGCTGGCGGGGTTCAAGACCCGGTGAGCGGCCGCCAGCCTGAGGAGTCCGAAAAGCCTGCGGCGATCCGGCTGGACAAATGGCTCTGGCAGGCGCGCTTCTTCAAGTCGCGCAGCCTGGCGGCGGCCGAAGTTTCGGCCGGCCATGTGCGTGTCGACGGCCAGCAAACGGTCAAGCCCGCCCGGACCGTCCTGCCCGGCATGGTGCTGACCTTCACCCAAGGTGAAAGGGTGCGCGTGGTGCGGATCCTGGCCCCCGGCCACCGGCGCGGACCGGCCGCCGAGGCGCAGGCGCTCTACGAGGATCTGAGCCCGCCGCAGACCGATATTCCGCCAAATCCGGCCTATGAAGGAAAGGGTCGGCCCAGTGGCCGCGACCGGCGGGCCATGATGACGCATCGCCGCGCGGCGGGGTCTTTCCCGCTTGAATGAGCGCGGGCAATGGCCTAGCTAAACGCCCGACACAGAAGCGGACCCGCGCCATGACCTACATCGTCAACGACAACTGCATCCTCTGCAAGTACACCGACTGCGTCGAAGTCTGCCCCGTGGACTGCTTCTACGAGGGCGAGAACATGCTGGTGATCCACCCGGACGAATGCATCGATTGCGGTGTCTGCGAGCCCGAATGCCCCGCCGATGCCATCCGCCCCGATACCGAGCCGGACATGGTCAAATGGGTCGAGTTCAACCGCAAATACGCCGAGATGTGGCCGGTGATCTTCACCAAGAAGGACGCGCTCGAGGGGGCCGACGACATGGACGGCAAACCGGGCAAGATCGACCTGTTCTCGGACAAGGCCGGCCCCGGCGGCTGACCGATTCGCGCCCTTGGGGCGCGGCAGCCGGGACCTGGGAGTGGAAAAGGGCCTAAAAGCCTGAGAAACAGCGCTTTTCGGCGCTGCTGCAGCGCGGCGCTTCCGTCAGGCCGGTTTTTGTGGTATACATGTTCCAATGTTGCCAGATTCCTGACCCTACAGACAGTGCGACACGCCCGACGGAGACATGCATGGTCCCCGCCGGTTGTCTTGTCGACTGGCCGGGTCGCTGCTTGAGGACCATCATGACCAAGAAGAAAGCCGATTTCAGCCCGAACGATTTTGTTGTCTATCCCGCCCATGGGGTGGGCAAGATCGTGTCCATCGAGAAGAGCGAAGTTGCCGGGTTCGAGCTGGAGCTGTTCGTGATCTCGTTCGAAAAGGACAAGATGACGCTGCGGGTTCCGACCAACAAGGCGACCGAGGTCGGCATGCGGTCGCTGTCCTCGCCCGACGTGGTGGCCCATGCGATGAAGACGCTGCGCGGCAAGGCCAAGGTCAAGAAGGCCATGTGGTCGCGCCGGGCGCAGGAATATGAGCAGAAGATCAATTCCGGCGACCTTATCGCCATTGCCGAAGTGGTGCGCGACCTGCACCGCGCCGACGATCAGCGCGAGCAGAGCTATTCGGAACGCCAGCTTTACGAGGCCGCGCTCGAGCGGCTGACCCGCGAGATCGCGGCGGTGGCCGGCAATGACGAGATGTCGGCGGCCAAGGAGATCGACAGCGTTCTGGTCGGCCGCGCCGCCTGATTGCAGGCAAGCGGGATCTGGAAGGCCGCGCCCAGGCGGGCGCGGGCGGGTGCGGGTGGGGGGGGGTGCC
>CAUJIU010000003.1 GCA_963205075.1 Pseudomonadota bacterium | reverse complement strand
GGGGGTGCGCATGGTGACGATCCATGGCCGCACCCGCTGCCAGTTCTACAAGGGCCGGGCCGACTGGGCCGCCATCCGCGCGGTGCGCGAGGCGGTCAGCCTGCCGGTCATCGCCAATGGCGATATCACCGATGCCGCCAGCGCGCGGGCCGCGCTGGGCCTTTCGGGCGGGCAGGGGGTGATGATCGGGCGCGGCGCGCAGGGCCGCCCGTGGGTGCTGGCGCAGGTCGCCGCGGCGCTGTTTGGCACCCGTGCGCCGCTGGTCCCGCAGGGCGCGGCGCTGGCCGACCTCGCGGGCCGCCATTACGAGGCCATGCTGACCTTCTACGGCAGCGAGTTGGGGCGCAAGGTCGCGCGCAAGCATCTGGGCTGGTACATGGACGAGGCGCGCACCGAGGCATCCTTGCGCCACGCCGTGCTGACCGAGGCCAGCCCGGCGCGGGTGCTGCGCCTGCTGCGCGATGCGCTCCGCGGCCCGGTGGAGGCCGCCGCATGATCCAGGATGCCGCGCTCTGGACCTCGCTGCCGGTGCCGGCGCTGCTGCTGGCCCCCGACGATACCATCGCCGATATCAACCCCGCCGCCGAGATCTTTCTCAACCTCTCGGCCAAGGCGCTGACCGGGACGGCGGTCTGGGACAAGGTCATGGTCGATGCGCCGCTGGAACAGGCCTTTGCCCGGGCGCGGCGGCAGCGCTCGTCGCTCTTTGTCAACGATGTCGATGTCGGCTCGGGCGAACGCGCGCCCATGCAGTGCAACATCCAGTTCGCGCCGCTGCAGGGCAGCGACGACCACATGATCATGATGATCTCGCCGCGCGAGATCGCCAGCCGCATGTCGCAGAACATCTCGACCGGGCGGGCCGCCAAATCCGCCATCGGCATGGCCGAGATGCTGGCCCACGAGATCAAGAACCCGCTGGCCGGCATCACCGGGGCGGCGCAGCTTCTGTCAATGGGGCTGGGGCAGGACGATATCGAACTGACCGACCTGATCGTCGATGAATGCCGGCGCATCGTCAAGCTGCTGGAACAGGTCGAGCAATTCGGCAACCTGCGGCCCGCGGTGCCCAGGCCGGTGAACATCCATGACATTCTCGACCGCGCCCGCCAGTCCGCCGCGATCGGCTTTGGCGCCCATATGCGGTTCGTCGAGGATTACGACCCCTCGCTGCCGCGCGCGCTGGCCGATGGCGACCAGTTGCTGCAGGTGTTTCTCAACCTGCTCAAGAACGCCGCCGAAGCCTGCAAGTCCGGCGGCACCATCCGGCTGCATACCTTCTACGAACCCTCGCTGCGGGTGCAGGGCCGCGATGGCGCGCTGGCGCGGCTGCCCCTGCAGATCGAGGTCATCGATGACGGTCCGGGCCTGCCGCCCGACATTGCCGGCGACGTGTTCGAGCCCTTCGTCTCGGGGCGCGAGAACGGCACCGGGCTGGGGCTGGCGCTGGTCTCGAAACTGGTGGGCGATGTGGGCGGCTGGATCTCGGTCGACTCGGTGCCCGGGCGCACCGTGTTCCGGGTGTCGCTGCCCATGGCCCCGAAATCGGCCCCGGCCGAGGATGACACAGGAGTAAGCTGATGGACGGCACCGTTCTTGTCGCCGACGATGACCGCACGATCCGCACCGTGCTGACGCAGGCGCTGACGCGGGCGGGCTGCAAGGTGCATGCCACCTCGTCGCTGGTGACGCTGATGCGCTGGGTCGAGGAGGGCAAGGGCGACCTGGTGATCTCGGACGTGGTGATGCCGGACGGCAATGGCATCGAGCAGCTGCCCAGGATCGCGCAGTTGCGGCCCGGCCTGCCGGTCATCGTGATCTCGGCGCAGAACACCATCACCACCGCCATCCAGGCCGCCGAGGCCGATGCCTATGACTACCTGCCCAAGCCCTTCGACCTGCCGGACCTGATGAAGCGCGCCGCCCGTGCGCTCGAGGTCAAGCGCCGCGCGCCCGCGCCGCGCCAGGACGGGGCCGATACCGGCAGCGACCTGCCGCTGGTGGGCCGCACCCCGGCGATGCAGGGGCTCTACCGGCTGGTGGCGCGGGTGATGAACACCGCGCTGCCGGTGCTGATCACCGGCGAAAGCGGCACCGGCAAGTCGCTGATCGCGCGGGCCATCCACGATTTCTCGGACCGGCGCAGCCTGCCTTTCGTGGTGGTGGGCGCGGCCGAGCTGCAAGGCATGGACGGACCTTCGAGCGTGCTGGCGCGCGCGCGGGGCGGCTCGATCCTGTTTGACGAGGTGGGCGACATGCCCGCCGACACCCAGGCGCGCATCGTGCGCATGCTGGACCTGCTCACCGATCAGGGGCCGCGCGTGATGTCGACCTCGCGCGCCGATCTGGCCGGGCTGATGGAGGCCGGAGAGTTCCGCGAGGACCTGTTCTACCGGCTGGGCGGGGTGAGCATTACCGTGCCCTCGCTGCGCGAGCGGGTCGACGACATCCCGCTGCTGGCCGAGCACTTCCTGCTGCGCGCCGAGCGTGACGGCGGCGCGGCGCGGCGGTTTTCGCCCTCGGCGCTGGAACTGGTGCGCGCCTATAGCTGGCCCGGCAATGTGCGCCAGCTGGAAAACGCCGTGCGGCGGCTGGTGGTCACGTCGAGCGAGGACCAGATCGGCCGCGCCGAGGTCGAGACGGTGCTGGGCAACCAGCCGGCGATGGAACCGCTGCGCGCCGCGGGCGATGGCGAAAAGCTTTCGGCTTCGGTCGCGCGCCACCTGCGGCGCTATTTCGACCTGCATGGCGGGGTGTTGCCGCCGCCCGGCCTCTACCAGCGGATCCTGCGCGAGGTCGAGGCGCCGCTGATCGAAATCGCGCTGGATTCGACCGGCGGCAACCAGGCTAAATGTGCCGATCTTCTGGGTATCAACCGCAATACCTTGCGCAAGAAGGTCTCGGAGCTTGATATCCGCGTGACTCGCCGCCGCAAGTTGATGTAAACCTGCAACAGAACCGTGACATTCGAGACATAGTCCCGAGTCGGTCGCGGCGAGTGTTGGGCGGGGGTTTTCCGCTCGTTGGGGGAAGCGGCAGGCGTCGTGCAACGTTCGATCCTGGGCATCGATATTTCCAGACTCAGCCGCCTGAGACGGATGCAGCGCGTCCAGAACACGGTGACGCTGGGGCTGGTGCTGCTGGGGCCGGTGCTGGCCGGGCTGACCTTCATCGTCCTGGGCCCGCTCGATCAGGGCAACAACTCGCCCAGCCTGCGGCTCGTGCTGCTGGCCGACCTGGTCTATGTGCTGGTGGTGGCCACGCTGGTGCTGCGGCAGGTGGCGCAGATGATCGCCGACCGGCGCGCGCAATCGGCGGGTTCCAAGCTGCATCTGCGCCTGACCGGCGTCTTCGCGCTGCTGGCGCTGATCCCGGCGGTGCTGGTGGCCATCTTCGCGGTGCTGACGGTGAATTTCGGCCTCGAAGGCTGGTTTTCCGAGCGGGTGCGCAATGTCGTCGGCACCTCGCTTTCGGCCGCGCAGGCCTATGAGAACGAACACCGCGATGATCTGACCCGCGACGCGACCTCTCTGGCGGGCTTTCTCAATACCGAACGGCAGGCGACCTTTTTCATGTCCGACGGCGAGGTGCGCCAGGCGCTGGGCCGGGTGCAGGCGCAGATCGAACGCGGCCTGACCGAGGCCTTCGTGATCGACGGGCTGGGCGACATCCGTGCCCGCGGCGCGCGGTCCTACGAGTTTGGCTATGAGCGGCCCACCGCCGAACAGATCATCCAGTCCGACCAGCAGGGGCTGGTGATCATCGAGGACTGGGACAATGACGAGTTCCGGGCGCTGTTGCCGCTCGATGCCTTCGAGGACCGCTACCTTTATGTCAGCCGGGCCGTCGATGGCCAGATCCTGTCGCTGCTGGACGATACCCGGCAGACGGTCGCGCTCTACGAACAGCTCGAAAAGGACCGTGGCCGGCTCCTGTTCGAGTTCGGGCTGCTCTATCTCGGCTTTGCGGTGATCCTGATCCTGGCCGCGATCTGGCTTGGCCTGTGGTTTGCCGGCCGCCTGTCCGCCCCGATCGGGCGGCTGGTCACCGCCTCGCAGAGCGTCGGCGAGGGCGATCTGGACATCCGGGTGGCCGAGGATGAAGGCGATGACGAGATCTCGCAATTGGGCAAGTATTTCAACCAGATGACAACCAGACTTAAAGCCCAGCGAGACGAGCTTCTGGACAATACCGACCAGATCGAAAGCCGCCGCCGGCTGTTTGACTCGGTGCTGAGCTCGGTAACCTCGGGCGTGGTCGGGCTCGATCCCGAGGGGCGCGTGACCTTCGTCAACCGCTCGGCGCGGCGGCTGCTCGATGTGGGCAAACGCCAGCGCGCCATGGCGCTGGCCACGGCGGTGCCGGAGTTTGCGGCGCTGTTTGACGCGCTGGTGCGCGAGGGCCGCGCCGTGACCCAGGACCAGATTTCCCTGACCCGCGCCGGGCATCAGGAAACCTTGCTGGTGCGAATGGCCCAACGCCGCGCCGAGGCGGGCGAACTGGAAGGCTATGTGGTGGCCTTCGACGATATCTCGAGCCTTGTCACCGCGCAGCGCATGGCCGCCTGGGGCGACGTGGCCCGCCGCATCGCCCACGAGATCAAGAACCCGCTGACCCCGATCCAGCTTTCGGCCGAGCGCATCAAGCGCAAGTTCAGCGCCGCCCTGGGCAATGACGGCGAGGACCTGGCCCAGCTGACGGATGTCATCATCCGTCAAACCAATGACTTGCGGCGCATTGTTGATGAGTTTTCGAAATTCGCCCGCATGCCCGACCCCGAGCGGGTGACCTGCGACCTCAACGCCGTGGTCCGCGACGCGGTGACCCTGCAACAGGCGGGCCAGCCCAATGTCAGGATCACCGCCACCCTGCCGGAAGCCCCGGTTCTGGCCGATATCGACGCCACTCTGATCTCTCAGGCCCTGACCAATCTGATCAAGAACGCCGGCGAGGCCATTGAAACACTTCAGGAAAAACACCCTGTTGCCGGTCATGATCCCGAGATTCGCGTTGCCTTTACGCTCACCGCCGATACCGCGACCATCACCATAGCCGACAACGGCATCGGCCTGCCCGAAGATCGCGCCAGGATTCTGGAGCCCTATGTCACCACGCGCGACAAGGGCACCGGGCTGGGCCTGTCGATCGTCAACAAGATCATTGAAGACCACGGCGGCACATTGCGCCTGCTGGACGCGCCGGTTTTCGGCGGCAGCGACCGGCCCGGCGCACTGGCCGAAATCAGGCTGCCCGTCGCGTCTGCCCAGGCGCGCGACCGGGCCGGGAACGAAGAAGGAGCGGGATGATGGGCGATATTCTGATTACCGACGACGAACGCGATATCCGCGAACTGATCTCGGACATTCTCAAGGACGAGGGCTTCAGCACCCGGCTGGCAGGCTCCTCGGACCAGTGCATGGCCGAGATCGCCCGGGAAAAACCGGCGCTGATGATCCTCGATATCTGGCTCAAGGACAGCCAGATGGACGGCATCGACATTCTCAAGGCGGTCAAGCGCGACCACCCCGAGATCCCGATCGTCATCATTTCCGGGCATGGCAATATCGAGATCGCGGTCGCCGCCATCAAGCAGGGCGCCTATGACTTCATCGAAAAACCGTTCAATATCGACCAGTTGCTGGTGGTGATCCGCCGCGCGATGGAAACCTCGCGCCTGCGCCGCGAAAACCGCGACCTCAGGCGTCACGATTCCGCCCCCGCCGAAATGCTGGGCGACAGCGCCGCCTTCCGCATGCTCAGGTCGCAGCTCGACAAGGTCACCAAGTCCAACGGCCGGGTGATGCTGTCAGGCGCGGCCGGCGCCGGCAAGGAGATTGCCGCGCGCTACATCCACGCCAATTCGCAACGCGCCGAATCCCCCTTCGTTGTGGTCAATTCGGCCTCGATCGAGGCCGACCGCATGGAGGAGGTGCTGTTCGGGCGCGAAAGCCCCGAGCGCGGGGTGGAAAAGGGCCTTCTGGAAGAGGCCAATGGCGGCGTGATCTACTTTGACGAGGTCGCAGACATGCCGCTTGGCACCCAGT
The DNA here is from genome assembly GCA_963205075.1 of Pseudomonadota bacterium. GTDB lineage: Bacteria > Pseudomonadota > Alphaproteobacteria > Rhodobacterales > Rhodobacteraceae > KLAP22. Next base: position 27,384 of record CAUJIU010000003.1, on the reverse strand, counting down.
CCAAGATCCTGCGGGTGCTGGTCGACCAGCAGTTCCAGCGCGTTGGCGGCACCGGCAAGATCCAGGTCGATCTGCGGGTGATTTCCTCCACCAACCGCGACCTGATGGCCGCCATCGATGCCGGCTCATTCCGGCAGGAGCTGTATCACCGGCTCAACGTGGTGCCGATCCATGTGCCTTCACTGGAGGAGCGACGCGAGGATATCCCGCTGCTGGCAGAACATTTCATCAAGCATTTCAACAAGGTGCAAGGCCTTCCTGCAAGGCGGCTGGCCGATGACAGCCGTGCGCTGTTGCAGACCATGAACTGGCCCGGCAATGTGCGCCAGCTCAAGAACGTGATCGAGCGGGTGCTGATCCTGGGCGAAGGCACCGAAGACATCACCGCCCGCGAACTGCCCGAAAGCGAGGAGCAGTCCGTGGGCGACCATGGGCGGGTGCTGCTGTCGGGCGGGCTGGCGACCCTGCCGCTGCGCGAGGCGCGCGAATTGTTCGAGCGCGAATATCTCCTGACCCAGATCAACCGCTTTGGCGGCAATATCAGCCGCACCGCCGCCTTTGTCGGCATGGAGCGCTCGGCGCTGCATCGCAAGCTGAAAAGCCTCGGGGTGGTGACCACCACCAAGTCGGGCGCGCGCTTTGCCCATCTCGATGACGCCGATGGTGCCGATGACTGACGGTTGCCCGCTCCGGCGGGGCGTTTTACAGAAGATGCTGGGCCCAGCGCGACAAGGAGCGTGAGATGAAGGTGATAATCTGCGGAGCGGGCCAGGTCGGCTGGCAGATCGCCCGGCATCTGGCCGGCGAAAAGAACGATGTCACCATCGTCGACCTGGATCCGACCCTGGTGTCCCGCGCAACTGAATCGCTGGATGTCCAAGGGGTTACGGGCCATGCCTCATACCCGGATATCCTGGAGCGGGCCGGGGCGCGCGACGCCGACATGGTCATCGCCGCCACCCATTCCGACGAGGTGAACATGGTCACCTGCCAGGTGGCGCATTCGGTCTTTGGCGTGCAGCGCAAGATCGCGCGCATCCGCGCCCAGAGTTATCTCGACTCGGGCTATTCCGATCTCTACCGGCGCGAGCATCTGCCCATCGACGTGATCATCTCGCCCGAGCGCGAGGTGGCCGAGGCCGCGCTGCAGCGCCTTGCCGCGCCCGCCGCCTTCGATACCGAGAGCTTTTTCAACGGGCAGGCGCAGTTGCTGGGGGTGCTGATCGACGAGGATTGCCCGGTCATCAACACGCCGCTGCGCCAGCTGACCGACCTGTTCTCGACCCTGCGCGCGGTGGTGGTCGGCATCCGGCGCGAGGGGCGGCTCTTTGCCCCGGCGGCGGGCGACCAGATCTATGCCGGCGATTCGGTCTATGTGTTCTGCGATACCGAGGACGTGATCCGCACGCTCGGCATCTTCGGCAAGGCCCAGTCCAAGCAGGAGCGGATCATCATCATCGGCGGCGGCAATGTCGGGCTGGCCGTGGCCAAGGCGCTCGAGCACCGGGCCGACCGGGTGCGCGTCAAGGTGATCGAGCGTGACCGCGACGTGGCCGAGATGGCGGCCGACAACCTGACCCGCACCATCGTGCTGCACGGCGACGGGCTGAGTGCCGAACTGCTGACCGAGGCCAACGTGCAGGGCGCCGACGCGATCCTGACCGTGACCTCGGATGACAAGACCAACATGCTCGCCGCCGTCCGCGCCAAGGAAATGGGCTGCAAGATGGCGATCTGCCTGACCAACGACCCGACGCTGGCCCCGCTGATGGAGCCGCTGGGCATCGATGCCTACATCAACCCCCGCGCCACCACCGTCAGCTCAATCCTGCGCCATATCCGCCATGGCAAGGTGCGCGGCGTCTACTCGATCGGCGATGCCGAGGCCGAGGTGATCGAGGCGCAGGTGCTGGGCACATCGCCGATCTCGGGCAAGGCGGTGCGCGACATTCCCTTCCCCGAAGGGGTGCTGCTGGGCGGCGTGCTGCGCAAGGGCGTGATCCACAAGCCCTCGGGGGCGCTGCGCATCGAAGAGGGCGATGTGGTGGCGCTGTTCACGCTGACCGCCGACGTGCCGGAGGTTGAGCGGCTGCTTCAGGTCTCGATCGACTTCTTCTGATGTCCGGGCGCCTCGCCAGATTGCCGCTGATCGTGCTGCTGATGGGGGCGGGCGCGCTGGCGATGCTGGTGCCGGCGGCCCATGCCTTTGGCCGGGTCGACCATCAGACCTCGCGGCAATTCCTCTATGCGGCCATCCTGTTCGGCATCGTCACCGCGCTCATCGCCATCGCCAGCGCCGGCCGCGAGCCGCGCGATCTGGCGCGGCGGCAATTGCTGACGCTGGTGGGGGCGTTTTCGCTGCTGCCGCTGATGCTGGCGGTGCCGTTCCATTCCGCGCAGGCCGGGGTCGGCTTTTTCGACAGCTGGTTCGAGATGGTGTCGAGCCTGACCACTACCGGGGCCACCATCTACGACCGCCCGGCGCTGCTGAACCCGAGCCTGCATCTGTGGCGCGCCGAGGTGGGCTGGCTGGGCGGTTTCCTGATGTGGGTGGCGGCGCTGGCGGTGTTCATGCCGCTGACGATCGGCGGATTTGAAGTGCTGTCGGCCGAAAAGGGCTCGCTGTCGGCGGTCACCGCCAGCGCCACCAGCCAGGGATCGTCGGCGCGGGTGATCCATTTCGCGGCGCGGCTGGCACCGCTCTACGTGGCGCTGACCGGGGCGCTCTGGCTGTTGCTGATCCTTGCCGGCGACACGCCGCTGGTGGCGCTCTGCCACGCCATGTCGACGCTGGCGACCTCGGGCATCTCGCCCATTGGCGGGCTGCAATACGACCAGGCCGGACGGACCGGGGAAATCGCCATCCTGATCTTCCTGATGTTCGCACTGTCGCGGGCCACGTTCAGCCGCGGACTGAGCCTCGACCTGCACCGGGGCTTCTGGGCCGACGAGGAGTTCCGGCTCGGGCTCGCGATCATCGGCGCGGTGGCCCTGTTCCTGTTCGTGCGCCACTTCCTGACCAATTTCGACGCCACCGCGACCGAGGCCGCCCGCGCGATCTGGGGCGGGGTGTTCACCGTCGCCTCGTTCCTGACCACCACCGGGTTTGAAAGCGTCGACTGGATCAACACCTCGACCTGGGCCGGGCTCAAGGCGCCGGGCCTGGTGCTGATCGGGCTGTCGATCATCGGCGGCGGGGTGGCCACCACGGCCGGGGGCGTCAAGCTGCTGCGCATCTATGCGCTGGCCCGGCATGGCCAGGCGGAGCTGGACTTTCTCGCCTATCCCTCGATCGTCAGCGGCTCGGGCGCCGATGCGCGGCGCATCCGGCGGCAGGGGGCCTTCGTGGCCTGGGTGTTCTTCATGCTGTTTGCCCTCAGCATCTGCGCCATCATGCTGGCGCTGACGCTGACCGGGTTGCAGTTCGAGACCGCGGCGGTGCTGGCCTCGGCGGCGCTGTCCAATACCGGGCCGCTGGCCGAGGTCGCGGGCGAGATTCCGGTGCTCTACGACGGCCTGCCCGATATCGCCAAGCTGATCCTGGCGGGGGCGATGATTCTCGGCCGGCTGGAAATGCTGGTGATCATTTCGCTGATGAACCCGGATTTCTGGCGCAGCTGAGCGCCAATAGCCCGATTTTGCACTGGAAACTTGACCAGTGCCGCGCAATACTTGGTTACAGCGAGATTACGTCCCGTGTTGGGCCGCGACAAAAAGGGTAAAAGCCATGGCGGCTGACAAGCAAAATCTTCAGGACGCGTTCCTGAATCACGTGCGCAAGACCAAGGTGCCCGTGACGATATTCCTGGTCAACGGGGTGAAGCTTCAGGGCGTCATCACCTGGTTTGACTCGTTCTGCGTGCTCTTGCGCCGCGACGGCCAGTCGCAGCTGGTCTACAAGAGCGCGATCTCGACCATCATGCCGGCGCAGCCGATCAACCTCTACGACGGCGAAGAATAGCTTTCGTGGAACGCGATCAGCCCGCCACGCGGGCCTGGGTCCTGCACCCCGATATCAAGTCCGATCGTGCCCGCCGCGCCGCGGCGCCGGCCCTGGCCGAAGCGGTGTCGCTGGCCGGCGCCCTGCCGCAGCTGGAGCTGCTCGGCTCCGAGATCGTGCCCCTGCCCAAGGTGCAGCCCGGCGCGCTCTTCGGCTCCGGCAAGGTCGAGGAGTTGCGGCAGAAGTTCGCCGATGCCGAGGTCGAGCTGGTGCTGGTCGATGGCCATGTCAGCCCGGTGCAGCAGCGCAATCTGGAAAAGGCCTGGAACGTCAAGCTGCTGGACCGCACCGGCCTGATCCTCGAGATCTTCTCGGATCGGGCACGCACCCGCGAGGGGGTGTTGCAGGTCGAGATGGCGGCGCTGAGCTATCAGCGCACCCGGCTGGTGCGGGCCTGGACCCACCTGGAGCGCCAGCGCGGCGGGCTGGGCTTTGTCGGCGGCCCCGGCGAGACCCAGATCGAGGCGGACCGGCGCGCCATCGACGACCAGCTGGTGCGGCTGCGCCGGCAACTGGACAAGGTGGTGCGCACCCGAACGCTGCACCGGGCCGCGCGCGCCAAGGTGCCTTATCCGGTGGTGGCGCTGGTGGGCTATACCAACGCCGGAAAATCCACCATCTTCAACCGCCTGACCGGGGCGGAGGTGCTGGCCAAGGACATGCTCTTTGCCACGCTCGACCCGACCATGCGCCGCATCCGCCTGCCGGACGGAACGGATGTGATCCTGTCCGACACCGTGGGTTTCATCTCCGATCTGCCGACCGAACTGGTGGCCGCATTCCGCGCCACGCTGGACGAAGTGCTCGATGCCGACCTGATCCTGCATGTGCGCGATATCAGCCACGCGCAAAGCGCCGAGCAGGCGCGCGATGTGCTGACCATCCTGCACGGGCTGGGCGTGGCCGAAAGCGCCCCCATCATCGAGATCTGGAACAAGACCGACCTGCTGCCCGCCGACGAGCAGGCCGCCTTGCGCGCCCAGGCCGGGCGCAGCCCGGACACGCTGGCGCTGTCGGCGGTCAGCGGCGAGGGCGTCGAGCGGCTGCTGTCGGAAATCGCCGCCCGCGTGCAGCCCGAACGCATCACCGAAACGCTCAGGCTGGACTTTGCCGACGGCCAGCGCCGCGCCTGGCTCTATGAGCAGGGCGTGGTCAAGGCCGAGGCCGAGACCCGGACCGGCTCGCGCCTGACCGTCACCTGGACCCAGATCCAGAAGGACCGCTTCGCCCGTCTGGCCTGACCTGACCGTCAGGCGGCGTGATCGACCCCGTCGCGCCAGAAGACCAGCCGCGCCCGTCCGTCGCGCTTGGCCTGATAGAGCGCCATGTCCGCCAGCTTGAGCAGGTGTTCCAGCGTGCCGTCGGGCCGGGTCTCGGCGGCGCCGACCGACATGGTGAAGCTGAGGCTGACCCCGCCGCCCTCGATCTGCACCTCGATGGCGCCGGTCAGCCGCTGGCCGATCTCGGTGGCATGTTCGACCCGGGCATCGGGCAGATAGGCGGCGAATTCCTCGCCGCCAACCCGGCCCACCACGTCGCCGGTGCGCAGCACCCGCCGCAGATGGTCGGCGATTGCCTGCAGGCACAGATCGCCGACCGCGTGGCCATACTTGTCGTTGATGGTCTTGAAGTGATCGGCATCGATGATGAACAGCACTCCCCGATCCGAGCGCGACAGCGCCGCCGCCCCCTGCGAGAGGAAGGCGCGGCGGTTGGGCAGGCCGGTCAGCATGTCGGTGGTGGCCAGTTCGACCAGCCGCTGCTGCAAGCGGTCGAGCCGGGTGACCACCGCAAAGACCAGCACCATGAAGGGCAGGGCGGTCAGCAGGGTGGCCAGCGTGTTCACCCAGAACGACATCGACAGCTGGCCGTTGAGCGCCAGCTCGATCGCCAGCGCCACGGAATTGATCGCCAGAAAGAAGCCCAGCCCCTTGGCAATGGCATCGCGCGGGCTGCGGATGGCCAGCAGCGACACGATCAGGCCGAAGAAGACGCCGTTCTTTTCCATGCGGCAGTCTTGCCGCAAAATAGGTTCCAAACCGTTAAGCGCCGCTATTGCGGTGTCAGCACCGAAATGCCGACCGCCGCCGCGCGCGCCAGCGCCGGATCGAGCGACATCGGGATGTATTCGCCGCGCCGCCAAAGCTCTGACAGGTCGTCGTAATGCCGGCTCAGCGGATGGCCCGATTGCCCGGTCGCCACCACGAAGACCGAGCTGTCTGGATCGGCAAAGTCATAGACCCCGCGATAGCCCGCCGCATGCACGTTGAGGAAGGGCTGCGGATCGGTGCCCGAAGTGCGGCCCCGCATCAGCGTATTGTCGCCCCCCGAGGTCGATTGCCGGATGTTGACGAACCAGCCCAGCACCGGAATGCCGCCCAGAACCGGGTGATCCTGGGTCGCCATGTGGGCGTCGCCCCAGCGCAAGGATTCCAGCGCCGTGCCATAATTGGCGGTGATCCAGACCAGCGCGTCGTCAAGTGCCGCCGCCGCCATCTGGTCGCAGGTCTCGGTCTCGGCCGATTGCAGCACGTCGCACCAGACATTGGCCCCATCGACGTTGCGGAACACCCGTTCGATGAACAGGGGCTCGACATGGGTGAACTCGCGCGCCAGCGGGCCCAGTTCGTCGCGGATCAGCCGGTCCTGCAGGGCGCGCATCCAGGCCGCGTAGATCAGCGGCTCGGGCAGGTGCTCGTTCATCTCGCCGTTCCAGTCGGCCAGAAGCGCCAGCGCCTGCTCGCGCAGCGCCTGCGGCGAGCCGCCGGTGGCCGCCTCGCCGGTAAACCACAGATCGGCCCCCACCAGCGGCAGAAGCGAGCGGGCGGTGAACGAGACGGTGTCGAGCTGCGCCTCGATCATGCTTTCGCGGGTATGCACGCCGCGCATCTGCATCAGGCGCTGCCAGCGCTGCACGCGCTGGGTGTCGCCCCAGGTGTAGGAGACATGCATCGGGAAGGGGCGGTCGATCACCTTGTTGTTGGTGTTGCCGACCACATCGCCGGGCGGGTTGATGAATTCGGGATTGGCGGCATAGGGCAGCATGCCCAGCCAGCGGTTCTGCGGCAGATAGCCCGGTGTCGGCAGGCGCCCGAGGCTCTTATGCTCGGCGGCGCGGCGCGGCATGGCGCCGATCAGCTTCATCGCCACGCCGTTGAGATCGGCCAGCGTCAGGTTCTGCGAGGGCGCGATGAACAGCCGCCCGGCCTCCAGCGCATCGGGGATGGAGCGGGCGCGCATGATGCCGACGGCGGCCGACATCGAGGTATCGGCGTCCGACAGCGCGGTCCAGGCCACCGAGGTGACATGGCCCGGCGGGCGGATGGTGCCGAGGTCATACTGGTCGGGCGGCAGCACCGGGCCGTTATCGGTCCATTGCAGGCGGATGGTGACCGCCGGGCCGCCCTTGACGTTGATGATGCTGTCGCGCGCCACGAAGGGCTTCCAGCCGTCGGGCGTGCGGTACTCGTCCGGGTTCTGCGGGTTGACCTCCTCGACATAGACATCCTGATCGTCGAGATAGCTCGAGGTGATGCCCCAGCCCAGATCGGCGCTGCGCCCGGCCAGGATCACCGGCATGCCGGGGATGGTGCCGCCGATGACCCCGCCCGAAGACAGTTCCAGCCGCGCCAGATACCACACGCCGGGCGCGGTCAGGCCCAGATGCGGGTCGTTGGCCAGAAGCGGCGCCCCCGAGGTCGAGCGGGTCGGCCCGACCGCCCAGGCATTGGAGGCCCCCGCCAGCTCGCGCGGTTGCACCGGCGAGAGCGGGCCATAGGGCATGCGGGTGTTTTCGGCGTAGCGTGGCACGCCCGGCACCAGCGAGGCATATTCCGGCAGCGCCGCCACGCCGCTGCCCGGATCGTCGGGCATCAAGTCGCGCACCCGCGCGGGGTCCATCATCAGCGACAGGCGGGCGCGCAGCACCTCGTCTTCCAGATGGCTCGAGAGTTGCAGCGCCATGACCTTGAGGATGGCGATCGAATCCGCCGGCTGCCACGGCGCGATCGGCTGGTTGAACAGCCACATTTCCGGCGCGCCACGCCCGCGCGCGCCCGAGTTGATCTGCGCCAGCCAGGCGTTGACGCCATCGGCATAGGCCTGCAGCGCGATCTGGGTGTCCTCGTCCTGGGCCTCGACCGAGGCCAGCGCCAGACCATAGAGATCGAAACGGCGGATCAGCATGTCGATGCGCAGGGTCTTTTCCCCGAACAGTTCCGACAGCCGCCCCTGCGCGGTGCGCCGCAGCATGGTCATCTGCCAGAGCCGGTCCTGCGCATGGGCAAAGCCGAGCGCATAGAACACGTCGCGGTCGCTCTGCCCGAAGATATGCGGCACGTCGGCATTGTCGCGCACGATCTCGACCGGGGCGGTGATGCCCTCGACGGTGAAATTCTCGCTGTAATCGGGCAGGGACCGCGCGGCGAAGTAATAGACCAGCAGCACGACGAGCACGGTCAGGATGACCAGACCGGACGCAATTCTCAGGAGCCAGCGGAACAGTGTTGCCATTCTTACTCGATGCTCGGTCTGGGCGCCCGGTTGACGGGCGGTCGCGTTGGGTTACACATCGGTATCCGGTTTTGGGGATGGATGCGAGGGGCTGAACCATGGCGAACGTGGCGTTTTTGGGACTGGGCGTGATGGGCGCGCCGATGGCGGGGCACCTGGTCAGGGCGGGCCATTCGGTCACCGTCTACAACCGCACCGCCGCCAAGGCGCAGGCCTGGGCGGCCCGCCATGGCGGGGCCACGGCCCCGACCCCGGCGCAGGCGGCAAGCGGCGCCGATTTCGTCATGGCCTGCCTGGGCAATGACGATGATCTGCGCGGCGTCTGCACCGGACCTGATGGCGCATTCGCCGGCATGGCGCGCGGCGCGGTCTTTGTCGATCACACCACCGTTTCGGCCTCGGTCACGCGTGACCTGGCAGCTATCGCGGCGCAATCGGGCATCAGCTTCGTGGATGCCCCGGTCTCGGGCGGGCAGGCCGGTGCCGAGAACGGCCAGCTGGTGGTGATGTGCGGCGGAGATGCGGCCGCCTATGCCCGCGCCGAGCCGGTGATCGCCGCCTATGCCAAGCTGTGCAAGCGGCTGGGCGAGAGCGGGGCCGGACAACTGACCAAGATGGTCAACCAGATCTGCATCGCGGGCGTGGTGCAGGGGCTGGCCGAGGCGCTCAACTTCGCCGAACGCGCCGGGCTGGACGGGCGCGAGGTGGTCGAGGTGATCGGCGGCGGCGCGGCCGGCAGCTGGCAGATGGTCAACCGCTACCAGACCATGCTGGACGACCATTTCGAGCATGGCTTCGCCGTTGACTGGATGCGCAAGGATCTCGGCATCTGCCTTGCCGCCGCCAACGAGACCGGCACCAGCCTGCCGATGACCGCCATGGTCGACCAGTTCTACAAGGATGTGCAGAACATGGGCGGCGGCCGCTGGGATACCTCGGCGCTGTTCAAGCGGATGCGAAAGCTGAACGGCTGACCGCGCGCGGGCCCGCGGGTTTGATGCGGGCCCGACGGGCGCGGTGCTACTTCTCGGGGATCAGGCCGCGTGGACTGAACCTGAGCACCAGGAGCAGGATCACCCCCATGGTCAGCAGCCGCATATGGGCGGCGGCGTCGTTGAGATGCCCCTTGAGCCAGTTGGTGTCCGACATGCCGGAGGTGATGAAGTCGAGCGCGGTCAGCCCGATCGGCTCGACCTCGACCCAGAGCCACCAGATCAGCATGCCGCCAAGCACGGCGCCGAAATTGTTGCCCGAGCCGCCGACGATCACCATCACCCAGATCAGGAAGGTGAAGCGCAGCGGCTGGTAGGTGCCCGGCGTCAGCTGGCCATCCAGCGTGGTCATCATCGCGCCGGCAATGCCGCAGATGGCCGAACCGAGGATGAAGATCTGCAGGTGCCGGGCGGTCACGTCCTTGCCCATGGCCTCGGCGGCGGTCTCGTTGTCGCGGATGGCGCGCATCATCCGGCCCCAGGGGCTGTTGAGCGCCTTCTGCGCCAGCCAGAGCAGGATCACCAGCACCACGGTGAACAGCACCATATAGGCCAGCTTGACGTAGAGCGTCGAGGCCAGCACCGGGTCGAGCCCCAGCGACGCCGCGCCGCGCACGAATTCGGCGCTGGCCTGCAGGTCGATCTCCTGCGGCACCGGACGCGGGATGCCGATCACGTTCTTGACCCCGCGCGCCAGCCAGTCCTCGTTCTTGAGCACCGCGATGACGATCTCGGCGATGCCCAGCGTGGCGATGGCCAGATAGTCCGAGCGCAGGCCGAGCGCGGTCTTGCCGATGATCCAGGCCGCACCGGCGGCCAGCACGCCGCCCATCGGCCAGGCCAGCAGCACCGGCAGGCCCAGGCCGCCGAGATTGCCCGCACTGGCCGGATGGATGGCCTCGACCGCGTCCACGCCCGGATCAAGGATCGCCCGATAGAGGAAGAAGCCGCCCACCAGCACCACCAGCGTCAGCAGGGTGCGGGTCATGCCCCTGGCCATCCGCTTCTGGATCAGCACCGCGGCCACCACGGTCGCGGCGCCAAGCGCCAGCGCGATCATGATGCGCAGCCCGCCGGCGGACCAGCCGGCGGTGACCGGCGGGGTAGCCACCAGCACCGTCGCCAGGCCGCCCAGCGCCACGAAGCCCATGATCCCGATGTTGAACAGGCCGGCAAACCCCCATTGCAGGTTCACCCCCAGCGCCATGATCGCCGAGATCAGGCCCATATTGATGATCAACATCGCGGTATTGGGTCCGTGCACGACCCCCGAACCGGCGATCAGCGCCGCGACGAGCAGATACAGCAGGACGGGTCGAAGGGAACTGGTCATACGGATTGTCCTTTGAAAAGGCCCGTGGGCTTGAACAAGAGCACCGTGATCAGGATCGCGAAGCTGACGGCGAATTTGTAGTCGGTCGACAGAAGCTGCACCAAGGAGTCAGGCGCCATGCTGTCGGGCAGGGCGTAGGTCAGCACCTTCTTCCAGGCATAGGTCACCGTCACTTCCGAGAAGGCGATGACAAAGCCGCCGGCGATGGCCCCCAGCGGGTTGCCAAGCCCGCCGACGATCGCCGCGGCGAAGATCGGCAGCAGCAGCTGGAAATAGGTGAAGGGCTTGAAGGACTTGTCCAGCCCGTAGAGCACCCCGGCCACGGTGGCGAGCGCGGCCACGATCAGCCAGGTCACCGTCACCACCCGCTCGGGGTTGATGCCCGACAACAGCGCCAGGTCCTCGTTGTCGGAGAAGGCGCGCATGGACTTGCCGGTGCGGGTGCGGTTGAGAAACCAGAACAGCAGCGCCATCACCACCAGCGCGGTGACCACCGTCACCACCTGGGTGGTGCGGATGGCCAGACCTTCCTCCAGCCCGGTCATCTGCTTGAAATCCCGCGCCGAGATGACAAAGCGGGCGCCGTCGGCAAAGTCCCGGTCCTCGACGCCGATGATGAAGCGCACGATGCCGTTCATCACGAACATCACCCCCATCGACACGATCACCAGTATGACCGGCGCCGCCTTCTGCCGCCGGTAGAAGCGATAGACCGCCCGGTCGGTGCCCAGCAGCAGCAGCGCCGTCATCAGGATGCCGACCGGCAGCGCCAGCAGCGCGGTGGGCAGCGGCCCGAGGCTGACCCCCATCGATTGCAGCCAGTAGGTGACCAGAATGGTGAAGGTGGTCCCGAAGGCCATGGTGTCGCCATGGGCAAAGTTGGAAAACCGCAAGATGCCATAGACCAGCGTGACGCCGAGCGCGCCGATGGCCAGCTGGGCACCGTAGGACATGCCGGGGATGATCACGTAGTTCAGAAGCGCCACCAGGGCGTTGATCAGGTCCATCAGTGCTTACTCCGCGGTTCGGATTGGCGGTGGCGGGTGGTCATGGCTCAGCCCCCCAGGAAACTGCGGCGCACTTCGGGATCGGCCAGCAGTTCCTTGCCGGTCCCGGTATGGGCGTTGCGGCCCTGCACCAGCACATAGCCGCGATCGGCGATCTCCAGCGCCTGCCGGGCATTCTGCTCGACCATCAGGATCGGGATGCCGGTGCGCGCCACCTCGATGATGCGGTCAAACAGTTCGTCCATGACGATGGGCGAGACCCCGGCGGTCGGCTCGTCGAGCATCAGCACCTTGGGCTTGGTCATCAGCGCCCGGCCGACGGCAACCTGCTGGCGCTGGCCGCCCGACAATTCGCCGGCCGCCTGACGGCGCTTTTCCTTGAGGATCGGGAAGATGGTGTAGACCTGCTCCATGGTGCGGCGAAAATCGTCGCGCCGGATGAAGGCACCCATCTCCAGGTTCTCCTCGACGGTGAGCGAGGGAAAGATGTTGCGCACCTGCGGCACGAAGCCCATGCCCTTGATCACCCGGTCCTGCGGTGACAGGGCGGTGATATCCTCGCCATCCAGCCGGACCTGGCCGCCATGCATGTTGAGCATGCCGAACAGGGCCTTCATCGCGGTCGACTTGCCGGCGCCGTTGGGCCCGACGATCACGGCGATCTCGCCGGGATTCACGGCGATGGTGCATTCGTTGAGGATGTCCGGCCCGCGGCCATAGCCGCCGGTCATGGACTCGCCGATCAGGAAGGGTTCTGTCATGCGTGAACCTTGTGCTTGTTCTTCAATCCGGTGCCCAGATAGGCCTCGATCACATGCTCGTTGGCCTTGATCTCTTCCAGCGAGCCCTCGGCCAGAACCCGGCCCTCGGCCATGCAGATCACCGGGTCGCAGATGCGGCCGATGAAATCCATGTCGTGCTCGATCACCACGAAGGTGTAGTTGCGCTCCTTGTTCAGGCGCACGATGGCATCGGCGATGGTGTTCAGGAGCGTGCGGTTCACGCCGGCGCCGACCTCGTCGAGAAAGACGATGCGCGCATCCACCATCATGGTGCGGCCCAGTTCCAGCAGCTTCTTCTGCCCGCCCGACAGGTTGCCGGCCTTTTCATCGGCCAGATGGTCGATGGTGAGAAATTGCAGCACCTCGTCGGCCTTGTCGCGCAGCGCCGCTTCCTCGCGGGCGATGCGGGCGCGGCCGAACCAGGCGTTCCAGAGCGTTTCGCCCGACTGGCCGTCGGGGACCATCATCAGGTTCTCGCGCACCGTCATCGACGAGAATTCATGCGCGATCTGGAAGGTCCGCAGCAGGCCCTTCTTGAACAGGGTATGGGGCGGCAGGCCGGTAATGTCCTCGCCCAGCATGGTCACGCGGCCCGAGGTGGGCGGCAGGACCCCGGCGATCACGTTGAACAGGGTGGTCTTGCCGGCGCCGTTGGGTCCGATCAGCCCGGTGATCGAGCCTTGCTCGATTTGCAGGCTGGCGCCGTCGACCGCATGAAAACCGCCGAAATGCTTGTGCAGATCTTCAACGACGATCATTCGCATCTCCCATTTTGCCAGAGGGTTACATGGCATTTCCGCCATGCTCTGTGCATTTTTATGCCGCGGCCCGGGGCTTGCCCCGGGCCGCAGGTCTGTTCAGCAGCGTCAGCGATCAGCGGTAGCCGACCACCACCATCTCGCCACCGCGCATCTCGATCTCGCGGTAGTTGCCGGCGCTTTCGCCGGGTCCGATCAGCTCGACCGCCGAGGCGCCGACATAGTTGACATCGGTTCCGGCGGCGATCAGCTCCAGCGCATGGCCCAACTGGCCGGGCAGGATCTCTTCACCCGGAGCGTTGGCCACGTCCATCACGAAGTCCTTGTAGACCTGCGGATCGGACGATCCGGCGGCCTGCATCGCCAACAGGATCAGCGCGGCTGCGTCGTAGCTTTCAGCCGAGAAGGCGTTGGTCGGGCTGAAACCGGCCGCTTCGCCCAGCGTGTGGAACACGGTCGTGCCCTCGCTGTCGCTGCCCGGGTTCTGGCCGAACGACCCTTCGGTCAGAGCGGCATACTTTTCAGCCAGCGTGTCCGACACCATGCCGTCGGGGAACATGAACAGGTCGAATGCGCCGGTATCGAGGGCTGCATCGATGATGCCGCCGCCGCCCTGGTCGATATAGCCTGCCACCACCAGAACCTGCCCGCCGGCCGAAGCCAGCGCGCCGATCTCGGCGGAGTAGTCGGCCTTGCCGTCCTCATGCGCAGCATTGAGCGTCACGGTGCCGCCGCTGGCCTCGAAGGCAGCCTGGAACGCATCCGCCAGACCCTTGCCGTAGTCGTTGTTGGTGTAGGTCACGGCCACGGTGTCGAAACCGCGATCGTTGAGGATGTCGGTCATCACCTGGCCCTGACGGGCATCGGACGGCGAGGTGCGGAAGAACAGGCCGTTGTCTTCCGCGGTCGACAGGCCCGGCGAGGTGGCCGAGGGCGAGATCATCACGATGCCGTTGGGCATGGCGACGTTGGCCAGAACCGCGCCGGTCTCGCCCGAGCACATGCCGCCGACGATGCCGCTGACATGGTCCGAGGTGATCAGGCGTTCGGCCGAAGCCACGGCCAGACCGGCATCGATACAGCCGGTATCGCCGTTGACGGTGGAAACGGTGGTGCCGCCACCCAGCAGCAGGCCGCTGTCATTGACCTCCTGCACCGCCAGGTTGGCACCGGCGGCCATGTCGGGCGCCAGCGATTCCAGCGGCCCGGTAAAGCCGATCAGGATGCCCAGTTTGATATCTTCGGCATGTGCCACGCCCGAAACGAGCATGGTCGCGGCCGAAGCCAGCAGCAATTTCTTCATTTTTTTCTCCCTACAGGATACAAAGTCCTGGGCGCAGCCTAAGCAGCGCCAGAAAAAAAGAAAAGCGGGAACAGGAGGAGTTTTGCCCGAATGTGCGCGCCAGACATGCCATTTGACCTGTCAATCAGGACCGAACCCTGCGTAACGGCCGGTCGCGGCCGGCTCCGGCTGATCGCCGCCGGGGCATTTCCGTGGCTGCTGGCGCTGGCGCTGGCGCTGGCCCCGGCTCTGGCCCTGACACTGGCCCCGTCATTGGCCCAGGCGCAGGACCGGATCGGGGTGCGGGTGGTGGAGGGCGAGGGCGAGTTCTTCAACACCGTGACCGGCGAGAGCTTCCGCCCGCGCGGCGTCAACTACCTGGAGTTCCGCCCCGCGGGCTATTACCGCGAGGACCGGGTGCTGGCGGTCGGCGGCTATGACGAGGCGGTGATCGCGCAGGATTTCCGCAACTTGCGCGCCGAGGGCTATGACACGGTGCGCATCTTCTTTGACCATTGCAGCAACGGGCGCGCCTGCATGACAAGGCAGTCGGTGGCGGGGCTGAACCCCGCCTACATGGACAATTTCGCCGCCCTGACCCGGCTGGCCGCGCGCGAGGGGATCTATCTGGTCCTGACCTCCAACGACATTCCCGACCATGGCGGCTATGGCGAACTGGCCAACCGCGAGGCGTCGGACCTGTTCGCGGGCTATCGCAACGCGCATTTCATGAGCGCCAGCGGCGTGGCCGCCTTCGAGGCCTATTGGGGTGACATCATGGCCGCGCTGGCGGCGCGTGACACCAACTGGTCCGCGGTGCTCGGCTGGTCGATCCTGAACGAGGAGTGGATCTTCAAGGACCAGCCGCCCTGGTCGCTGACCTCGGGCGTGATCCGCAACGGCACCGGCGCCAGCTATGACCTGTCGGACCCGGCGCAGAAACGCGCCGCCCTGTCGGACAACCTGGTGCTGATCTCGACCCGGGTGCGTGACATCGTGCGCGCCACCGACCCCGACGCGCTGGTGGGGATGGGCTTTTTCGTCCCGCAATTCCCGGTTCCGACCGGGATCGGCGGCGACTGGTATGTCGATACCGAGCCGCTGCTGGCTGCGGCGCCGCTCGATTTCTTCGACTTTCACGCCTATTACGACGCCGATCTGGATATCGACCAGATCACCGAGAATTTCGGCATGCCCGGGCATCCCGACCGCCCCGTCATCATGGGCGAGGTCGGCTCCTCGCCCGGCTTCATCCCCCGGGCCGAAACCGCGCTGCGGATGGAGCAGGAATGGATGGCGCGCAGCTGCGAGCTGGGCTGGGACGGCTGGCTGCACTGGGGCTACAAGCCGTTTCCGCCCGGCGTCGACACCAACCCGCCCTATACGCTGACCGGACTTGACGGCATGTTCCTGCGCGGCCTGTCGCCCGCCCGGCGGCCCGATCCCTGCTTTCAGGGCAATTTCGAGCCGCATGTGAACCTCGCCATCGAGGCAACCGCGCGCGCCAGCCGCTCGCTGCCGGGGCGCGGGCCGGAACTGGCACTGGACGGCAAGGAGACCGGCTGGGAAAGCGGCCATGACGCGCCGGGCTGGATCGAGATCACCCTGGCCGAGCCGTCGCGGCTGGCGCAGGTCAGCCTCTGGGTGGCGCAATGGCCGGCAGGCCAAACCCGCACCCGCGTGACCGCGACGCTGGCCGGTGGCGGCAGGCTGCGTATCAGCGACCGGACCCGAGACACCGAAGAAGGCATGATGCTGCGCTTCGACCTGCCGGGCGGGGTGCCCGACGTGACCGGGGTCAGGATCGAGATCCTGTCCTCGCCCAGCTGGGTGGCGCTGCACGAGGTCGAGCTGTTGCGCGACCGCGGGCAGGGTCCGGCCTGCCTGGTCGGGGGCGGCGGCTCCGTCAACCTGCGCGGCGACCCCTCGACCGATCACCCGGCGGTGGGGCGGCTCGATGCCGGTCAGGTGGCGCAGGCGGTGGCGCGGGTCGCGGGGCAGGGCGACCTGCCCTGGCTGCGCCTGTCTGACGGCAGCTTCGTGCGCTCTGACGTGGTGCGTGAAAGCGCCGCAGGCTGCGATGCCTTGCCCGACCGCTGAGGCTCAGATGCTGAGCCGGGTCGCGTGGGTGCCGCGCTCGCGATAGGGCGTGGTATCGTAATGCGACCGGTAGCATTTGGAGAAATGCGAGGGCGAGGCAAAGCCGCAGGCCAGCGCCACGTTGATGACGCTCATGTCGGTCTGCATCAGCAGGTTGCGGGCCTTTTGCAGGCGCAGCTCCATGTAGTAGCGCTTGGGGCTGCGGCTGAGATAGCGGCGGAACAGCCGCTCCAGCTGCCGGGTCGACATGCCGACATCGCGCGCCAGCACGGCGGGGCTGATCGGCTCCTCGATATTCTGCTCCATCAGCTGGATCACCCGGCTGAGCTTGGGATGGCGCACCCCGATCCGTGTCGGGATCGACAGGCGCTGGGTGTCCTGGTCGGTGCGGATCGAGGAATAGATCAGCTGGTCGGCCACCGCGTTGGCCAGGGTCTCGCCATGATCATCGGCGATCAGCTTGAGCATCAGGTCGATCGAGGCGGTGCCGCCGGCGGTGGTGATGCGGTTGTCATCGACCACGAATACCGACTTGGTCAGCTTCACATCCTCGAATTCCTCGGCGAAACTGTCCTGGTTCTCCCAGTGGATCGTCGCCTTGCGGCCATCGAGCAGCCCCGCCTTGGCCAGCGAATAGCCGGCGGTGCAGAGCCCGCCGATGGTCAGGCCGCGCCGGGCCTCGCGGCGCAGCCAGTTCAACAGCTTGCGCGTGGTGGCGGCCTGCACGCCGATGCCCCCGCAGACCATGACGATATCGTCGCGGCTGACCTCGCCCAGGTCCATCTGCAGCTTGAACTCGGTGCCGTTTGAGCAGCGGATGGTATCGCCGCCCTCACCGGCCAGAACCCACTCGTAGAGCGGCTTGCCGGCCATGCGGTTGGCGATGCGCAGCGATTCCACCGCGCAGGCAAAGCAGAGCATGGTAAAGTTGTCGAGCAGCACGAAGACAAACCGCTTGGGCCTGCCCTTGGTGTCGACCTCGACGGTCTGCGGCTGAATATCCATGTTCCATTGCCCGAAAGGGAAGCAATCCGATCAACATCAGGTTTGCAGGCAACCTTCAAGATGAATCATTTGCGGCAGATTTCGTCGGGAATGCGCCGCCGATCCGGCCTTTTTCTCCGGATTAGCCATTGGCCCGGTCAGGGCAGGGCGCTATAACCGCGCCCTGATATCGCTAAACCGCCCGCAATTGCGGGACGACTCGACAGAGGAACCACGATCATGACCGAGTGGCAAAAAGCTGACTGGCGCGCGAAACCCAGGGTGCAGATGCCTGATTATCCTGATCAGGATGCGCTCCGTTCTGCCGAAAGCCGTCTGGCGGGCTATCCGCCGCTGGTCTTTGCCGGCGAGGCGCGCCAGCTCAAGGCCAAGCTCGGCAAGGTGAGTCGCGGCGAGGCCTTCCTGCTGCAGGGGGGCGATTGCGCCGAAAGCTTTGCCGAGTTCGCCGCCGACAACATCCGCGACACCTTCAAGGTGATGCTGCAGATGGCGATGGTGCTGACCTATGGCGCCAAGGTGCCGGTGGTGAAGGTCGGCCGCATCGCCGGCCAGTTCGCCAAGCCGCGCTCGGCCGGGACCGAGGTCATGGGCGGCACCGAGCTGCCCAGCTACCGCGGCGACATCATCAACGGCTTCGATTTCACCCAAACCGCCCGCGTGCCCGACCCCGAGCGGATGCTGCAGGCTTACCTGCAATCGGCGGCCACGCTGAACCTGTTGCGCGCCTTCTCGACCGGCGGCTATGCCGATGTGCACAAGGTCCATGCCTGGACGCTGGGCTTCACCGGCGCGCCCGAGGCCGAGAAATACCGCGACCTGGCCAACCGCATCTCCGACACGCTCGATTTCATGGAAGCCGCCGGCATCCGTGACGAGGCGGCGCATGCGCTGCAGACGGTCGAGTTCTACACCAGCCACGAGGCGCTGCTGCTGGAATACGAGGAGGCGCTCTGCCGGCTCGACAGCACGTCCGGCAAATGGCTTGCCGGGTCGGGCCACATGATCTGGATCGGCGACCGCACGCGCCAGCCCGATGGCGCCCATGTCGAGTTCGCGCGCGGCGTGCAGAACCCGATCGGGCTGAAATGCGGCCCCTCGATGACCACGGGCCATCTCAAGGCGCTGATGGCCAAGCTGAACCCCGCCAACGAGGCCGGCCGCCTGACCCTGATCGCCCGTTTCGGCGCCGGAGCGGTGGGCGAGCACCTGCCGCGCCTGATCCGCGCGGTCCAGGAAGAGGGCGCCAACGTGGTCTGGACCTGCGACCCGATGCACGGCAACACCATCAAGTCCTCGTCGGGCTACAAGACCCGGCCGTTCGAGTCGGTGCTGCGCGAGGTGCGCGAGTTCTTTGCCGTGCACAACTCCGAGGGCACCATCCCCGGCGGCGTGCATTTCGAGATGACCGGCAAGGACGTGACCGAATGCACCGGCGGCGTGCGGGCGGTGACCGACGAAAACCTGTCGGACCGCTACCACACCGCCTGCGATCCGCGCCTGAACGCCTCGCAGTCGCTGGAGCTGGCCTTCCTGGTCTCCGAAGAACTGTCGGCCCGGCGCGCCAAGATGGCCGAGGCCGTCTGACCTCAGGCGTCCGACACCACCAGACGAAGGGCCGGGCGGCGACGCTCCGGCCCTTTTTCCGTGCCGCCTCCGCCTTCGATGACCGAAAACGCCGTGCCATTGGCGGGCAGGATCTCGGTGCGGACGGCAAACTCGCCGTCGAGGCCGAAGCGCAGCGGCGCGCTGACGGCCCGGTCGGTCACCAGCGCCCCCAGCGCCCGGCTGATGCTGCCGTCCGGCCCGGCCAGCGGCAACAGCAGCAGCCGCCCGCGCACCTGGCCGCCCAGCAGCCCGACGCGCGCGGTCAGCGGCATCTCGACGATCGCCGGGCCGTCAAACACCGCGTCCATCATCCCGGCCACCCGGTCGCGCACCGCGGGGATGAAGAAGGCGGTCAGCGGCATGCCGCGCGCATCCATGCCGAGGCAGTCCTGCAACCGCTGGCCGCCGACCCGGATGCGGCCCACGCCCCGCGCCACCCGGTCGAGGATGAAGGCGTGCGGCAGGGCCGCGTCGATGTTGTTGCCGACCACGTCGGCCCGCGCCGGCACCGCCCGCGCGCCGCGCAACTCGCGCCAGTAGCGCTCGAGCTGGCGGGCGACGGCGGCGAAGCTGTGCCCGGAGGGGTCATCGTCGATGGGGCGGGATGCGTTGGACATGGTGGTCTCCGTTGCTGGCAGGGGAACGGGTTAACGTGAAGTTAATCTATCAAAAGCCGGCGGAAATGACTCTGACCAAAGTGTAAACCGGTTAATCCCGCCCGCATTTGCGCCCCGTGCCCCTTGCCGGCGCCCCGCGTTTGCCCATACTCCTGCGGGCACCTTGCGACCCCAGAGGAGCCCGATCCCGTGATCCAGTCCATGACAGCCCTGGCCAGCCGCACTGGCCATGACGACCTGCACCGCTGGACATGGGAGATCCGCGGCGTCAACGCCCGTGGTCTCGACCTGCGGCTGCGGGTCCCCGAGGGGCTCGACGGGCTGGAGGCGGCGCTGCGCGCCCGCATCGCGGCAACCGTGGCGCGCGGCAATGTCAGCCTGACGCTGCGGCTGACGCGCGAGGAGGGGGCGGGGCCGCTGGTGCTCGACCCCGACCAGCTGGAACGGGTGCTGGGCGCGCTCAACGAGGTGCAGGAACGCGCCTATGTGCAGGGCGTGACGCTGGCGCAGGCCACCGCCGCCGATGTTCTGGCCCAGCGCGGGGTGATCCGCGCCGCCAGCGCCGCCGAGACCGACGGCCCCGAGCTGACCGCCGCGCTCATGGCCGATTTCGAGCCGCTGCTGACCGATTTCGCCGCCGCCCGCGCCGCCGAAGGCGCTGCCCTGCGCGAGGTGCTCTTGGGGCAACTGGCGCAGATCGAAACGCTGGTGGCCGCAGCCCAGACCGCCGCCGAGGCCCGCCGCCCCGAGGCCCGCGCCGCGCTGACCGCCGCGCTGCGCCGGGTGATCGAGGATGCGCCCGAGATCGACGAGCCGCGCGTGGCCGCCGAACTGGCGCTGCTGGCGGTCAAGGCCGACGTGACCGAAGAACTCGACCGCCTGCGCGCCCATATCGTCGCCGCGCGCGGGCTTTGCGACCAGAGCGCGCCGGCCGGGCGCAAGCTCGACTTCCTCGCCCAGGAATTCAACCGCGAGGCCAACACGCTCTGCTCCAAGGCGCAATCGCCGGCGCTGACCGCCATCGGGCTCGACCTCAAGGCGGTGATCGACCAGATGCGCGAGCAGGTTCAGAATGTGGAGTGAACCATGACCCGCCGCGGCCTGCTCATCATCCTGTCCTCGCCCTCGGGTGCCGGCAAGTCGACCATGGCCCGCCGCCTGCGCGACTGGGACCGGTCGATCCGCTTTTCGGTCTCGGCCACCACGAGGCCCCCGCGCCCGGGCGAGCAGGACGGGCGCGAATATCATTTCCGCAGCCGCGAGGCGTTTGAGCACATGGTGAGGGACGGCCAGATGCTGGAACATGCCGAAGTGTTCGGCAATCTCTACGGCTCGCCCCGCGGCCCGGTCGAAACCGCCATGGCCGAGGGCTGTGACACGCTGTTCGACATCGACTGGCAGGGCGGCCAGCAGATCCGCAATTCGGCGCTGGGCAAGGACGTGGTGTCGATCTTCATCCTGCCGCCCTCGATGGCCGAACTGGAGCACCGCCTGCGCTCGCGCGGCCAGGACAGCGACGAGGTGATCGCCGGGCGCATGTCCAAGAGCCTCGACGAGGTCAGCCACTGGGCCGAATACGATTATGTTCTGGTCAACCGCGACCCCGATGCCTGCGAAGCCGAGTTGCGGTCGATCCTGACAGGTGAAAGGCTGCGGCGTGATCGCCAGCCGTGGCTCAACGATTTCGTGCGGGGATTGCACGAGGAATACAGGGGCAAGTCATGAAATACGCGCTAGACGGCATCCGTCCGCAGATCTCCGAAACCGCCTGGGTCGCGCCGGGCTGCCATGTGATCGGGCGGGTCACGCTGGGGGCCGATGTCTCGGTCTGGTTCGGGGCGGTGCTGCGCGGTGACAATGAATGGATCACCGTCGGCGAGGGCTCCAACCTGCAGGAACATTGCGTCATGCACACCGATCCGGGCTATCCGCTCAGCGTCGGGCGCAACTGCACCATCGGCCACCGCGCGCTGCTGCACGGCTGCACCATCGGGGACAACGTGCTGGTGGGCATGGGCGCCACGGTGATGAACGGCGCGGTGATCGGCGACAATTGCCTGATCGGGGCCGGGGCGCTGATCCCCGAATGCATGGTCATCCCGGCCGGCAGCCTGGTGATGGGCATGCCGGGCAAGGTGGTGCGCGCCCTCGATGCGCCCCATGTCGCCGGGCTGACGGCCTCGGCGCAGAACTATCAGGAAAAGGCGCGCCGGTTTCAGGCGTCGATGAAGGAAGTCTGACATGGCCAAGCTCCCCCCCCAAGGCTCGGCCCAGAGCCTGGTGCGCCGCACGCCCTGGCCGCAGAGCACCTCGCGCCCGGTGGTCACGCCGCTGCAGCCTTCGGTGGTCTATGCCTCGCCCGATCCGGACGCGCTTGATGCGCAGTATCGCGACGGCACCGGCTATACCTATGCGCGCGAGGGCCATCCGAATGCCTCGGTGCTGGCCACCAAGATCGACGCGCTGGAAGGGGCCACCGGCGGCATCATCACCGGCTCGGGGATGAGCGCGGTGGGCGCGGTGTTCCTGGGCTGCCTGAAGGCCGGAGACCACGTGCTGGGCGGCGACCAGCTCTATGGCCGGACCCTGCGGCTGATGACGCAGGACCTGCCGCGCTTCGGGATCGAGACCTCGCTGGCCGATCCCACCGACAGTGCCGCCATGCGCGCCGCCATCCGCCCCAACACGCGGCTGATCGTGGTCGAGGTGATCTCGAACCCGACGCTGCGCATCGCCGACATGGAGGGCATCATCGCCCTGGCGCGTGACACCGGCGCGCTGCTGGCGGTGGACAACACCTTTACCACGCCGCGGCTCTATCGCCCCTTCGACCACGGCGCAGATATCGTGATCCATTCGGTGACCAAGCTGCTGGCGGGCCATTCCGATGCCCTGCTGGGCTATGTGGCGGCGCGCGACGGCGACCTGGCCCGCGCCATCCGCGATGCCGCCGTGACCTTCGGCCTGTCGCCGAGCCCGTTCGACTGCTGGCTGGCCGAGCGCGGCCTGCATTCCTTCGATATCCGTCTGGACCGTGCCGAGCGCAATGCCGCGGCGCTGGCCGATGCGCTGGCCGGCTGCGCGGGGGTCACGCGGGTCATCTATCCCGGGCGGCAGGACCACCCCGACCACAACCGCGCCGCGGGGCTGCTGGGCGGGCGGGGCGGCAACATGGTGTCCTTCGAGATCAGCGGCGGGCGCCGGGCCGCCAACGCCTTCACCCGCGCCGCCTCGCAGATCGCCTTCGCCCCGACGCTGGGCGATGTGGGCACCACCCTGTCGCACCCGGCCTCGTCCTCGCACCGGATCATGACGCCCCAGGCGCGCGCCGCACTGGGCATGAGCGAGGGCTTCTTCCGCGTCTCGGTCGGTATCGAGGAGCCCGAGATCCTGATCCCGGAAATGGTCCGCGCGGCCGAAGCCAGCCAGCGCGCCTAGGCGCTGCCGGCCAGGGCCGGGCGGTCCGGCACCACCAGGATGTCGAAATCGAGGAAGGGAAAGGCTTGCCGCACCTCGTTCAGGATCGCCTTGGGATTGGGCACGGAAGCCACGACGGCGCGATAGCGGCCGCGATAGCCCAGGCGGCTGAGTTCGGCGGCGATGTCGAGCGCGTCGAATTCGCTGTCCATCAGCGGCGACAGCACGAAATCCGGCGACACGTCGCGCAGCAGCGTCGATGTCAACTCACGAAAATGGGAAAAGACCACTCCGTCGATCTGCGGCAGCGCGCCGCGTGTGGCGGTCCAGCTGGCCTTGCCGCCAATGACCAGCATGTTGGGATAGGCTGGTTCGGTTCTGGCTCGTGTCATCGGCACCCTGGCATTCATGGTTGCAGGCCTCAAGGTCTTCCCAAATCGACTTCGACGAAAAAACTGACCGGGACAAACAGAATACCGAACTATATGGCACACTTATAAGGTGAGTTGCCCTTGGATCAATTCCCCCGTTTGTCCGGCCCACCGCAACTGTGGCATAGAGGCCGCAACCGGAGAGAGACAATGACCAGCCCCGAGTTTGACATCTTTCTCAATGCTTTGCCGATACCGGCGCTGGTAATCGGCGCCGATGCGCGACTTTTGGGAATAAATGCCTCGGCGCGGCAGGTTTTGGGTGGCGATGGCACCGGCAGGCACTATGTCACCGCCCTGCGCCAGCCCGATGCCATCGCCGCAGTCGAGGGCTGTCTGCGCGACCGCCTGCGACATCACGCCGCGTTCACCGGACGCGAGGGCGGGCGCGAAACCGCCTGGCGGCTGGATGTGGCGCCTCTCGACCTGCCGGGGCTGCGCGCGGTTCTGGTCGGGTTCACCGACCTGACCGAGATGGACGATGCCCGCCGGATGCGGCGCGACTTCGTGGCCAATGTCAGCCACGAGATGCGCACGCCGATCACCGCGCTGGCGGGCTTCATCGAGACCCTGCGCGGGCCCGCCCGCGACGACGCGGCGGCGCAGGCGCGGTTTCTGGAGATCATGGCCCGCGAAACCGCCCGCATGACCCGGCTGGTGGACGACCTGTTGTCGCTGGGCCGGATCGAGGAGGACGAGCGCGTGCGCCCGACCGCCCCGGTGGCGCTCGACACGCTGGTCGGGGCCGCCATCGCGGCGCTCGAGCCCTTGGCGGCGGCACGCTCGGTGACGCTCGCCTTCTCGGGCCCCGAGGCGATGCCGACCGTGCCCGGAGACGCGGCGCAACTGCGCCAGGTGCTGGTCAACCTGATCGAGAACGCCATCAAGTATGGCCGCGAGGGCGGCACGGTGACGGTGCGCCTCGACCCGCCCGCCCGCATCGCCACCATGCCGGCCCCCGCCGTGCGCCTGAGCGTGCAGGACGAGGGCGAGGGCATCGCCGCCCGCCACATTCCGCGCCTGACCGAACGCTTCTACCGCGTCGACGATCACCGCTCGCGCGCCGTGGGCGGCACCGGGCTGGGACTGGCGATTGTCAGCCATATCGTCGAGCGGCACCGCGGGCGGCTGAAGATCGAGAGCCGGGCGGGGCAGGGCTCGGTCGTTTCGGTGCTGTTGCCGGCCAGCCTGTCATGAAACTATTACACAAGCGCCCCAGAAGGCGGACCAGCAGGTGCGGCACCGGCCGCGCAACCTGCATCCGGCTGACCAAGGAACGACCTGCCCGATGACGACGCCAAGACTGACCGCAACGACCCTGGCGCTAGCCGGCCTGACCGCGACCGGGGCGCTTGCCCGCGACAACATCCAGATCGCCGGTTCCTCGACCGTGCTGCCCTACGCCTCGATCGTGGCCGAGTATTTCGGCGAGAATTTCGACTACCGGACCCCGGTGGTCGAATCGGGCGGCTCGTCGGCGGGGCTCAAGCGTTTCTGCGAAGGCGTGGGCGACAACACCATCGACATCGCCAATGCCTCGCGCGCCATTCGCGACAGCGAGTTTGCCGTCTGCGCCGCCAATGGCGTGACCGGGATCATCGAGGTGCGCATCGGCTATGACGGCATCGTCTTTGCGTCCGGCGTCCGCAGCCGCCAGTTCGACTTCACCCCCGCCGACATCTACGCCGCCCTGGCCGCCCGGCGGGTCGTCGATGGGGCACTCAGCGCCAACACCGCCACCAGCTGGGCCGAGATCGACCCGGCCCTGCCGGACCAGCCGATCCGGATGTTCATTCCCGGCACCAAGCATGGCACCCGCGAGGTGTTCGAGGAAAAGGTGATCTTGCAGGGCTGCACCGACAGCGGCGCGATGGCGGCCATTCTCGCGCTCAACGGCGGTGACGCTGACGCGGCAAAAGCCACCTGCACCGCGCTGCGCACCGATGGCCGGTCGGTCGATATCGACGGCGATTACACCGAGACCCTGGCGCGGATCGAGTCCGATGCCAACGGGGTCGGCGTGTTCGGCCTGTCCTTTTACGAAAGCAATACCGACCGGCTGCAGGTCGCCACCATGTCCGGCGTCGTGCCGTCCATCGCCAGCATCTCGACCGGCGCCTATCCGGTCTCGCGCCCGCTCTATTTCTACATCAAGGCCGCCCATCTCGACACCATCCCCGGCCTGGCCGACTACGCCGCCTTCTTCCTGTCCGACGAAGTGGCCGGGCCCGGCGGGCCGCTGGCCGAATACGGGCTGGTCCCCGATCCCGAACTGGCCGCAACCCAGGCCGCGGTTGCCGCCCGCGTGCTGATGGGCCATTAGACCCGCAGCCCGGCCGGATCACCGGCCGGGCCCCAACCAACGCGCCGGACCCCGGCGCCCAGATGACGGAAACCCGCCGATGCTGCCATTGGCCACGCCCGCGCTGATTGTGCTTGTCCTGACCTGCGCTGCATATTTCGCGGCGCGCGCGCGTGCTGCCCATGTCGTGGGCGGCGATATCCGCAAGCTGGCGGCGCTGCCGGGCCAGCACGGTCTCAACGCCGCCATGGCCACGCTGATCCCGGCGCTGGCTGTCATGGCCGCCTGGCTGCTGGCGGCGCGGATCAGCGGTGGCGGCCTGCAAGACTGGCTGCTGCCCGACAGCCCGCTGGTATTTCCCGGCATCGTCAGTGCGGTTGCCGCAACCGGCGCGCTGGTCACGCTCTGGCGCATCCGCCCCGCCTACCGCGCCCGGCAGGCGGCCGAAGGCTGGCTGATGCTGCTGCTGGTCCTGGCCTCGACCATCGCCATCCTCACGACGCTCGGCATCGTGCTGTCGATGCTGTTTGAGACCGCGAGCTTCTTCGGGCAATACAGCTGGCGCGACTTCTTCTTTTCCGCCACCTGGTCGCCCAACTTCCACGGCAACTCGCAATTCGGCATCCTGCCGCTCTTGTGGGGCACCATCTATATCAGCCTGATCGCGCTGGCCTTCGCCGTTCCCGTCGGCCTGTTCAGCGCCATCTACCTGACCGAATATGCCAGCCCCAGACTGCGCACCTGGGTCAAGCCGGCCATCGAGATGCTGGCCGGCATCCCGACCATCGTCTACGGGCTGTTCGCGCTGATGACGGTCGGGCCGATGCTGCGCGACCATTTCGCCCGGCCGCTGGGGCTGGGCGACAGCGCCTCGTCGGTGATGACCGCCGGGCTGGTGATGGGGGTCATGCTGATCCCGTTCGTCAGCTCGCTTTCGGACGACATCATCAACGCGGTGCCGCAATCCTTGCGTGACGGCTCCTACGGGCTGGGCGCCACCCGGTCCGAGACCATCCGCAAGGTGGTGATCCCGGCGGCGCTGCCGGGCATTGTCGGCGCCATCCTGCTGGCCACCAGCCGCGCCATCGGCGAGACCATGATCGTGGTGCTGGGGGCGGGCGCGGCCGCGCGCCTTTCGATGAACCCGTTCGAGGCGATGACCACGGTGACGGTCAAGATCGTCAGCCAGCTGACCGGCGACACCGATTTTGCCAGCCCCGAAACGCTGGTGGCCTTCGCGC
>CAUJIU010000002.1 GCA_963205075.1 Pseudomonadota bacterium | reverse complement strand
GCGCCAGCGCCAACGGGATGGCGGGGAAGCCGCCAAGGCCCATTTCCCGCTGGGTCTGCCCGGGCAAGGAATATCGGAACACCCAGCGGCCGCCGCCGCGCTTGCTGGCGCGGTAGTAGAGCCCGCCCCCATCGTTCAGGGCCTTGCCGGGGGCTGCGGCCTTGATTTCGTTCACGGTCAGTCGGTGTAGGGTCTTGGACATTGGGCGGTCCTTTCAGTGCGGACGGCGCGGATCGACGGGACGGGGCGACCTGTCGAGTTCGGCGAAGCTAGCAACTTCGTCCACGCGGATCGCCGCCACCATGTCCGGGTCCGGCAGGGCGCGGGCCAGCGCCACGATGGCGTCCCGAAACCTTTCCGGCGACGGCGCGGACAGGGTGACGGTCATGTGGGGATTGCGGGCCAAGTGGGGTGCTCCAAAGCCGTGCCGGGACGTCTGCCTCGATGTCTGCCCCTAATGTGCCCCTAAAATTGGCGAGCAGTCAAGAGTGATCGTGAGCGGATGTGATTTGTCATATTTGACAACTATCTGACAAATAACGGCAAAAATATTAGCCGTGAGGTGATGTGAGATGTTGTGAGAGCATCGTTCGGTGGCCCTAGGCTCCACCAAAACCCTTTCCATTTGCTGATCTTCGCAAACCGTCCCGCCGGTTTGTCCGGCGCTCAGGCGTTTGGTGGCAGGATCAGGATCGCCCTGAAATCGTTGACATTGGTCAGGGTCGGCCCGGTGATGACCTGCCCCCCGATCCGGGCGAAGAAGCCGTGCGCGTCGTTGCGGGCGAGGCTGTCGGCGGCGTCGGCTCCGACCCTGCGCGCATTCCCCAGCGTGTCGGGCCCGATGCGGGCGCCCGCGACTTCGGCCGCGCCGTCGACGCCATCGGTATCGCAGGCCAGCGCGTGGATGCCGGGCTGGCCGCCCAGGGCCAGCGCCAGCGCCAGGCAGAACTCGGCATTCGGGCCGCCGATACCGTCGCCGCGCCGGGTCACGGTCAATTCGCCGCCGGACAGGAGCAGGAGCGGCCGGTCACCCGGCCGGCGCGCGCGTTGCAGGTCGAGCGCCAGCGCGGCTTGCGCGCGGGCCACCTCGCGCGTCTCGCCTTCGAGGTCAGAGCCCAGCATCCGCACCTCGCAGCCCGTTTCGGCGGCCAGCGCCTGCGCGGCGGCAAGCGACTGGGCCGGGGCGGCACAGATGCGGTTTTCGGCCCGCGCCAGGCGGGGGTCGCCGGGGGGAACCACGCGGCTTGGTCGGTCGAGCGCGTCAGTGACGCTCTGCGGCACCTCGACCCGCCAGTGCTCCAGGACAGCGCGCGCGTCGGCGGGCGTGGATGGCTCGCCCACGGTCGGGCCGGAGCCGATGAAGGCGGGGTCGTCGCCCGGCACGTCCGAGATCATCAGGCAGAGCATGCGCGCCGGAAAGGCCGCTGCCGCAAGCTGCCCGCCCTTGACCCGCGACAGGTGCTTGCGCACCGTGTTCATCCGGTCGATCGGCGCGCCCGAGGCCAGCAGTGCCGCGTTGACCGCCTGCTTGTCGGCCAGGGTGATTCCCTCGACCGGCGCCACCAGGAGCGCCGAAGCCCCGCCCGAGATCAGCGCCAGCACGAAATCCGTTTCCCGCAGGCCGCCCAGCAGATCCAGCATCCGCGCCGTCGCCTCGGCGCCCGCGCGGTCGGGGACCGGATGGCTGGCCTCGACGATCTCGATGCCCCGGCAGGGGCGCGCATAGCCATAGCGGGTCATGACCAGACCTTCGCAGGGGCCCCATTCGGCCTCGACCGCCTCGGCCATGCGAGCGCTGGCCTTGCCGGCGCCAACCACCACCACCCGCCCCACCGGCCGGGGCGGCAGATGCCGCCCGAGCGAACGCATCGGGTCGGCGACCTCGACGGCGCGGTCGAAAAGCTGGCGGAGAAGCGTGGCGGGATCGGTCATGGCCGGTTTCTAGCCTGTGGCGGCGGGGCTGTCTTGGCAGAAACGGGGAATTGACTCCCGTTGGTCGTTTTTATAACCTATTGGTTATGGAACTAATTGGTTATAATACCGCACCGCCGGACCTCGACGCGATCTTCGCCGCGCTGGCCGATCCGACCCGCCGCGCGATCCTGGCGCGTCTGGCGCGGGGCGAGGCCTCGGTGACCGAGCTGGCAGCGCCGTTTTCGATCAGCCAGCCGGCGGTCTCGCGGCACCTGCGGGTGTTGCAGCAGGCCGGGCTGGTCCGCCGCGAGGTGGACCGCCAGCGCCGCCCTGCCCGCCTCGACGCCGCGCCGATGCAGGCCGCGGTGGCGTGGCTCGAAGAATTCCGCGACTTCTGGCCCTCGCGCCTCGGGGCGCTCGACGCGCTGCTGCAAGACCTGAAATCCGCTCCGGGAAAGGATGCCGAGAATGACTGATCTGCCCGTCTACGTGCTCGAACGCGACTTTGACGCCCCGCGCGGCCTCGTCTGGCGCACCTGGACCGAGCCGGAGCTGCTGGCGCGCTGGTATGGGCCCAATGTCGCGACCATCATCCACCGGCTGGACGTCAGGCCGGGCGGGGTCTGGCACAACGAGATGAAATGGGGCGACAAGTCCAGCTACGAGCGGATGAGCTATACCGAGGTCAAGGCGCCCGAGCGGCTGGTCTGGCTGCATTCGATGACCGATGCCGACTGGAACGTGGTTGCCAATCCCAGGATGCCGGACTGGCCGCGCGTGCTGTTGACCACCGTGACATTCACCGAAACCGCCGCCGGCACCCGCTTGCGGCTGACATGGGCGCCTCACGAGGCCAACGAAGCGGAGAAGGCCTGTTTTGCCGCCGCAATGGCCGGGCTCGATCATGGCTGGGGCTCGGGGATGGACCTTCTGGCGCGGATCCTGGCCGAATTGCAGGCCTGAGGGCGGGATTGGCCGGACCGTCTGCACACTTGCCGGGCCGGCCAAGGGGCTGCTAGCCATGTCGGACCGGCCGGCCCGCTGCGGGGCTGAGGCCGAACTGGGGCCTGCATGCCGGATATTGCGCTGTCTGCCAAAGTGCCACTCTGCCTCGGCGCCGCGCCCTTTGGGGCGCTGGTCGATCGGCCGACCGCCTTTGCCATTCTCGATGCCTTTGCCGCTGCCGGCGGCACGATGGTCGACACCGCCCATGTCTATAGCAACTGGCTGCCCCGGAAAGAACGCTGCGCCAGCGAAAAGACCATCGGCCGCTGGCTGGCGGCCAATCCCGGCACGAAGATCCGGGTCCAGACCAAGGGCGGGCATCACGATCCGGAAGCCAGGACGATTCCGCGTCTGGGGCGCGAGGCGGTCCTGTCGGACCTGCATGCCAGCCTCGGCAATCTCGGGCTCGACCGGATAGAGCTCTATTTCCTGCATCGTGACGACCCGACCCTGCCGGCGGCCGAAATCCTCGAGACCGTCGTCATGGCCCAACGCAGCGGCCTGATCGCCGCCTACGGGCTGTCGAACTGGAGCCGCGCGCGCTGGGACGAGGCGCTGGCCGCCTGCACCCGGAACGGCTGGCCCGGGCCGGTCGCCAGCCAGGTGGAATGGAACCTTGCCCGGCGCAATCCGGGCAGCATCGACAACGGGCTGGTCCGGCTGGACGGCGACTTCTACGACTGGCACCGGCGCAACCAGCTGCTGCTCATGCCCTATTCGGCGCAGGCGCGGGGGTATCTTGACCTCGACGCGCTCGGTGCCGGTCCGGCGCGCGATGCGGTGCTGGCGGATTTTGACAACCCCGACAGCCGCGCCATTCGCGACCGCCTCGTGCAGATGGGCCGTGACCTTGGCGCGAGCCCGACGGCCACCAGCCTTTCGCTGATGCTGCTGGCGCCGTTTCCGGTGATGCCGGTGATCGGCCCGACCACGGTGCAGCAGGTGCAGGACAGCCTGTCGGCCTTGCGCCTGCGACCGGGCCAGCACCCTTTGGCCGGGGACCTGTGGCGGCTGGCCACCGGGCAGGACCTGCCGCCCGCGCGCGCTCAGTCGCGGAAATGGTTCGGAAAGGCCATGGCGATGGCGCGCATGTCGGTGGTGACGTTGTTGAGGTGACGCCGGATGGCGCGGTCAGCCTTCTTGGCGTCGCGGCGGCGGAGGGCTTTCACGATCCGGGCGTGGTCGGCAATGATGCTGTCGCGCGGAAACTGGCGGATGGTCAGGTAGCGGACCCGGTCCAGCTGCGCCTTGAGCCCGGCCACCACCGACCAGGCGAAGCCGCGCCCGACCGCCTCGGCCAGCGCGCGGTGAAACTGGTCGTCCAGCATCATGAATGCGTCGATCTCCCGCGCCTTGCGCTGGGCGGCGATCAGGCCGTCGAGCGCGTCCAGAGCCGCCTCCGGCAGGCCCTCGGCGGCAAGGCGGATAACATCAGCCTCGATCGCTTCGCGCACGAATCGGGCATCCTGCACCCCCTTGACCGAGATGCGTGGCACCACCGTGCCGCGCTGGGGCCAGATCTCCAGCAGCCCCTCCTCGGCCAGCCGGATGAAGGCTTCGCGCACCGGCTGGCGGCTGATGCCCAGTTCGGCGGCCAGCCCGGCCTCCGACAGTTTCTGCCCCGGCGCCAGGTCGCCGCGGATCACCCGCCCGCGCAAGAGCGCCAGCAGTTGCCCGCCGATGGGCAGGCCCGGATCAAGGCTGGCGGTCAGGGTGGCCTGCATCATCTCTCCCTTGCAATTGCAGCACTACCATACTAGTCAGCAGCTGACTAGGAGTCGGAGAATGAAATGCAGGAAAGCTGGCGCTGGTTCGGGCCGGGCGACGTGATCGGGCTCGATGCCGTGCGCCAGACCGGGGTGGCGGGCATCGTCACCGCGCTGCATCACCGCGCTCCGGGCGAGGTCTGGGGCGCCGACGAGATCGCGGCGCGGCGCGACCGGATCGCCGCGCATGGCATGGTCTGGAACGTGGTCGAAAGCCTGCCGGTTTCGGAAGACATCAAGCGGCAGAGCGGCGACTGGCGGGCGCATCTGCGCAACTGGCAGGCCAGCCTGCGGGCGCTGGCGGACTGCGGCATCCCGACGGTGTGCTACAACTTCATGCCGGTGCTGGACTGGACCCGCACCGACCTGGCCTGGCCCACCGCCAGCACAGCGACGGCGATGCGCTTTGACTGGATCGACTTCGTGGTCTTCGACCTATTCCTGCTCTGCCGCCCCGGCGCAACCTACGATCCCGAAGTGACCGAGGCCGCAACCGCGCGCTTTGCCGCCATGCCGGATGCCAGGTGCAAGGCGCTGATAGAAAACGTAGTCCATGGCCTGCCCGGCGCGGCGGCCGAAATGACGCTCGCCGATGTGCGCGACCATCTGGCCGCCTATGACCAGATCACCGAGGCGCGGCTGCGCGCCAACATGGCCGATTTCCTGCAAGAGGTCGCCCCGGTGGCGCAAGACCTCGGGATGCGGCTCTGCTGTCACCCCGACGATCCGCCATTCGGGCTGATGGGGCTGCCGCGCGTCATGTCGACCGAGGCCGACTACGCAGGGATGCTGGCCGCCGTCGATCTGCCGGCCAATGGCATCACGCTCTGTTCCGGCTCGCTGGGCGCGCGCGCCGACAATGACCTGCCGGGAATGATGCGGCGGCTGGGCGGGCGGGTGCATTTCATCCACCTGCGCAATGTCGCGCGCCAAGATGACAGGGTTCCGGCCAGTTTTCACGAAAGCGGCCATCTGAGCGGCGATGTGGATATGGTGGCGCTGATCGCGGCGATTCTCGATGAAGAAGCGCGGCGCCGGGCGGCAGGGCGGCCCGACAGTGACATTCCGTTCCGCCCCGACCACGGGCTGAACATGGCCGGCGACGACACGACCCGTGGCCAGCCGGGCTATTCTCTGGTGGGCCGCCATGTCGGGCTTGCCGAAATGCGCGGCGTGATCGCGGCGCTGAACACATACCGGGCGCGGGAGGCCGCCAGCACATGAAACAATTCCTCTCGATCGGCGAATGCATGCTGGAGCTGTCAGGCGCCGGCGACGATCTGTGGCGCATGGGCGTGGCGGGCGATACGCTCAACACCGCCTGGTATGCGCGCCGCGCGCTTGGCCCGGACTGGCAGGTCGAATACCTGACCCGGCTCGGCACTGACCGTTTTTCCGACCGGATCGCCGGCTTTCTGACGGCCGAAGGCATCGGCAGCACCCACCTGCAACGCGACCCGGCGCGCGGGCCGGGGCTTTATGCCATCTCGCTCGCTGACGGCGAGCGCAGCTTTACCTACTGGCGCGGGCAATCCGCCGCGCGCCACCTGGCCGATGACGAACAGGCTTTGCGGGCCGCGATCGGGGGCGCCTCGGTCGTCTACTTCACGGGGATCACCCTGGCCATCCTGGCGCCCGCCGCCCGTGCGGCGCTGCTGCGCGAGGCGCAGGCCGCAAGGGTTGCGGGCGCAACCGTCGCCTTCGATCCCAACATCCGCCCCAAGCTGTGGGAAAGCCCGCAGGCCGCATGCGACTGGATCATGCGCGCGGCGGCGGTCTCGACCATCGCCCTGCCCAGCTTCGAGGACGAGGCCGGCGCCTTTGGCGACGCCGCGCCCGAAGCCACCGCCGCGCGCTATCGCGAGGCCGGCGCGGGCGAGGTCGTGGTCAAGAATGGCGGCGCCGAGATGCTGATCGAGGCCGGAGGCCGGCTGCGCATCGGCGATCTGCCCAAGGTCAGGCCGGTCGATTCCACCGGCGCGGGCGACAGTTTCAACGCCGCCTATCTCGCGGCACGGCTGACCGGCAATGACCCCGCCGCCGCCGCCAGGGCGGGGCATGCGCTGGCCGCGCGGGTGGTGCAGGCGCACGGCGCGCTGGTGCGGTAGCGCTTGCCTGTCCGGCGCGGTTATGCACCTCTGGCCCAGGACAAGAAGCCCGGAGTAACCCATGGACCTGCCTGAGAACCGCTTTCGCAAGCTGCTGAAACAGGGCCGTCACCAATACGGCATCTGGAACTCCATCGGCGGCTCGATCGTGGCCGAGGTGCTGGCCGGCGCAGGCTATGACTGGGTGCTGATCGATACCGAGCATTCGCCGGTCGAGGTGACCGGGGCGCTCGCCTCACTTCAGGCCATCGCCGCCTATCCGCAGACCAGCGCCATCGTCCGCCCGGCCATCAACGATGTGGTGCTGATCAAGCGGCATCTCGACCAGGGCGCGCAGACGCTGCTGCTGCCTTACGTGCAAAGCCGGGCCGAGGCCGAGGCGGCGGTCGCGGCGATGCTCTATCCGCCGCGCGGGGTGCGCGGGGTTGCCGGCCTGACGCGGGCCGCGCGCTTTGGCCGCGTGGCCAACTACCACATCCGCGCCGAGAGCGAATTGTGCCTCCTGGTGCAGGTCGAAACCGCCGCGGCGCTGGAACGGCTGGAAGACATCGCCAGCGTGCCGGGCGTGGACGGGGTGTTCTTCGGGCCCGCCGATCTGGCCGCCTCGATGGGCCTGACCGGCCAGCCCGGCCACCCCGATGTCTGCGCCGCCGTCCTCGGCGGCATCGCGCGGCTGAAGAAGATCGGCGTGCCGGCGGGCGTGCTGACCATGAACCGGGACTTCGCGCGCCAATGCATCGCGGCAGGCACGCTGTTTACCGCGCTCGACCAGGATCTGGGCGTGCTGACCCGCGGGGTCGATGCCCTGCGCCGGGAGTTCGGGGACTAGGCAGCCGCGTCAGAAACTGACGCGCCAGGCCAGCACCGCGCCCAGATCCTCGGCGCCGGACTGGTTGCCGAAGTTGGACGAGCGGTAGGCCGACAGCACCAGCTCCTGCCCGCGGCCCAGCGGCTGCTGGTAGGAGAAGGACAGGTCCAGCTGCCGGTCCTGCGGCGCCAGTGACACGGTGATCGGCTCATAGACCAGCGCCCCGGCGCTGCGCGCCACCGGCAGCACGATGCTGCCCGAGCCGGAGGTAACCGCCGTCGGCAGCCCGAGACCGAGCGTCAGCCGGTCGCCCGAGGCCAGCACCGAACGCCACGACATGTCGAGCCCGACGCGCGAAAAACCGACCTGCCCGACATCCTGCAACAGCCCGGTATCGCCGGCCAGCGCCATCCCGAACTGGCCGTTGATCGACAGCGTGGCGTTGGGGCCAAGCGCTTGCGTCAGCCCGATATCGAGCGAGGCCAGCACCGCGCCCGACCCGTTCCCCGACGGGCCGGAAAGGTCAAACAGCCCGCCCTGATCGCGCAGGAAACTGCCACCAAGGTTCAGCGCCCCGCCCTGAACCGGGATCGCCGCCGCCAGCGACAGCCCGGCAGAGCCGCCCGAGCCTTCCACCGGCACCAGCACCGTGCCGGTCAGACCGCCCGCCTCCTGCACCAGCAGGTCGCCCGAATAGGCGCCCAGCAGGCTGCCGCCGGCACCAAGGCCGGTCGCCGTTTCGCCCGAAAGCCGCGCCTGTTGCAAATCGGCGGCCAGCAGCCGCGAGGTCAGGATCGGGGCCTGCGACACGGGCCGCGCTGCGCCGACCATGTAGCTGCCCCGGACGTGGAAATCGGCGTTCAGCGCGTCGCTGACCACGATCTCATGGGTGGCGAGGCTGGCGCTGACCGCATCGCCCATCGCACCGCCCGAGGCGATCAGCGGCGTATCGACCGCGACCCGCTGGCCACCGGCCATCAGCACGCCCGCCGAGCCGATGGGCAGCAGCGCCGCGCGGATATCGAGAAAGCCATGCCCGAACTCGGTATCGTAATCGTGGGTCACGCCGTTGCCGAAATCGACCGTGCCGTCAAAACTGGTGATGAAGCCGTTATCGGCCGAGGCCAGCAGCCGCTGGCGCAACTCGTGGGCGCTCAGGTCGGGAAAGGCTTCGGCCAGCAGCGCCAGCGCACCCGAGACCTGCGGCGCGGCAAAGGACGAGCCGGTGCCGAAGCCATAGCCGCCATCGGCCGTCGCCGCCTCCCAGGCGCCGTCGGCGGCAAGGCACCAGGCCGCCGATTGCATGCAGGCGGCCGAGACCCTCTCGGCCGAAATGATGTGGGTATTGTCGAAATCCGGCACGGCGTTGATGACCGCGAGCCAGCCGGGTTCAAGCGACGGGCGCAACAGCGGCAGGGCGTCCATGATGCCCGATCTGGTGTCGTCCGCCTCGTTGGACACGGCAAAGACCACCACGCCGACCTTGGTGTAATCGTCCAGCGCCGAAAGATAGGCCGCCCCGCCCGAGCCGCTGAACACGTTGTTGAAGGCCGAGTTGTTGACGGTCAGTGTGCCGCCCGAGTTGTTGAGATAGCCCCAGGAGTTGTTCTGGACCACCGCCCCGATCTCGATGGCCTGCCGGGTCGCGGCGGCGATCCCCGATTCGGTGGTGTAGACTCCGAAGGCCAGATCGGCATTCGGCGCGATGCCGATCATGCTGCCGCCCGCATTGCCCGCGGCAATCGAGGCGACCATCGTGCCGTGATCGTCGACAGGCAGGCTGCCAAGGCTGCCCACGGAATAGAGCGTCTTGCCGCTGAACTCGGTGTGGTTGGTCCTGAAGCCCGCGTCGATCACCTGGATGATCGCCCCTTCGCCGGTCAGGCCGGCGGCATGGGCATATTCGGCGCGCGCCGCCACGATCGGATAGCTGTCATAGCTGGTTGTCGGGTCGTTGTCGAAATGCCAGCTGCCGCTCTGCCTTGTATAGCGGGGGTCGCTGTTGCGCAGGGCGGCGGCCGCCGCCTCGAAGGCGGCAAATGTGCGCACGAAATAGACATTGGTGAAGGCGTCGCCGGTGCCGGGACCGCTGCCCAGCCCCTTGGTGCCCCCCGACCCGCCGCCGCCGCCGCTATCGCTGCCGCCGCAGGCCGCCAGCAGGGCAACAGCGGACGTGAGCGTCAGGCGGCGGATCAGGGTCAGGGTCATGGCAGGCTCCGGTCTGGTTCGCGCGGGTATGGCAGGTGATCTTGACCGGAGTGTGACCACAGACCGGGATCAAGGTCTACCGCGCAGCGATGTTCTGCCTCCTAGCGCGGAATAAGTGTGCCACTGTCCTTGTCGAAAAGACACAAGGCCCCGCGCGCAACCGCCAGACCCAGCGCCTGCTGGCTGTCCTCGGCCAGGCGGCCGGGCAGCCGGGCGGTGATCCGGGTGCCGGCGATATCGAAGGTCACATAGCTTTCGGACCCGGTATTCTCGATCATCAGGGGATGCACGTTCAGGTCAGGACCATTGGCAGACAGGCTCAGATGCTCGGGCCGGATGCCCAGAATGACCTCCGCCGGCAGCGCGGCGGCGGACCAGCCCTTGCCCATGTCGAGCATGGCATCGCCCAGTCGCAGCCCGGATTTGGTCACCTGCGCCGGGATCAGGTTCATCGGCGGCGAGCCCATGAAATCGGCCACGAAGGTATTGGCCGGGTGGTCATAAATCTCGGCCGGGGTGCCGATCTGCTGAATGATGCCGCCCTTGAGCACCACGATCCGGCTGGCCAGCGACATCGCCTCGATCTGGTCATGGGTTACGTAGACGATCGACGCGCCGGTCGATTTGTGCAGGCGCTTGATCTCGGCCCGCATCTCGACCCGCAGCTTGGCATCGAGGTTGGACAGCGGCTCGTCAAACAGGAACAGCCGGGGGTCGCGCACCAGTGCCCGGCCCATCGCCACCCGCTGCCGCTGGCCGCCCGAAAGCTGCGCGGGCAGGCGGTCAAGCAGGTGGTCGATCTGCAGCATCCGCGACACCTCGCCGACCTTGGCGGCGATCTCTGCCTTGGGCAGGCGGCGGATCTTCATGCCGAAGCCGATGTTTTCACCCACCGTCATCGTCGGGTAGAGCGCGTAGGACTGGAACACCATGGCGATGTCGCGGTCCTTGGGCGGCACCTGCGTCACATCAATGCCGCCGATGGCCAGCGTCCCGGCGCTGACCTCCTCGAGCCCGGCGATGCAGTTGAGCAGCGTGGACTTGCCGCAGCCCGAAGGCCCGACCAGCACGAGGAATTCGCCCTCGGCCATGTCGATGTCGATGCCGGTCAGGACGCTCACCGAGCCATAGCTCTTGGCCAGGCCGGTGACCTTGAGCGCCGGCGGCGTCACGGAGTTGTCGAGTGCCATGGGGTCTTTTCTCCTTCGGGAACCGGCCCGGTCGAGCCGCGCGCGATCAGCTCGGCCTTGACGAGCGTCTGGAGCGTGCGGGGATCGGCGCCGTCGATATGGTCGATCAGGTGATTGGCGAGCGGGATGCAGGCGTCGCGCAGCGGCGCGCGGGTCACGGTCAGGGCGGGCTCGAAGTTGATCGCGCGCAGCTGCGGCAGCGCGTCGTCATGGGCGACGACCGACAGATCGGCAGGCACGTTCAGCCCCATGTCACGCGCCGCCTTCATCACCCCGGCGGCAATCAGGGTCGAGGCGCAGACAATCGCGGTCGGGCGGGCCCCGAGGCGGCCCGACAGCATGGCAAGGCCTTGCGTGTAGCCAAAGCCCTCGGAGGGCGATTGCTGGGCCACGAACTGGTCGGGCACCGCGATGCCCGCCGCGATGGTCGCCTCGGCAAAACCCTGCAGCCGGTCCACGGCATAGGAATAATGGGCATTGCCGTTCAGGAGCGCGATGCGGCGATGCCCGAGCGCGGCCAGCAGGTTGACCGCCTCGGCCGACACGCCGGCATTGTCGATGCCGAAGAAGGGATAATCGGGGTCAAGCGTGCTCTGGCCGTGCATCACGAAGGGCACGCCGCGCTTGCGCAGGAAACTCACCCGCGCATCGTCGGGCACGGGCGCGTTGAGGATGAAGCCGTCGAGCATGTTGCGTTCCAGCATCCGCTCGTAGGGGCGCACCGGGTTGTCATGCTGATCGACGGCCAGAACCAGATCCACATCGCGCGCATCGAGCGCGGCGGTCAGGCCGGTCAGGATCTCGAAGAAAGTCTGGTCGGCGGTCATGTCGGCGTTGATCTTGACGATCATCCCCACCATGCCCGAACGCCCGGTCACCAGCCGCTGCGCCACGCGGTTGGGGCGGTAGCCCAGCCTGTCGGCGGCCGCCTGCACCCGTTCACGGGTGGTGGTGTTGACCTCGGGGAATCCGTTCAGCGCCCGGCTGACAGTCGCCACCGAAAGCCCAAGCTCCGAGCTGATGTCCTTGAGGGTCGCCATCGCGGGCCTTCAAATCGTTTCAAATATC
>CAUJIU010000001.1 GCA_963205075.1 Pseudomonadota bacterium | reverse complement strand
CGCCCGCGTTCATGCCGAGAATGGTCAGCGGCAAGATGATCGCCAGCATCCGGCGCGCTAAGCTGGCGCCCGTCAGGCGCGCGCTTTCCTCCAGCTCGCCGCTGACCTGCTGGATGACCGCGCGGCCGGTCTGGACCGAATAGGGCACCAGATGCGCCGTGGCCGCGATCACCAGCAGCGCGAAGGTGCCGTAGAGTGACGGAAACGGCCCGATCGGGGCGCCAAGATAGGCGATATAGGCGGCGCCAAAGGCAATGCCGGGCACCAGCAGCGGCAGAAAGCTGATCTGCCCGATGGCGGCGCTGAGAAAGCCTGATCGATAGCGCGAGAGATTATAGGCAATCAGCACCCCGACCAGCATGCCCAGCACCGCGACCGAAAGGCCCATGGCGACGGTGATCCAGATCGCGCGGACGATCTCGGGGTTGTGGATGATGCCGGGCGTGCCTTGGGCAATCGAAGGGTCGGAGGCTCCGATCCAGAAATGCAGCGTCCAGTTGGAAAACAGATCCGACGAGGTGCGGGCAAAGCTGGAGGCGGTCAGCACGATGACCGGAATGATCGTGGCCATCGACAGGAAGGCAAACGCCAGGATGGACAGCGGCCAGCGCGCGGCGCGCAGATCAAGGCGCCGCGCGCGGCCGCCCTTGCCGGTGATGGTGGCATAGGACCGCCGGCCGCTGATGGCGCGGTTGCCGAGCCACAGGAACAGCGCCGAGACCAGCACCAGCATGATGCCGATCACATAGCCCCGGCCGGTCTGGCCGACATGGATCATCCCGAACAGGCGTGTGGAAAGCGTCTGCATCCGCACCGGCAGTCCGAGAATGGCGGGGGTCGAGAAATTGGACACCGCGCCGGCAAAGCACAGCGATCCCGCCGCGACCAGCGCGGGCGTGACCACGGGGAGGATTATCCCCATCAGGATCCGGCTGCTGCGCGCCCCGGCCAGCCGCGCGGCCTCGATCAGGTCAGAGTTCACGCTGGCAAGGGCCGCGGCAATGATGGTGAAGGCAAGCGAGAAGTAGTGCAGGATCATCACGACAAGCGACGGCACGACGCCCCATGCCAGCCAGTCCGGCACGCTCACGCCCAGGCCCTGAATATAGCCGACCTGACCGCCGATGCGGTCGTTGCGAAACAGCGTCCCCCAGGCCAGCGCGGCGGCAAAGCTCGGGATCATGAAGGGCAGCATCGCCAGCAGGCTCATCAGCTTGCGGCCCGGCACATTGGTCATCACCACCAGCCAGGCCAGAAACCCGCCCAGCAGGATGCAGCCGACCGAGGTGCCGATCGCCAGAAACAGCGATACGCCCAGCGGCTTGTAGAACAGGTTTCTGGACAGCTTGCCGACCAGCACATCGCTCCAGGCCGAGACAGTGTCAGGCTGAAGCGTGAACAGCACCGCCCGCGCCAGCGGAAACACCACGAACAGCATCAGGATGACGATGATCGAGGCCTTGAGTGCCGCACCGGGGGGCAGCCGAAAATATCGCGCAAAGGCCGCAGAGCGTGTGGCGGTCATGAAGGGGGTCCGTGAATTGTGGGCAGGTGCGGGAAAGTGGCCGGCAGGTCTGCACCCGCCGGCCAGCAAGGGTTACTCGAGCGTCAGGATCAGATCACCGACCTCGGCCCGGATCGTCAGCGTCATGGCCGGATCGATGCGCCAGGCATTGAAGTCTGCCAGCGGCACCGCATCGGGATGCGGCGTGATATCCGTGCGCGTCGCGTAGTCGCCGGCCACGTAGAACGGCTTGAAGCCCGCGCCGCCGGTATCGCTGTCATCGCCCATCAGGAAGTCGATGACGAGGCGTGCCGCGGCGGGATGGGCCGCGCCGGTGCCCAGAGCCACCACCGCCGGAAACAGGATGCCCGGTGCCGGTGCCACGTCATTGGCGACCTGCAGCGCCCAGCCTTCTTCCTCGTTGTCGCGCCGGTCCGAGTAGCTGGTGAACCCGACAGGCGGATTGGCTTGCCCCAGCAGGCCGACGGCCTTGTTCACGTCATCGGTCGATTTCACCAGGATCAGGTCATTGGCGAACAGGTCGGCAATGAACTTTTCGCCGGCATTGGCAGCATCGCCCAGATCGATCGGCATTCCGAACTGCGCCTCGTAAGCCGCAGCCATCTGGTCGGATTGCAGGACGAATTCGGTCATCAGATCAAGGTAGTCGCCGCGCTGCAGCGGATCGACCATGATCACCCGGCCTCTCCATTCCTCGGTGGTCAGCTGCCAGAGGTTGCTGATCGGCGAGCCATCGGGATTGGCTTCTTCGTTATACATCAGCACCTTGGTCGAAAGCCGCTGCGCCAGCAAGGGCGCGCTGAATTCCGCCGGCACCCGGTCGGCGATCCGCGGCGGCACGTAGGCCTCGATGATCCCCGGCGCGAGTAGCTCGCTCAGCACCACCGGAGCGTCCGAGATGTAGACCACATCGGCATTGGACACGCCGGCGGCGGCTTCGGCCTTGAGGCGGGTGATCTGCTCGGTCGAGGAAATGTCGAAGCCCTGCAGGTCGATGCCCGGATAGGCTTCTTCAAAGGCGGCCTCCACCTTGCTGATGCGGCTGGTGAACGAATAGACGATCACCGTCCCTTCGGCCTGGGCGGCGGCCAGCAATTCCTCGGCGGTCATGGCGTTGTAGTCTTGCGCGTTGGCCGCGCCGGCCAGGACAAGCCCGGCTATCGTGGTCAGTCTCAGCATGGTCTTCATGGTTTCTCCCTCTCGTTTTCGTTTGATTATTCAAATCGCTTGATGAGATGGCCCAAGGTCTCGAGCGTCTTGAGGGCCGTGGTCTCGTTCAGCGCGCCCGCCGCGATGATGATCGCGTTGGTGATCGCCATCGGCACGG
The DNA here is from genome assembly GCA_963205075.1 of Pseudomonadota bacterium. GTDB lineage: Bacteria > Pseudomonadota > Alphaproteobacteria > Rhodobacterales > Rhodobacteraceae > KLAP22. Next base: position 19,747 of record CAUJIU010000001.1, on the reverse strand, counting down.
TCAGCGACTGGAAGGCGGCAGCGTCTTCGGAGCGGGGCGCCGAGATCAGCTGGTCGGGTGCCGGAGACAGGAGCCGCCCCGAAAGCCCGGTGACGGCGATGGTCGCAACCCCGAGCGCGCGGGCATGTTCGGCAAGGGCCGCGTAGTGGCGCGGCGGCCGGCGAAAGGCGAAGCACAGCAGCACATCGCCCCTGGCCATCGCCAGCGCGGTCTCGGCCATGTCGCGGGCATCGCCTTCCAGCGTATGCACATCGCGCCCGTAGCGGCGAAAGCGCTTTTCGGCCAGCAGGGCAAGGATTTCGGCGTTGCCGTGGCCATAGATGAAGATGCGCCGGGCCGACATCAGCTTTTCCGCCGCCTGCTGGATCTCGGCCTCGAGAACGAACTCCGCCGCCCGGCTCAGCGCCGCGATTTCCTGCCCCAGAAGGGTGGAAAACACGCCCGACGCGCTGGTTGCATCCAGCGTCCGTTGCAGGCGGGTCGCGGTTTCCTGGCTGGGGATGAATTCCTGCTGCAAGGCGTGCCGGAACGCCGGAAACCCGTCATAGCCCAGCTTGCGAACCATCCGCGAGACGGTGGCCTCATGAACATCCGCCGCCCGCGCCAGATCGGTCACGGTCCCGAGCGCCGATTTTCGCGGCTGGCTCATGACGCTGGTCACCAGCCGACGCTCGGCCTGGGTCAGCTTGTCGGTTGCCGTTTGAACGCGGTCAAGAAGCCTCAATGCGAAATCCTTTGCAGCGCGAATCGTTTCTGCAAGTAAATTTGCATGAATTCAGGTATCGCGCAAGCCGCTGCGCAGGTAATCAAGGCATGTATTTGTTCTGATTGAATAAAGTGACACGGCGTTCAGGTGCGGTGGTGCCCGCACCGGGCCGGCGCCGGCCAGAATCAGGCGGTGCCGGATGCCTTTGGTCCCAGAATTTTACTCATACTAAAATTTGTTGACAGGTGATTACCCTTGGTCAATTATAGTATTACTAAAAAGGGGGGATGGATGACTGCCGGTGATTCCTTTCAGGACGGGCAAGTGGCGGACCTGCTTTCGGCAAGTTCTCCCGGCCGCTCGCTTGGCGAAAGGCTGCGCGCGCGGCGGGTCCAACTCAAGCTTACCTTGCGGGAAGTTGCCGAAGGCGCCGGGTTGTCCGTCGGCTTCATCAGCCAGATCGAGCGCGGGCTGACCGTGCCGTCGCTGTCGTCGCTGGTCGGGGTTTCGCGGGTTCTCAACGTTCCGGTCAGCGAATTTCTGGCGCAACCCAAGGTCACGGCGTCGACCACCCGTCAGGCCGAGCGCGAACATTACAAGATCGATACCTCGCCGGTCAGCTACGAACGGCTTTCATCGAGTTTTCCCGAAAACCGGATGCGCGCGGTGCTGATCCATGAGCCGCCGGGCCACCGGAGCGAGCCCATCGCCCATGAGGGGGAAGAGCTGTTCTTCATCCTCGACGGCGCCCTGACGGTCGAGATCGAGGATGCGCGCCACGTTCTGGAAACGGGGGACTCGATCCATTTCTCATCGATGCGGCGCCACTCGACCTGGAACCATACCGACCGGCCGGTCACCATCCTGGTGACCTGCACCATGGACATCTTCGGCGACGATCTCGGCCGGCCCGCCAATTCGGACGAACTGGTGGTGCGCCGCAGTCAAAGCACCCTGCCACGTCCCAGGAAACAAAAACACAACTCAACCAACGGAGAGCAACAATGACCTATGCAAGACAGAGTCTGGCCGCGCTGCTTCTGGCCGGCACCGCACTTTCGACCCCGCTCTTGCTGACCGCCAGCGCGGTCAGTGCCGAAACCGTGCTGCGCCTCGACGAGGTGGCGGTGGGCGAGCTGGATCCGGGCAAGGCATCGGACTACGCCGACTCGATCCTGATGTTCAACGTCTATGACACGCTGGTCCTGCCCCGCCAGGGCGGCCCCGGCATGGTGCCGCATCTGGCCGCAAGCTGGGAGGGTTCGGGCACCGACTACACCTTCACGCTGCGCGACGACGTGAAGTTCCAGAGCGGCAACCCGATGACCGCCGATGACGTGGTCTTTTCCTTCGACCGCATGATGGCGCTGGGGCAGGGCCTGTCCTACCTGTTCGGGGTTGTCACCTCGGTCGAGGCGGTCGATGCCCATACCGTGCGCTTCACCCTGAGCGAGCCGAACGCGCCGTTCGTGGCTTCGCTGGTGCGCCTGCCCATCGTCGACAAGGCGCTGGTCATGGCCAATCTGGGCGATGGCGAGGGCGAGATGAAAGACTGGGGTCAGGCCTACCTGTCGGGCCATTCGGCCGGGACGGGCGCCTATACCGTGGTCTCGCACAATCCGCAGGAAGAAACGGTCATGGCCAAGAACCCTGACTACTTCCTCGGGGTTCCCGACGTGGCGCCCGATACCGTGCGCCTGCGCTACGGACTTGAGGCCGCAACCGTCCGCACGCTGATCGCCAGCGGCGAGCATGACATTGCCTCGCAGTGGCTGCCGCCCGAAGTCATCCGCTCGATCGCCGAAGGGGGCGGCCAGTTGCTGACCGAAGGTGGCACCGGTGCCTTCTATCTGAAGATGAACACCACCAAGGCGCCGCTGGACGACGTGCATTGCCGCCGGGCGCTGTCGATGGCCTTCGACTATGACACGGCGATCAAGATGATCTCGATCACCGACGATGTGGCTCAGGGCTCGCCGGCAACCGGGGCCATTCAGCAAGGAATGTTCGGCGCACGGCCGCTGGACATGGCGATGCACCGCGACGTTGAAGGAGCAAAGGCCGAACTGGCGCAATGTGCCTACGACCCGGCCGACTTCACCATCGAGCTGTCATGGATTGCCGAGGTGCCGCTGGAGGAACGGTTTGCCCTCCTGATGCAGGCCAACCTGGCCGAGATCGGCGTGCAGTCCGAGATCGTTAAGCTGCCCTGGGCATTGTTTGCCGAGCAGGTCTCGAACCCCGAGAACACCCCGCATGTGTCGCAGCTGTTCAACACCACCCAGACCGGCGATCCCGATACCCTGCTGTACGGGATGTATCATTCGTCGGCCGCCGGCACCTGGGCATCGCCGGAATATCTCAACGATGCCGAGGTTGACCGGCTGCTGTCCGAAGGCCGCACCGCCACCGACGACGCCGGGCGCGAGGCCGCCTATTCGGCGCTCAATGACCGGCTGATCGAACTGGCGCCGACCATCTTCGGCTACGACGTTCAGGGGGTCTTTGCCGCGTCCAACCGGGTCAGGGTGCCGGCGCTGTCCGATCCGGCGATGGCCTTTGGCCTCGACGGCATGGGCTTCTCGTTCCGCCTGATGGAAATGACCGAGTAGTCAGCCAAATTTGCGCGCGGCCCACGGGGTCGCGCGCATGCCTCAACCGAAAGGCTCACGTGAATGACCGCGATCCTGCGCGTTCTGCTCAGACGGCTTGTCACTTCGCTGATCGTGCTGATCGGCGTGTCGATGCTGATTTTTGCAATTGCACGGATCATTCCGGGCAACCCCGCGCGCATCGCGCTGGGGCCGAACGCCACCGCCGAACAGATCGAAAGACTGAGCGCGGCGCTGCACCTGGATGCGCCGATCTGGGTCCAGTACGGCTATTTCCTGCGCGACCTGTCGCGGGGCGATCTGGGCATTTCGCTCTACACCAACCGGCCCGTCACCGCCGATATCGCCCAGTTCCTGCCGGCGACGCTTGAACTGGTGCTGGTGGCCGGCGTCATGATGGTGGCGATCGGCCTGCCGCTGGGCGTCCTGTCCGCGCGGTACCGGGGCGGCGCCATCGACAACGCGATCCGGGTCTTTTCGCTGCTGACGGTTTCGGCGCCGGGCTTTGTCTGGGCGGTGATCCTGATGCTGGTCTTCGCCTTCTTCGTGCCGATCTTTCCCATCGCCGGGCGGATATCGGACAGCTACTCGATCCCGGCGGTCACCGGCTTTCTGGCGATCGACACGCTGCTGGCCGGCGATCTGCGGGCCTTTGGCAACGCTGCCTGGCATATCGTGCTGCCCGCCCTAGCGCTGGCGCTGTCGGGCATCGGCCAGGCGGCACGCCTGACGCGCGCCAACATGATCGAGACCTATGACCGGCCCTATATCGAGATGGCGCGCAGCTACGGCTTTCCCGAGGGGCGGATTGCGCGGCGCTACGCGCTGCGCCCGTCGCTGATCCCGGCGATGACCATCATCGGCCTCGATTTCGCGTCGATGCTGGGCAACGCCTTTCTGGTCGAGGCGATTTTCGCCTGGCCCGGCCTGTCGCGCTACGGCGTGGCGGTGATCCTGCGCAAGGACCTCAACGCCATCGTCGGCACGGTGCTGATCATCTCGGCGGCGTTTCTGATCGTCAATGTCATTGTCGATCTGCTGGTGGCGGTCATCAACCCGCGCATCCGCTATTCGCAGAGGTCGGCATGAAGCGCACCCTGTTCATCCTGCTGTCCAATCCCTTGTCGCTGCTGGGGGTTATCCTGGTCGCGCTGGTGGTGCTTTGCGCGATCTTCGCCAATGTCATTGCGCCATTCCCGAGCCATGCCGGGGCCGTCGTCGATTTCGTCAACTTCAACAAGCCGCCGCAATGGCCCTCGATCATGGGCACCGATCTGGTCGGGCGGGATATTTTCAGCCGCATCCTGTTTGCCTATCGCATCTCGCTGGTCCTGGGGGTGGTGGTCCTGTCCATCGCGGTGCCGGTTGGGGTGGTGATCGGGCTGGCCGCAGGCTATCTGGGCGGCTGGATCGAATACTGCCTGATGCGGCTTACCGATGTGTTCCTCTCGGTGCCGCCGCTGGTGCTGGCAATGTCGATCATGGGCGTTCTGGAGCCGACGCTGCTCAACGGCATGCTGGCCGTGACCGCGATGTGGTGGCCCTGGTACACCCGTGTCGTCTACAACATCACCCGCTCCGAGCGTGAGGAAGGCTATGTGCTGGCCGCCGAAGTCATCGGCGCCGGCCCCGCCCATGTGATGTTTCGCGAGATCCTGCCCAACTGCGTGCCGGCGATCGTCACCAAGATGACGCTGGACCTGGGCTTCGTGATCCTGATCGTCTCGTCGCTGTCCTTCCTTGGCCTGGGCGTCCAGCCGCCGACGCCGGACCTTGGCTCGATGGTCGCCGAAGGCGCGCGCTATCTGCCTGACAGCTGGTGGCTGACGGTGTTCCCGGCGCTGGCGATCCTGGTTGCCGTGTTCGGCTTCAACCTGGTCGGCGATGCGCTGCGCGAGATCCTGGGGGCGGAGCAATGACCGATACCCTCAACATCCGCGACCTGACGCTGGACTTCAAAGGCCACTCGGGCACCGCGCGGGTCCTGCATGGCATTTCGCTGCGGATCGGCCGGGGCGAGCGCGTGGCGCTGGTGGGCGAAAGCGGCTCGGGCAAGTCGGTGACGGCACGCATCGTGCTGGGCCTCCTGCAGGAGCTGCGCGGGGTGCGGGTCGGCGGAACGGTCGAGTTCGACGGACGCGACCTTGCCAGCCTGACCCGGCGCCAGCGCGCCGCCTTGCGCGGCACGGCCATGTCGATGATCTTTCAGGACCCGACCTCGTCGCTCAATCCGGTCTACCCGATCGGCACCCAGTTCACCGAAGTTCTGCGCCGCGGCGAGCCCGGCATTTCCGAGCGCGATGCGGCGCTGCGGGCCGCGACCCTGCTCAACGATGTCTCGATCCGCGATTCGGGCCGGGTGCTGGGCTCCTACCCGTTCCAGCTGTCGGGCGGCATGAACCAGCGGGTGATGATCGCCATGGCGCTGGCCAATGAGCCTGCCCTGCTGATCGCCGACGAGCCGGGCACGGCGCTTGACGTGACCGTGCAGGCACAGACACTGGGGCTGATGCGCGACATGGTCGCGGCGCACCAGACCTCGGTGCTGTTCATCTCGCACAATCTCGGCGTGGTGCGCGAATTCGCAGACCGGATCTACGTGATCTACAAGGGCCGGATCGTCGAGAGCGGCACCACCAGGGCCGTCTTCGATGCGCCGGGACACGCCTATACCCGCGCCCTGATGGCCGCCGTGCCACGCCTGACCGGCGGCGGCATTCCCGAGATCGACGACGCGAGCGCCGATTTCCTTGCCCCCGCAGTCCTGCATGCCGAGGCCGCGCCATGACCCTTCTGAGCCTCAGAAATGTGACCAAGCGGTTCTCGACCCCGGCGGGCGATGTGCTGGCTGTCGATGACGTGTCGCTGGATGTGGCGCGCGGCGAATGCGTGGCCATCGTCGGCGAAAGCGGGTCGGGCAAGTCGACGATCGCCAACATGATCCTTGGCATCTACCCGCCAAGCGAGGGCGAGATCGCCTTTGACGGCGCAACCCTGCCGGCGCGGCGCAGCCTCCAACATCGGCGGCTGGTGCAATTGGTGCAGCAGAACCCGCTGTCCTCGCTCAACCCGCGCCGCTCGATTGCCGCCTCGTTGCGGCTGGCCCTCGATGTGCACGACATCGGCGCCAGGGCGGATCGACCCGCGCTGATGGCCTCGCTGCTGGCCGAGGTCGGGCTGCCCGCAAGCCACCTCGCGCGGGCGCCCGCCGGCCTGTCGGGGGGCGAGCGCCAGCGCGTCGCCATCGCCCGCGCCATCGCCTGTTCCTCGCCGCTGGTGGTGCTCGACGAGCCGACCTCCGCGCTTGACGTCCTGGTGCAGGCGCGGGTGCTCAGGCTGCTGAACGACCTGCGGGCCAAGCGCGGCCTGACCTTCGTCTTCATCACCCACGACCTCGCGGTGGTGCGCAATGTCGCTGACCGGGTGGCCGTTTTCGAAAAGGGCCGCCTGGTGGAACTTGCAGCAACCGAGGCGCTGTTTGCCGCGCCTGCCCATCCCTACACCCGTCGGCTGATCAGCGCCGTCCCGGTCTTGACCCAGGACGAATCCGATCTGCGCGACCGCTTCATGGAGAGCCTCAATGCTTGAAACATTCCACGCCGCCCTCGCGCGTGCCGATGGCCAGCCTGACACCGCGATGGCCGCGCTTTGCCAACTGGCGCAGTCCGCGGTCGGCGCCAAACTGTTCACGGTCACCACCGTGGATCAGAAAGAAGGGGTGGCACGGCGGCTCTATTCCTCCATGCCCGATGCCTATCCGGTCTCCGGCACCAAGCCGCTGGTGGACGACGACTGGTCGCGGCACGTGATCGGGCAGGGCAAGATCTTTGTCGGCAACAGCGCCGGAGATCTGGCGGCCGTGTTCTCGGACAATGAGCTGATCGAGTCGCTGGGCTGCCAGTCGGTGATCAACGTTCCGATCGTCGTCGATGGCGAGATCCTGGGCACGATCAACTGCCTGGACGTCGCCGGGCATTACACGCCCGAGCGCGTGGCCGCCGCCGAGATCCTGAAATTGCCGGGTGCGGCATGCCTGATGCTGCACCGGATGGCCACCAGAGGAGAGAACTGATGCCGAAACCGTCGCTTCGTGTCGCCACCGATGTCGGGGGCACCTTCACCGATCTGGTCGCCTTTGAAACAGACGCCAACGGGGTGCAGCGCATCACCACCGCCAAGTCCGACACCACGCCGCCCGATTTTGAAAAGGGGGTGCTGAACGTGCTGGCGAAGGGCGGCATCGATCCTGCGGCGGTCGATTTCCTGGCCCATGGCACCACGGTGGTCATCAACGCCATCACCGAGCGCAAGGGGGTGAAAGTCGGCCTGATCACCACCATGGGCTTCCGGGACTCGCTCGAGATCGCGCGGGGCAACCGGCCCGATTTCTTCAACCTGCACTACAAGAAGCCCGCACCCTTCGTGCCGCGCCACCTGCGCGCCGAACTGCCGGGGCGGGTCGATTACAAGGGCGCGGAAATGGTGCCGCTGGACCTGACGGGCCTGCCGGACATCCTCGCGCATTTCCGGGCCGACGGGGTGCAGGCCGTCGCCATCTGCTTCATCCATTCCTACGCCAATACCGCGCATGAGGCCGCCACGGTCGAGGCGGTGCGCAAGGCCTGGCCCGAGGTCTCGGTGGTGGCCAGCCATCAGATCACCCGCGAGTGGCGCGAATACGAGCGCACCAATACCGCCGTCCTGTCGGCCTATGTGCAGCCGGTGGCCGAACGCTACCTGTCGCGGCTGGCCGAGGGTCTGGCCAGCAGGGGGCTGAAGGGCATGCCCTACATCATGCAGTCCAATTGCGGGGTGGACTCGCTCGAAGCGGTGGCGCGGGTGCCGATCACCATGGTCGAGAGCGGCCCGGCCTCGGGGTTCTGGGGCGCGGCGGAACTTGGCAAGCTGATCGGAGAGCCGGACGTTCTGGCGCTCGACATCGGCGGCACCACCGCCAAATGTTCGCTGATCGAGGGCGGAACGGTCCGCATCAAGACCGATTACTGGATCGAGCATTCCCGGCTTTCGTCGGGCTATCCGATCATGGTGCCGGTCGTCGACCTGGTCGAGATCGGCAATGGCGGCGGCTCGATCGCCTGGGTCGATGACTTCGGCAAGCTGCATGTCGGGCCTCAGTCGGCGGGCGCGCAGCCGGGACCGGCCGCCTACGGGCGCGGCGGCACCGAGGCCACGACCACCGACGCCAATCTCTGGCTTGGCCGGATCAACCGCGACTATTTCTGCGGCGGCGAAGTCACCGCCGACATGGACGCGGCGGGCAAGGCGCTGGGCGCGGTGGCCAAACGGCTTGGCTGCGACCGGGACGAGGCGGCGCGCGGCATCATCCGCATCGCCAACAACAACATGGTCAACGCGCTCAAGCTGGTTTCGCTCAATCGCGGCCATGATCCGCGCGACTTCACGCTGGTTGCCTTTGGCGGCGGCGGCGCGATGCATGGCGTGGCCTTGGGCATAGAGCTTGGGGTCAAGAAGGTGGTGATCCCGGCGGGGGCTTCGGTGTTCTCGGCCTGGGGGATGATGATGTCGGACCTGCGGCGCGACTATTTCGTGACCCGCCTGGCCGATCTCGGCAAGGGCGCCGCGAAAGGCATCGAGGCGGTTTTCGTCGAAACCGAAGCCGCGGCGCTCAAGCAGTTCAAGGCCGAAGGGGTTGCCGCCTCTCGGGTCGAGTTCCGGCGGTTTGGCAAGTTCCGCTATCAGAATCAGGAACATACCACCGAGGTGGAAATCCCTGCCGGCAAGATCACCGATGCCCGCCTGGCCGAGATCGCCGCCAACTTCCATGAAGTCTACGAGCGGGAATACACCTATCGGCTGGATGCTCCGGTCGAGATGGTGGGCATCCACCTCGTGGCGTCCGCCGCCGTCGGCAAGCTCAAGATGCAGGCGCGCGCCTTGGGCAACAAGACCGCCAAGCCGGCGCTCAAGGGCAGCCGCGAGGTCGATTACGCGCTGGAGGGTCGCCACAAGGCCGCCGTCTATGACGGCACGCGGCTGGAGCCGGGGATGCAGTTCAAGGGCCCGGCCATTGTCGAGGACCCGGGCACGACCGTGGTGCTTCACCCCGGCAATCGCGCCGAGGTCGATGCCTACGGCAACATCCACATTCACCTGACGAACTGAGGGGCACAAAATGGCACATTCAGGAAAAACGAATTCCAAGGGCCCTGCGGACGATCCGATCACGCTCGAGATCATCCAGAACTCGCTGCAGGCCGCCGCCGACGAGATGTTCGCGGCCATGCGCAAGACCGCCATGTCGTCGATCATCTACGAGGTGCTCGACATGGGCACCGGCATCATCGACGCCAAGGGCGAGCTTGCCTCGTCCGGCGCCGGTATCCCGGCCTTTGTCGGGGTGCTGGACAAGGCGGTGAAAGTCTTGCTCGCCAAGTTCTCCAAGCCCGGCGACATCGAGCCGGGCGACGTCTTTGCCACCAACGATCCCTATTACGGCGGGGTGACCCATCTCAACGACATCATCGTTGCCATGCCGGTTTTCGCCGATGGCCGGATCATCGCCTGGACGGCGAACATCGCGCATAACTCCGATGTCGGCGGCATGGCGCCCGGGTCGCTGACCGGCGAGGCCACCGAGATCTTTCAGGAAGGGCTGCGCCTGCCGGCGATCAAGATCATCTCCAAGGGCACGCCAATCGCCCCGGTCTTCGATATCCTGACCGTCAATTCCCGCATGCCCGATGTGCTGCGCGGCGATGTCTGGGCGGCGATTGCCTCGGTGCGGATCGGCGAGCGCCGGCTGAACGAGCTTGCGCGCAAATATGGCACCGGGACTTTCGAGACGGCGATGAAGAAGTTCATGGACTACGGCGAGGCCAGTTCGCGCGCCGCGCTCAAGGACCTGCCCAAGGGAACGTTCACCCTGTCCGAAGAGCAGGATGACGGCACCATCTACAACGTCAAGATCACCATCACCGACAAGAGCTTCACCGTCGATCTGCGTGACAACCCCGACCAGTCGACCGGGCCGGTCAACACCTCGCGCGACGGCGTGATGGTCTCGGCGCAGATGATCTTCAAGTCATTGACCGACCCGCATTCGCCTGCCAATGGCGGCTCGTTCCGGCCCATCGAACTGTTGACCCGCGAGGGGTCGGTGTTCCATGCCAAGGAGCCCGCGCCCATCGGCTTCTACTACGAGATCGAGTTGCGGGTTTATGACATCATGTGGCGCTGCCTGGCGCCACATATGCCCGACCGGCTCGCTTCGGGACATTTTGCCAGTGTTTGCGGCACCTTCATCGGCGGGACCCATCCCGATACCGGGCGGCAATACACGATCATCGAACCCCAGCTCGGCGGCTGGGGGGCCAGCCGCTCGGGCGATGGCAACTCGGCGATGTTCTGCGGCTTCCACGGCGAGACGTTCAACTGCCCGGCCGAGATCAATGAGGCGCGCAACGGGCTCTATGTCGACCAGATGGCGCTGAACCTCGAGCCCGGTGGCGAAGGCATGTTCACCGGCGGGCGCGGCATCGTCATGGATTACCGCATTCGCGCCGACAAGGGCTTTCTGACCGCGGGCTACACCCGGTCCAAATTCCCGGCCTGGGCCATGGATGGCGGCCATGAAGGCTCGCCCAACTATGTCCAGTTCATCCCCAAGAAGGGCAAGCCGCAACGCTATGCCTTCGTGTCGGGGCTGGAGACCAACACCGACGATGTCATCCGTGTGGTGACCGGCAATGGCGGCGGCATCGGTGATCCGAAAAAGCGTGATCCCGCAGCGGTCAGGCGCGACGTGAAGAACGGCCTGATCAGCGCTGAGAGGGCAAAAGAGATCTATGGGGTCAATGTCTGACCCGAAACCCAGGAGGACGACATGGCCAAGACTGATCCGCTGAAGATCATGTATATCAACCCGGTTGGCATCGCCGACTGGGACGGCATCTTTGCCGACATGGCCGGCGACTACAAACTTCCCGGAACCGAGGTTCACATCGTGTCGCTGCCCGCGTCCATCGGCGGCTTCACCCATGTGGAATATCGCACCTACGAGGCGATGGTGATGTCCGGCACCCTGCGCGCCGTCCGGGCGGCCGCGCGCGAGGGCTTTGACGCGGTGGCCATCGGCTGTTTCTACGACACCGGCCTGGCCGAGGCGCGCGAATTGTCCGAAGGCATGATCGTGACCGCGCCCTGCCAGTCGTCCTGCGAGATCGCCTCGACGCTGGCCAACCGCTTCGGGATCATCGTCGGGCGCCGCAAATGGGTGCACCAGATGCACAACACCGTCCGCGAGCAGGGCTATGGCGAGCGGCTTTCGGGCTTCTACCATGTCGAACTGGGCGTGAACGACTTCCAGGCCGACCATGCCGAGACCGAGCGCCGCCTGATCGCCGCTGGCACCAAGGCGGTGGAAGAAGACTTTGCCGAGGCGGTGATCCTGGGCTGCACCATGGAGATCGGCTTTTACAAGGAGCTGGAACAGAAACTGGGCGTGCCGGTCATCGACCCCTCGATCGCGGCGCTGAAGCGGGCCGAATACGCCGCCGTGCTGCGCCGGCAATGCGGCTGGGTGCCCTCGCGGCGCTGGTCGTCCGAGGCTCCGCCCGAAGACGAAATTGCCCGGTTCGGGCAATTTGACACCAACGAGCCTTTCGGCAACCGGGTGGTTGTCGAGGCGGCATAGCGGGCTGAATTGCCCGCAACCTGATGGGAGGCACTGACGTGACCAAGGTAACAGCCAGACTGGCGGCGCTGCGCGCCCGAATGAACAAAAGCGGCGCCGGTCTGGTTGCCCTCGCGCCGGGCACCCACATGCGCTGGCTTCTGGGCTTTCACCCCTATCCGGACGAGCGGCCCTGCCTGCTGCTGGTGGGACCGGAGCGCGCGGCGATGCTGATGCCCGCGCTCAACGCAGAGGATGCGCGCGCGCATTCCGACCTGCCGATGTTCGAATGGGCCGATGCCGATGGCCCGGCGCAGGCGCTGGCCGAGGTGCTTGCCCATGTCGGGGCCGGCGGCGTCAGTCTGGTGGCGCTTGACGAATCCATGCGCGCGGATTTTGCGCTGCTGCTGCTGGGGGCGCTGCCAAGGGCGCGGCACTCCTATACCGAGGCGACAATCGGCTGGCTGCGGATGCGCAAGGATGCCGATGAATACGCCTCGCTGAAAGAAAACGCGCGGATCAACGACTACGCCATGCAGGCCGCACTGGCTGCGGTCGCGCCCGGGGTTACCGAGGCGGACATTGCCCGCGTCGTGCGGGCGGCCTTCGCCGAAAAGGGTGCCCGCACCGAGTTCACCATCGTCGGGTCCGGCCCGAACGGGGCCTATCCGCATCACGAAACCGGCGAGCGAAAGCTGGCCCTGGGCGATGCGGTCGTCATCGACATCGGCGGCCGCAAGGGCGATTTCCCGTCCGACATGACCCGCATGGCGGCGGTGGGCCGCGCGCCCGAGGGCTATGCCGAAGTCCACGCCCTGGTTGACGCCGCGGTGCAGGCCGCCCTTGCCGCCGCCCGTCCGGGTGTGCGCGCCCGCGAGGTCGATGCGGCAGCGCGCGACACCATCGCGGCGGGGGGTTATGGCGAGTATTTCGTCCATCGCACCGGCCATGGTCTGGGGCTCGACATTCACGAGCAGCCCTACATCACCGGCACCTCGGAAACGGTGCTGGACGAGGGGATGGTGTTCTCGATCGAGCCGGGCATCTATCTGCCGGGCCGCTTCGGGGTCCGGCTGGAAGAGATCGTGATCCTGCGCAAGGACGGGCCGGAGATCCTGTCCGACCTGTCGCGGAAGCTGGTTGTCGCCAGCTAGGGACGGGCCTCAGACCGCGAGCCCGGCCCTGCGCCCCTCGAAAATCGCCAGCGCCGCGTTGCGGGGCGCGTTGGCGTCGCCGATGGTCCGGGCAGTGATGCCGCTGGCCGCCACCTGGTGACGCAGGGCGGTATCGGCGATGTTCGTGGTTGCCAGCACCAGCGCATCGGCTGCCAGCTGCTCTGTCTGACCGGTCAACAGCGACAGGGCCACCGCGCCCTGCGCGGTCCATTCGCTGATCGCGGCATCGGTGACGAAGCGGACGCCCAGCCGCGCCAGGGCCCGGCGCAGCGGCAGGTCGGTGGCGGAGCGCTGCAATTCCTTGCCCACCAGCGGGTCCGGGGTGACGATGGTGACGGCATGGCCGTCTTCCGCCAGTCTCCATGCAGTGCCGCAGCCGCGCCAGCCGCCGCCTTCATCCAGCACCACCACCCGTTTGCCGGGCCGCGCCACCCGCATCATCACGTCTTCGGCTGACCAGACGTTGCCGAGGTCCCTGCCGGGCAGGGCCGGCAATTGCGGCAGCGCCCGCTGGAAGCCGGTTCCGGCGGGCAGCGATCCGGTGGCAAGGATCACCTGATCGGCACCAAAGGCCGCGATATCGCCGGCATCCATGTGGGTGTTGAAGCGCAGATCGACCCCCAGCCGGGCCAGTTCGCGCCCGTACCAGCCGATCAGGTCGGTGATCTGGCCGCGGCGCGGCTGCAACCCCGCCAGCCGGAACTGCCCGCCGATCTGCGGCCCGGCCTCGGCCAGCGTCACCTTGTGGCCGCGTTCCGCCGCGACCCGCGCGGCCTCCAGCCCGGCCGGACCACCTCCAACCACCAGCACGGCTCTCGCGCTATCGGCGCGGGTGAACCGGTCGCCGCCCCACAGGTATTCATGCCCGGCAGAGGGGTTGATCAGGCAGGAGATGTAGTAATCGCGGCTGCGCCGCCCCCAGCATTGCTGGTTGCAGGAGATGCAGCCGCGAATGCTGTCCGCCCGGTCTGCCGCCGCCTTGCTGACAAGATGCGGATCGGCGATCTGCCCGCGCACGATCGACACCAGATCGGCCTCGCCCGCGCCCAGAACGGTATTGGCGTTTTCGGGGGTGCGGATATGGCTTTCGGCGGTCACCAGCGCGTGCTTCACCACGCCTTTCAGGGTCGCTGCCAGATCGACGCCAAGCTTTTCTGCATAGAGGAATGACGGGATGATCTTGTAGAAATCGAAATAGCCCCCGGTGCCGCAGGTGACGTAATCCATCAGCCGCTCGGCATCGTGCAGCGCGACGATTTCCGCGGTTTCCTCTCGGCCAAGCGCGACCCGCACATCCGGCTCGTCATTGACCGCCAGCCCGATGATGAATTCCTCGCCGCAGGCGGCGCGGATCCGGCGCAGCACCTCGCGCGAGGCGCGGGTGCGGTTTTCCAGACTTCCGCCCCAGCGGTCGGTGCGCTGGTTGGAGAACGGCGTCCAGAACTGGTCCAGCAGCCCGTGATAGGCCCCCCAGACCTCGACCCCGTCGAAGCCGGCCTTCTGGCAGCGGATGGCGGCCTGCACGAAACCGTCGATGGTTTCCTCGATCTCGGCCTCGCTCATCTCGTGGCTGCCATCGCTGTCATGATAGCTCGGGCCACCCGAGGGCGACCAATGCGCATGCCAGGAATTGTCGCCGTCGCCATGGGCGCCGATATGGTAGAGCTGCTGGATCATCACCGAGCCATGGGCGTGGCAGGCCTCGGTCAGGCGGCGGAAATGCGGGATCACGGCATCGGTTGCGGGGCGGAAGTTGCCGCGTGTCAGCACGGCGGCGGGATGAACCGGCATCGGCTCGACCACGATCATCGCCGCACCGCCCATCGCGCGCTCGGCGTAATAGGCGACATGCTGGTCGCCCGGCAGGCCATCCACCGCCATGTTGGTGGTATGCGCGCCAAAGACCACGCGGTTCTTCAGCGTCTTGTGGCGCAGCCGCACCGGCTGAAAGACATGGCTGAATGCGGTCATGCGAGCATCTCCCGAAGGTCAGGGCGGCCGGGCGGCGCGCCCTCAGATATCCTTGACCAGCCGCAGCGCGTCATAGATCGCGGCATGGGTGTTGCGGGCGCTGACCGCATCGCCGATGCGGAACAGCTGGAACGCCCCGGCCGCATTGCGCCGGACAGCCTGAGGCTGGCCCGCGATCAGCGCATCATAGTCGACCTCGCCCAGGTTCGAGGAATGCGGCCTGAGTTCGAGATAGAGATCGTCGAGCGGCAGGGTGCCGTAATTCACCACCACCTGATCGTACTGCGCCTCGTGGGAATGGCTGGAATAGTCCGTGCCGATCACCGCCACCAGCTTGTTGCCCTCGCGCCGGACATCGAGCAGGCGGCGGGTGACGGTAAAGGTCACGTCCTTGTCCTGCAGGCTGCGCATGTAGGGCACGAGGTTCATCGCCATGATGTCGGGCGCGAACACCCGGTCGGGCGTCATCACCTCGACCCGCGACCCGGCCGCCGCCGCGATCTCTGCCGCTTGCAGGCCGGGATGGTCGCCGCTCTCGTCGTAGATCAGCACCGAGCCCGCCGGCTTCACATCGCCCGAGATGATATCCCAGCTGGTCACCACATCGGGCTGTTCCTTGCCGGATTCAAACAGCCGCGTGTTGGGCAGGCCGCCAGTGGCGACAATGACCACATCAGGGTTGAGCGTGGTCACATCTGCCGCTTCGGCGTAGGTGTTGAAGTGGAATTTCACGTCGCGCGCCGCGCATTGGGCCATGCGCCAGTCGATGATCCCGATCATCTCGCGCCGGCGCGGGCTTTGCGCGGTCAGGCGGATCTGTCCGCCCGGTTCGGCGGCGGCCTCGAACACGGTCACGTCATGGCCACGCTCGGCGGCGATGCGCGCGGCCTCGAGCCCGCCGGGACCGGCACCGACCACCACCACCTTGCGCCGCGTCCCGGCGGGGGCAATGTGGTGCGGCATCGTCAGCTCGCGCCCGGTGGCGGCGTTGTGGGTGCACAGCGCCTCGCCGGCCTGATAGATCCGGTCCAGGCAATAGGTGGCCCCGACGCAGGGGCGGATATCTTCCTCGCGGCCCTCGATGATCTTCTGCACGATATGCGGATCGGCCATATGCGCGCGGGTCATGCCGACCATGTCCAGCAGCCCCGAGGCCACCGCATGGCGCGCGGTTGCCACATCGGGGATCCGGGCTGCGTGGAAGGTGGGCATGCCGGTGGCGCGGCGCACCTCGCCCGCGAAATCCAGATGCGGGGCGCTTTTCATGCCCTGCACCGGGATCACGTCGGTCATCGCCGGATCGGTGTGGATGCGGCCCCGGATCACGTTGAGGAAATCGACCTGGCCGCTGGCGGCCAGCCGCTTGGAAATGTCGATGCCTTCCTCGGGCGTGATGCCGCCTTTCTGCGCCTCGTCCGCAGTATAGCGGAAGCCGATGATGAAATCGTCGCCCACCCGCTTGCGGATCGCGCCCAGCACATCCATCGGAAAGCGCAGCCGGTTCTCCAGCGTATCGGCGCCATAGGGGCCGACAAGGTCATTGGTCAGCGGCGACCAGAACTGGTCGAGCAGGTGCCCGTAGACCTGCAATTCGATCCCGTCCATGCCGCCGGCCTGCATCCGCTCGGCGGCATCGGCGAAATCCGCGATGATGCGCTCGATGTCCCAATCCTCGATCAGCTTGGGAAAGGCCCGGTGCGCCGGTTCGCGGTGCCGGGACGAGGAGACCGAAGGCAGCCAGTCGCCCTTGTTCCACGCGGTCCGGCGGCCCAGATGGGTCAGCTGGATCATCACCGCGCAGCCATGTTCGTGGCAGGCATCGGTCAGGTTGCGGATCCACGGCACCACGTCGTCGCGATAGGCCAGCACGTTGTTGAAGACCGGCGGGCTGTCCCGGCTGACCGCGGCCGACCCGGCGGTCATCGCCAGCGCCACCCCGGCCCTGGCGCGCTCGGCGTGATAGGCGGCATAGCGCGCCTTCGGCATCCCGTCCTCGGGATAGGCCGGTTCATGGCTGGTGGTCATGATCCGGTTCTTCAGCGTCAGATGCTTGAGCTGATAGGGCTGGAGCAGCGGGTCTTTGGACATCTTTGGCTCCTCAGTACCAGGCGTCAGTTGCCGACGCCTTCTTGCGGTCGACGAAGTCCTGCAGCGCCGCATCGATGCCGGGGTCGAGCGCGGGCGCCTCGTAGGCGGCCAGCGTCGCCTTCCACCGCGCATTGGCGCGGGTGGCCGCGTCGATCCCGCCCTGCTCGTCCCAGGTTTCCCAGGGCTGGTTGTCATCGAGCGCACTGTCGTAATAGGCGGTCTTGTAGTGGCGCAGCGTGTGGGCGGTGCCAAAGAGATGTTCGCCCGGGCCCTTCTCGGCCAGCGCTTCAAAACCCAGCGTGTCCTCGGTGACGGCAACGCCGTTGAGGTAGCTGTGCAGCGCGCCGCACAGATCGGTGTCGAGCACGAATTTCTCGTAGGACATCGACAGGAGCCCGTCGAGAAAACCGGCAGAATGCAGCACGTAGTTGGCGCCGCATTGCACCGCCGACATCATCGACATCATGCTTTGCTGCATCGCCTGCGCGTCGGGCAGCTTCGAGGTCGAGAAGTTGCCCGCGCAGCGCAGCGGCATGTTGAGCCGCCGCGCCAGCTGGCCCATCACCAGCGACCCCAGCGCCGGTTCCGGCGTGCCGAAGGTGGGCGAGCCCGACCGCAGCGACATCGACGACAGGAACGAGGCCAGGATCGCCGGCGCGCCGGGCCGCACCAGCTGCGTCAGCGCGCAGGAGACCATGCTTTCGGCCAGGCATTGCGCCACCGACCCGGCGATGGTCAGCGGCGACACCGCGCCCCCCAGCAGGAACGGCAGGTGGATCGACCCCTGGCCCGCCCCGGCATAGGCGCGGATGCCGCGCGAGGTCACGCCATCCAGCACCAGCGGCGAGGTGGTGTTGAAATTGCCCATGATGACGCAGTTGCGGTCCACGAACTCGGCCCCGAACAGGATGCGGCACATCTCGATGCTGTCCTCGGCCCGGTCGGGCGCGGTGATCGAGCCCAGAAAGGCCCGGTCCGAATAGCGGATATGCGACAGGACCATGTCCAGGTGGCGCTTGTTGACCGGGATGTCCGTGGGCTCGCAGATCGTGCCGCCGGAATGGTGCAGCCAGGGGCTGGACTGGCCCAGCTTGATGAAATTGCGGAAATCCTCGATGGTGCCATAGCGGCGGCCCCGGTCCAGATCCATCACGAAGGGCGAACCGTAGGAGGGCGCGAACACCACCGCATCGCCGCCGATCTCGACCGACCGGGCCGGGTTGCGGGCGTGCTGGGTGAACCGGGCCGGGGCGCTGCGCAGGATCTCGCGGATCATGCCCGGCTCGAAGCGGATGTTCCAGCTTTCGGCGGTCAGGTTGGTGACGGTGCCGCCGGCGGCGCGGAACAGATCGACCGTTGCCGGATCCTCGCGGAACTCGATGCCGATCTCGGCCATGATCCGGTCTGCCGTGGCCTCGATCCGGACCAGGCTGTCCTCGCCCAGCAGATCATAGGTCGGGATGCCGCGCGTTATGAACGGCACTTCAAGGTGCGGGTTCTGCCCCGGCGTGCCGCTGCGCGCCCCATCCCCGCCGCGCCCGCGCCTGCGGGATGTGGGCGCCGCAACTGCCGCTTCAGTCATCGCAGATGCCTTTCGACTCGGTTGAGTTGACATAGTTGTCAGCACAATTGACACACCTGTCAAGAGACCGCATAAATCCCCCATGAACCAGATCGATACCGCCGATCCGCGCACCACCGAAGATGCCTGGCTCAAGGCCGCCTATGACGTCCTGACCGAGAGCGGCGTCGAGGCGGTCAAGATCATGCCGCTGGCCCAGCGGCTGGGGCTGACCCGCAGCGGGTTCTACTGGCATTTCAAGGACCGCGAAGCGCTGCTCGATGCGATGATCCGGCACTGGGAGAACAAGAATACCGGCAACCTGGTCACCCGATGCGAGGCCTATGCCGAGACCATCTGTGAAGCGATCTTCAACCTGTTCGACTGCTGGCTCGACAACGAGCTGTTCGATTCGCGGCTTGATCTGTCGATCCGCAACTGGGCGCGCAACGACCCGGCGCTACAGGAGCGGCTCGCGCGGGCCGATCACCGCCGCACCGAGGCGATGCAGGCGATGTTCGAGCGGTTCGGCTTTGACACGGCCGAGGCCGAAGTGCGCGCGCTTACCATGATCTACACCCAGATCGGCTACATCTCGATGCAGGTGACCGAAAGCCGCGACCTGCGCATTGCCCGCATGCCCGGCTATGTCGAGGTGTTCACGGGCCGGGAACCGACCGAGGCCGATATAGAGCGCTTCATGGCGCGGCACCGTGGGGTCCGGACCTGACGCCGCGGACGCATCCTTGCGGGGCGCGCGGTTACCTGTCGGCGATCGAGCCGGCCGACCCGGCGTCGCGCGACTCCTTGACTTCGGCCCTGCGCCAACGCTCAAAATGTGTGACGAGTATGAAAGTTTGCTTACCACAACCTGATCAAGGCGTAGGGATTAGCCAGACGCCAATCTGCAGGATCTTAACATATCGCTGCTAAGCCGTTAGTTTCCATTCAAATGGGATTTTACTAGGCGGTGTTGAATTG